>JAZSCX010000050.1:0-25570 GCA_045530865.1 Candidatus Avilachnospira sp.
CTATCGAAATTTCAAAATTGCCGAGTTCGATACAGAGAATGGACAACTGATACACCGCTCCATTGCGAGAATGTGAGTTGTATACTATGTCCCTACACTGGTGTATACCATGTTACACTTGACATGATAGTCGCCCCTACAAAATATAACGGACAGTTTTCGGTTTTTGTAGCATATCCTTGGCTGATTACATCCCCGGAGCTGTTGCCCGCAGGTGCTTCAGCACCGGCAATGTCCGTCCGCAGGGGCAGGGCTCGTCGGAAAGCTCCGCCATGTAGTTCAGCACCACCCGCAAATGGGGCATGACCGTGCCAATCAGATCGGTAACCGCCAGCAGGCCGGACTTTCCGGTGGAAACGGCTTCCCATGTCTGGGGATCCAGAACTTCTGCAAAGCAATTCTCCGCCGTGACATGAAGATGCCCTTCCGGACACATGAACGCCACGATTCCTTCTGTCCGCAGTCCCAGCGTCTGGGCAACCGGACAGCCAAACAGCGCCTTTACCCGGCGGCGCAGCTGCCCATCGGCAACGCCGCGGGTGACGGTGACGACCTTCAGCGGCGTCTGCAGCCGCAGTCCGGTTCGTTCCATGCCGTCGGCAAGGGCAGCCAGTGCGGAGGCGCTGCCGGAAATGTATTCCGGGGCAAAACGGTCGACCTCTTCCAGGGTAGGCTGCACACTCTTATCGGTCATGGCGCACACGGAAAGATACAGGCGGTTTTTCATGTAAGGCTCTTCCCGAAGGAAGTAGGGATCCCGGGGGCGGTCCCACAGCAGGACACTGGGGCTGCCATAGGTGACGCCGTACCAGCTCAGACCGCGCCAACGGGCCGCTTCGTAGCGCTCCACCTGCTCTTGTGAGTAGTACAGATCGGCTTGCAGCTGCCCATCGGGACTGTAGGCGGTGTGGAGCAGATGCTCCATGTCTGCATCCCGACGGAGATATTCATGAGCCTGCGCCAGATATTCGGACAGAGGCATGGGATCCACTGCCTGCATACAGTCCAGCGCCTCCCGCCGCAGTTCCAGCTCCGTAAATGGCAGATCGGAATAAGCCGGCACGCGGTCGCGGCAGAAAAACAGCAGCTCTGACAGCCTGGCCCGCAGATCGGCAGCCCGTTGAGCAGGATCCAGTGTTTCAGATGCCAGCAGGTGCTTTGTATAGGCGGTCACCCGATTGTGCTGCAGCAGCGTCATGGCGGGGTAGACGGCCTTTTCTATATAGAGTTTCTTGAAATCCATTCGAATAACCTCAAAAGCCAAAACGTTTGGCATTGTTTTCCTTTGTCACATTACCGCTCCATCATACAGAAAAACCAGAGAAAAGGCAAGAGGAAAAGCAGAATAATTGGCAAAAAAGACCTTGACAGCAAGGGCAAGCTGTGATATTATCGTATAGCTGATTGCATCAGTACACCCCAACGCGGGTTTCGCGGGTGTAGTTCAATGGCAGAACCCCAGCCTTCCAAGCTGGTCGCGTGGGTTCGATTCCCATCACCCGCTCCATATGCGCCAGTAGCTCAGTTGGATAGAGCAACTGCCTTCTAAGCAGTAGGTCAGGGGTTCGAGTCCCTTCTGGCGTGCCAGCCTGAATAGGGCAGATGCCGTGGTGCAGTGCATCAGAAGATGAATATGGTGGATGTGGCGCAGTTGGTTAGCGCGCCAGATTGTGGCTCTGGAGGCCGAGGGTTCGAATCCCTTCATCCACCCCATTCTTTTCTCAAGCCTCGCCTCTGGCGGGGCTTGAAGTTTCTGTGCCAACATTGGGATGTAGCCAAGCGGTAAGGCAACGGACTTTGACTCCGTCATGCGTAGGTTCGAATCCTGCCATCCCAGCCAGATGACCCGCTAGCTCAGTCGGCAGAGCACCTGCCTTTTAAGCAGGGTGTCCGGAGTTCGAATCTCCGGCGGGTCACCAAAAATTGACAATCTTCGCCAGAAGATTGTCGATTTTTACTTATTCACTATCATCTCTTCACTCTTCGTTAAAACTAAGGTCGATTTTTGGAACGTAATAGGTTGTAGTGAAAAGTGAAGATTCAGAGAACAAAACACCCTGCTTAAAAGGCAGGTGCTCCACAAATTTACTGCCCCGAACGGGTTTCCGTTCGGGGCGTTCTTTCTATATTCGCTTATTCATCCACCCAGCGGGTCACCGGAGGGGACGAAAGGTACATCCGGCGTATCCGGTGTGGACGGGGTAGAAGGCGTTGCACCGCCGTTGGTTGCCATATCCGGAGACACCTCATAGATCCTCGGACGGCTGTAATAGTAGCTGTAGTAGCGTTCGGTTCTGAGCAGCTGATGGTCACCGCTGAACACGCTCTGGAAAGCGTTGACCTTCATGCCCTTGGAGGGGTACTGGATCAGATCGCGGGTACCGGCGGGACGGTTGGGGTTCACCAGCTTTTCATCCGGATCATCCCAGGATTCGAAGATCTCGTAGGTCATGACCACATAGTTGTCATTTTCCTTCACGCCCCAGAAGGTGATATTCACATGCCCATCGTCAATGTTCGCTTCAATGCGAATGGGGTTCTCCTGGGTGTTGCGGAACTGGTAATCCTGTCCCTCATCCCAGTAGATGGCGGCGTCCATTCCCAGCGGCACATAGTCCACAGAGTAGGAGTGGGGCACACGCTGTACGGTTTCCAGATCCAGATACAGCACCGTGTAAAAAATGGTGGAGGCCACCTGACAGATACCGCCGCCCTCGGCCATATTGCCCTCGCCGCCGAACACCGGTGCAGGCAGATAGCCCTTTTCAGCGGTGCGCTCACCCAATACTTCGTTAAAGGAGAACACTTCACCGGGATTGATGATGGTGCCGTTGATGCCCTCGCAGGCCAGACGGAGGTTTTCTGTGCGGTTGGTCTGCCAGCTCCAGTAGTAGCTGGAACGGCTTTCCAGCTTCTCGCCGAACATCTGCTGATCCAGCTTTTCAGCAGTGAGCTCGGCGGGGACTTCCTTCAGCTTTACGGTGACCGTTTCGCCGTATTTGGCTTTATCCACTTTGGCCTGTGCTTCTGCCAGATCAAAATGCAGACCGGGCACGTCCTCCACGATGGTGTGATTTTCCGCATCATAGTACGCATCCACCGGGTCGGTGCAGAAGATTTTCTGATACTCCGCCAAATCGATCGTGTCCGGCAGCTTTTCAACATAGTCCCACTGTATCGTCTCGGTACTGCCGTCGGCATAGGCCTGACAGACGGCTTCATACAGGCTGTCAGCATCCAGACCCACGGAGGGTCTGCCGGTTTTGATTTCCAACTGCTGCCGCTTTTCGTTGTACGCGACGGAAGAAGCTTCCAGCGCCGTACCAACCTTTTCGGCTGCCTGATCGATAATATTGCGGATGTGGGCTTCATCCAGATCAAGGCAGGTGGTCAGGTCGATTGCCACAGGAGCCTTGCCCAGATAGGTAAATACAGCCTTGAAGGCATTGCCGCTTCTGCCATAGGCCATGGCCAGTTCGGCTGCGGCATGAGGATCTGCCGCATAGGTTGTCTGCTGCGGCGCAAAGGTCAGGGCCTGATCCGGCAGTTCCACCTGCAGGGTGGGTGCGGTTTCTGTGACGGTGACAGCAGCCTCCACGGTGGCGGCAGCTTCCTCGACGGTCATGCCGCCCACATTCACGCCAGCCAGAAAGACGTTGGGGAATATCGTATTCTGCCCCTGCAGCTTTGCGCCGTAGGCATACAGACCGATAGCAGCCGCAGCCACCAGCGCTGCGGCGGAGATGAGAATCACGGGAAGCAGGACAGATTTTTTTTGCACCGGCTTTTTTTGCGGCTCCGGTTTTGTTTCCACAGCAGTCCGCTGCTCAACAGGCACGCGGGGCTGCTCGAATTTGCCTCTCTTTCTAATGGGAACCACTCCTGTCTATGCAAAACCCAATTGGGTACTTTTTCTTATATCATATCGAATCCCATCAAAGTTTACAAGAAAAATTTCAGATTCTTGCAGAAAGGAATACCTCCCGGTAGGCGGGAGGTGTGTTCGGTTATCGGCTCCGCTTGATCAGGATGATACCGGCTGCCGTGCAAAGAACCACGGCGGGAATCAGGAACCAGACCCAGACAGGCACGGTGTTGGGTGCAGCTTCTGTGGGCGTAGTGTCTGTAACAGTGCTTGCTGCCTGCTGCGGGAAGGCGGGCGGTTCGGCGGCATAGAGGTCATCCAGATAGATCCAGCCGCAGCGGCCCATATAATAGCCCACGTAGCCCCACCGACCGCCGTTCTCGTCGGTATAGACCTGCCTGCATTCCAGCCGGCCCTCATTGTAGGTGACTTCATCCCAGTCGAAATCCAGTGTATGATCCGGAATTCCGGAGCCGGGATACGTCCATGTGGGAACGGCATCGGTCAGGTCTGCCGTCTCAAAGGAGACAGTCTCCGCCACGATGGCCTCCCGGTGTTCCTCCATAAACAGCTGGCTGTCATATTCCAGCTGCAGGCGGCCCAGACGGAACCAGCCCTCGGTTTCCCAGTCACCAATGGGGTAACCCACGCCCCAGACTTCGCCGTTTACTTCCTTGGAAAAGCCCACATAAATCCGGGTGCCTGCTTCCGCCGTGGTGATCAGGGCGCCGCCTTCGGGGTTTTTGTAGAAGCTGACGGTACTGTCCTCGGGAACATAGTAGTTCCGGGCAACGGTGGTGCAGCTGTCGTAATCGTTCATATAATAGTTGTTGTCAAAGGGCTCCCAGAGAATATCCGCCGATACAGGCAGGACAAAGCTGTACAGCAGCGGCACAAGGATCAAAAAAGCCAGCTTTTTCATAGCGGAAACCTCCTTATTTCTTCAGCTTGCGGATGAGAATGACAGTGACAACGATCAAAGCAGCCACCAGCAGCACCACCGGCCAGTAGCGAATTGCCACCATCAGATACATGACCGGTCCAACGATCACATCGGCGGAGGCCACGGCGGTGAACAGCAAAACGAACAGGGATGCGGTCAAAAGAGCAAACAGTTTTTTCATCAAACTCCCTCCTAGCAGGTTCGTTGCAACAGCTCTCCGGTGAGATAGGAGAGCAGATTGACACAGATTACAAATTTCCACGGTTTTTGGATCATCCCCCGGCAGCAGAAGCCCTCTGCGATGATGGCGGCGGCTTCCAAAATGAGAACGGGGAGAATTTCGTTCCAGCCCAACACTGCAGTACAGATGTAGTGGAGTGTAACCACAGCGGGGTTGGTCAGGACATTCATGAGAATCACCAGCACCAGCCCTTTCCTCCGGACGCCCCAGAGCCACGCGAAGGTCAGCTCGAAAAGAAGGGTCAATGCGAGAGAAACAGAAAGTGACATCAGAAGAGCCATCCTAGACCTCCCCCTCTGCAGGTCTGCTTCAGAGCCGGCAGCAAAAGCAGCAGGGATCCCGCACTGACTGCCGCCATGGCGAAGCCGCCGATAGTCGGTGCACCGAAGCAGGTAGGCAGGAAACCCAGAAACAACGCGAAGGTCAAAAGGCCGAAGGAGAAGCCCTTGCAGCCGGGCATGGCCTGCGCCAGTGCAAACAGGGTGATGGGCATGGACATATTGAAACAGAACAGGGCCAATACGCCGCAGATTGGCAGATGACTGCCGCAGAACAGGGCGGTGCTCAGCAGCAGCGAACCGATGGCTGCCGGAATGGCGCCGAACCGGTCGGACAGAAACCCGCCACAGGTCTTGCCCAGCACCACGGCTGCCACGGCAAGCCAGCTCCAAAGACCGGTTTTCCATGAAAACGCAGCCTGCAGCCCACCGAAGGAACGAAGCGCCACCACCAGAAACAACAGCGCCGCCCACGGGAACAGGGACTTTTCCGGAAAGTCCAGCGGGGCGTTTTGAGGCAAAGCGCGTCGGGTGGGGATGAAAACCATCAGAGCGGCGCAGATAAGCAGTGCCAGCAGCACCGGAACCCGGGATCCCATATGATTCCCCCAAAGCGTTCCGAGGAACAGGCCGAAGGCACCGGGGGAGACAAACACACCGAGAGGCGCGGCACGGCTGCCGGACAAATTCAACACATCAAGGCCACCGCCGATGTGGAACAGGGCGTTTCCAAGACCCAGAAGGATGATTCCCCCTGTGCCAAAGGCGGAAAAACAGCAGATCAGCGCCACCAGCAAGGTGCCCAAAACAGCAAACCAGCAGTTTTTCCCAAACCGGTCAGCCAGCAGTCCCAAGGGCATCTGCACCGCAAAGGCAAAGAAATTATAGAGCAGATAGCCCATGACTCCGGCGGTGCTGCCGGAAAAGACGGCATAAGCGCAGCCCAGATCCACCGCAAAGTGAGAAAGGGCATAGATCGCGGTCATGCAAACACCTCCTTACTGATACAGACGGAAAATCCGGACAACGGTTGCAAAAAAATGTAATGTATGGTAAAATTTTATTATAGAAACAAAGTGGTGTCAACGCAACGGGAAAACCGACGGAAACGCCGAAGAATTCCCGATAAGAATGCGCATTTTCCCCTTGACAAGGGCGGAAGTGCGTGATAAAATACTTGAGGTTAAAATAAAGAAGGAGCGGTAGCACCGCGACTCACCTTCAGCGATCATGCGAAAAGGTTCACATTGCTTCACTTCCGGCCGGTTTCGGACGGGTGTTATGTGTGCGGGTGCTATCTGGCATCCGCGTTTTGTGTTTTGGAGGTGTTTCACATCGCTAAATTAGAACATCAGCTCAATGAGGAGATCCGCGATAAAGAAATTCGCGTGATCGGTGATGATGGCGCACAGCTCGGTATCATGTCCTCTGCAGATGCACAGCGAATGGCCTATGAAAAAGATCTGGATCTGGTGAAGATCGCTCCCAATGCGGTTCCTCCCGTCTGCAAGATTATGGATTACGGCAAGTTCCGCTTCGAGCAGATGAAGAAGGAAAAGGAAGCCAAGAAGAATCAGCATGTGGTGGAAGTGAAGGAAGTCCGTATGTCTCCCAACATCGATACCAACGACTTCAACGTCAAGCTGAAGAATGCGCAGAAGTTCCTGAAAGAGGGCAACCGTGTCAAGGTGACGGTTCGCTTCCGCGGCCGTGAAATGGCGCACACCTCCATTGGCGAAGTTCTTTTGAAGCAGTTCGGTGAGCAGTGCCTCGAGGTTGCCAGTGTGGAGAAGAACCCCAAGCTCGACGGACGCAACATGACCATGTTCCTGAGCCCCAAAGCTGCAAAATAACAATTCATATTGTAATTATACGGAAGGAGATCCAACAATGCCTAAGTTTAAGACGCACAGTGGCGCTAAGAAGAGATTCAACCTGACCAAGTCCGGTAAGGTCAAGAGAGCCCACGCTTTCAAGAGCCATATCCTCACCAAGAAGACCACCAAGAGAACCAGAAATCTGCGGAAGAACGGCTATGCTGACGTTACCAACAGCGCTGCAATCCGCGAGATGATTCCTTACAAATAATCGGTCGAATTTATATAGGAGGATAACGAAATGGCAAGAATTAAAGGCGCAATGATGACGCGCAAGAGAAGAAATAAAGTTCTGAAGCTGGCTAAGTCCTACTGGGGCTCCAAGTCCACCCACTTCAAGATGGCCAAGCAGGCTGTCATCAAGTCCGGCACTTACGCTTACGTTGGCCGTAAGCTGAAGAAGAGAGAGTTCCGTCAGCTGTGGATCGCTCGTATCTCCGCTGCTGTTGCTCCCATGGGCATCAACTACTCCCGCTTCATGTACGGTCTGAAGAAGGCTGGCATCGAGATGAACCGCAAGACCCTGTCCGAGATGGCCATCAACGACGCCGCCGCTTTCGCAGCTCTGGTTGAGACTGCAAAGAAGGCTCTGTAATTTGCTTTTCTACAAGACGCAGATGATTCTGCGTCTTGTTTTTTACCTAAGAAGGAGAACGGAAACATGAAATACAAAGCAATTTTGTTTGATATGGACGGTGTTTTGATCGACAGCGAATGGCTGATCCGGGCAGCTTCCATCCAGTCTTTGCAGGAGTACGGGATCCGCGCAAAGCATGAGGACTTTCTGGAATTCACCGGCATGGGTGAAGACCGGTTTATCGGCGGTGTGGCGGAAAAGTACGGGTTGACCTATGACCCCGCCATGAAGCAGCGGGCCTATGATTTTTATGGGCAGAGAGTAAAGGAAGACGCCGTGGTGCCCATTGGCGTGAAGGAAATGCTGGAGACCCTCCACAGCCGTGGCATCAAGCTGGCCATTTGCTCCGCAGCCGACCGGGGGAAGGTGCTGTACAACCTGTCTGCCCTTGGCGTTCCACAGGAGCTGTTCACCGCCATTGTCAGCGGCAACGAAGTGACCCGGAAGAAGCCCTTCCCGGATATTTATCTCAAGGGCGCAGAGCTGGTGGGAGAAGATCCGGCAGACTGCCTTGTGGCAGAGGACGCCGTCAGCGGCGTGCAGGCTGCCCATGCAGCAGGCATGGATGCGGCGGCAGTGCCCACCACCTTCTCCAAAGAGCAGCTGCGCAGCGCTGCGGCACCGGAATACCTCCTGAACGAGATCCGGGAACTGGCCAACCTGTCGGAGCTGCAATAAGCCGTGTATTGAAATGCCACACGCCGTTTTTCGGCGTGTGGCGTTTTTGCGTTATTCCAGTTCAAAGGCGCCGGTGTAGAGCTGATAGTAGGTACCCTTCTGGGCGATCAGTTCCTCATGGCTGCCCCGCTCGATGATATGTCCGTGATCCAGCACCATGATGGCATTGGAGTTCATGACCGTACTGAGCCGGTGGGCAATGACAAACACAGTTCTGCCCTGCATCAGCTGATCCATGCCGCGCTGGACGATGGCTTCCGTTCTTGTATCGATGGAGGAGGTGGCCTCATCCAAAATCATGACGGGGGGGTCGGCCACGGCGGCTCTGGCGATGGAGAGCAGCTGCCGCTGTCCCTGGCTGAGGCCGGAGCCATCGCCGGACAGAACGGTCTGGTATCCATGGGGCAACCGGGAGATGAAATCGTGGGCATTGGCCAGCTTCGCGGCGGCAATGCACTCTTCGTCTGTGGCGTCCAGCTTGCCGTAACGGATGTTCTCCATGACCGTGCCGGTGAACAGGTTCACATCCTGCAGCACCACGCCCAGAGAGTGACGCAGATCTGATTTCCGGATCTTATTGATGTTGATGCCGTCGTAGCGGATCTTTCCGTCGGCAATATCATAGAACCGGTTGATCAGATTGGTGATGGTGGTCTTGCCGGCACCGGTGGCGCCCACAAAAGCGATCTTCTGTCCGGGCTTGGCAAACAGGCTGATGTCCTCCAGCACCGTTTTGCCCTCCACATAGGCAAAATCCACCATGTGCATCCGCACATCGCCTGTCACCTTGGTATAGGTCACGGTGCCGTCCGCCTGATGGGGGTGCTTCCATGCCCAGACACCGGTGCGGTCGGCGCTTTCTGTCAGGGTGCCGTCCGGCGCTTCCGTGGCATTGACCAGAGTGACATAGCCCTGATCGGTTTCGGACTGCTCATCCATAAGGTTAAAGATACGCTCTGCGCCGGCCATGGCCATGATCACGGAGTTCATCTGCTGGGAGATCTGGGTCACAGGACGGGTGAAGCTTCTGGACAGAGTTAGGAACGCGGCCAGTCCGCCAAGGGTAATCAGGGTCTCACCGGAGAGGATGGCCATAGCACCGCCCAGAATGGCGATCAGTACATACTGCAGATGACCCAGATTGCCCATGATGGGCATGAGAATGTTGGCAAAGATGTTGGCCTGACGGGCATTGTGCTGCAGGGTATCGTTGCGGCGGTCAAATTCTTCCTTTGCCGCCTGCTCGTGGCAAAAAACCTTGATGACCTTCTGACCGGAGATCATCTCCTCGATGTAGCCGTTGACGTTGCCCAGAGATTTCTGCTGGGCGGAGAAATACTTGGCAGAGTTGCCGCCCACCTTGACGGTGACCAGCATCATGGCAAAGACGGTCAGGAGCACAAAAATGGTCAGGATCAGATTGTTTGCAACCATGGCGATAAACACGGTGATGATGGTCATGAGAGAGGACAGCAGCTGGGGAATGCTTTGGGAGATCATCTGCCGCAGGGTGTCGGTATCGTTGGTGTAGTGGCTCATGGTGTCGCCGAAGGTATGGGTATCAAAATACCGGATCGGAAGGGTCTGCATATGGGAGAACATGTCATTGCGGATATTCCGCAGAACTCCCTGCGAGACCGTAGCCATGATGATGCCCTGCAGGGTGATCGCCACAATACTGATGCCGAACAGGACGGCCATTTTGATGATCTCCTGCAAAAGTCCGGAAAAATCGGAAGAACCGCTGAGGAGCATGGGCTTGATGTGGTCATCAATGATGGTTTCCATCTGGGTCATGGTAATGGTGCTGGTGAGGGCGGCAACAATGATGCAGACTGCCACTACGATCATCTGCCAGGTATAGGGTTTCATGGTGCTGAGCAGACGCTTGACTGTGCTTTTTTTGATGCTGTCGAACCGGACGGGGCCGTGAGCGGCGCCTTTGGGTGCAGGAGGCATATCAGCCGACCTCCTTTCTGGTCTGGGATTCGTAGACTTCACGGTAGATGTCATTGGACTGCAGCAGTTCCTCGTGGGTACCGTAGCCCACCACCTGACCGTTGTCGAGAATCAGAATATGGTCGGCATCCTGTACGGAACTGACGCGCTGGGAAATGATGAGCTTGGTGGTATCGGGGATCTCTTCGGCAAAAGCCTGCCGGATCAGGGCATCGGTCTTGGTATCCACAGCGGAGGTGGAGTCATCCAAAATCAGGATCTTCGGCTTTTTCAGCAATGCGCGGGCAATACACAGCCGCTGACGCTGACCGCCGGAGACGTTGGTGCCGCCCTGCTCGATGAAGGTATCATAGCCATCGGGGAACTCCTCGATGAAGCCATGGGCCTGTGCCAGCTTGCACACGCGGATCATATCCTCATCGGTGGCATTGGGATCGCCCCAGCACAGATTTTCCTTGATGGTGCCGGAAAACAGGACATTCTTCTGCAGCACCATGGACACCTGATCGCGGAGAATGTTCAGATCGTAATCCCGCACATCCACGCCGCCTACCCGGACGGTACCCTCTTTGGCGTCATACAGGCGGGGGATCAGCTGCACCAGAGAGGATTTGCTGGAGCCGGTACCGCCCAGAATACCAACAGTCTCGCCGGATTCGATCCGCAGATGGACATTGTCCAGAACAGGCCGTTCGGCCTCCCGGTTATAGGAAAAGGTCACATGGTCAAACTCGATGGATCCGTCTGCCACGACAGTGACAGGATCTTCAGGTGTGACGATATCCGGCTGCTCGTTCAGCAGCTCTGTCACACGCTCTGCAGAGGCCCGGGACATAATGATCATCATGAAGATCATGGACAGCATCATCAGGTTCATCAGCATCTGCATGACATAGGTGATCATGCTCATGAGCTGGCCGGTGGTCATGGCGGCTCCGGCGGAGGTGACGATGATCCGGGCGCCCAGCCAGGAGATCAGCACGATACAGGCACTGGAGGCCAGATTCATAATGGGAGAGTTGGCAGCAATGATCGTTTCGGCCTTGCGGAAGAGCTTGAAAATGCGGCCGGAAACATCCTTGAATTTTTTGGTTTCGTGATCCTCGCGGACGAAGGATTTTACGACCCGGATACCGCGAAGATTTTCCTGCACCACCTGATTGAGACGGTCATAGAGCTTGAAGCCTTCCCGGAACATGGGGTGGACGGTGGTCATGATCACTACAATGCCGATCGCCAGCAGCGGGAGGACGATCAGGAAGATGGAAGCCAGCTGGACATTGATCCGGAAGGCCATGACCACCGACAGGACGAGCATGATGGGCGCCCGGACGGCGATCCGGATAATCATCATGAAGGCCATCTGAATTCGCGTGACATCGGTGGTCAGACGGGTGACGATGGAGGCGGATGAGAATTTGTCGATATTGGAAAAGGAGTACTCCTGCACCTTATAATACAGCTTCTGGCGCAGATTTCTTCCGAAGCCGGTGGACGCAATGGCGGCGCTGCGGCCGGAAAGAATGCCGAAGGCCAGCGAGACGACGCAAAGCACGATCAGCAGCAGGCCGTATTTCCAGATAGCGCCCATGTCGCCCATGTCGATGCCCTTATCGATCAGATCCGCCATGTAGAGGGGGATCAGAATTTCCATAACCACTTCAAGGGCAACAAAAACAGGAGAGAGAATCGTATCGCGCTTGTATTTGCCGATACACGAAAGCAGTTGTTTGATCACGGGGTAATTTCCTCCTTTGGGAGATTTGCGGTAGAGCATCTGCAAAAAATGCCCAGATTGCCGGAGACCAGCTTTAGCAGGCGGCGGAATTCAGCAACGTCAGTATCGCCCATATCCTTCACCAGCAGATCTTCGATCTCCTGAATGTGCTGCTCGGCCTGTGCATGGGCGGCCTCTGCCAGTTCGGTCAGGCGGATGGTTTTGCACCGGCGGTCTGTATCGCTGGCATGCAGCGTCACAAACCCGGCAGCCTCCATCCGCTGCAGGATGCCGGAAACCGTAGGGTGCTTGATTTCAAAAAACGCCTCCAGGTCTCTGGCGTGGGTGGGCTGCTGCAGAATATGCTCCCGATACCACAGATGATGCAGAAACATACTCTGGGTAGCGGTGAGCCCCAGAGACTCGCAGCTTTGCTGCATCCGCTGGGACAAAACGTTGGAAATAACATGAAAATAGCCGCCCAAATGGCGGTGGTGTTCCACGAAGATCACCTTCTTCAAAAAATGTAGCATGCTACCATATTCCGTAGCATGCTACATTATAATGGGTTTTGAAACGATTGTCAAGCACAGCTGTCATTGCCGAACACAATCACACCGCGCCCACCATAGGATCCATGGGCGGCAGGGCCTTTTCCCGCAGGAACTGGCCGGTCATATTTTCACAGCCGAGAATTTTGGCCACCCGCTTACACTTGCACATAAAGATGTAATAGATGTTCAGACCGCAGCCTGCCAGAGATTCCAGATTGCCGCTGCCCTTGGAGAGGATCACGTCTGCCGTGTCCATGGCCTGCCGGAGCTCGTCGCTGATGTAGTCCAGCTCCGTGCCGGAAATGCCGGTGCCGTTGTCCAGAATGTTCACCAGCTGATCCATGCCCACATAGGCCGCGTCGGCCCGGGTGGCGTCGTTGAGGGAGTTTTTGCCCCGGACACAGTAGAGAATCTCCAGTCCCGGGAACCGGCGCTGCAGCTGCTCTACCAGCAGAATGTCAAAAGCGATCTCACCGGCGTTGTCGCCGAGGATCAAAAGCTGCTTTGCGTGTTGCAGCTCTTGCAGCAAACGGTTGTAGATGTCCGTGTCCAGTTTCATTTTGGGGGTATTTGCCACAGCCTCCTGCAAAGCTTTATGGGCTACCTCCGGCGTCAGGATGCCGAAATCCAGGAAGTTGCCCGTCTGGGCGAATTTCAGTGCCATGGCAAGGGGATCCTCTGCCTGCTCCACCATGGGACGGATGTCCGGCAGCAGCTTCAGCACCAGATCATTGGAATCCCGCTTCAGCTTTGCATAGGGATCGTCACCGGGCCAGTATCTTTCATAGGCCTGCGAGAATTGTTCGATCATGTAGGGCGCGGAAACGCCTGCAGGGGCATCCAGAAGAGCCTGCAGCACATCCCGCAGATAGCGGTTGGCCTTTTCTCCGTCATCCTTTTCCTGCACCAGCCGGAACTGGCGATGCACCAGACATTCGATACAGTGGGCGTCAAACTGCATGGGGAACCTCCAGAATTCGAAGTAATTGGTTGCGGGAGAAGTGGGGCAGCTGCATGGCCTGCCGCAGCAGGGCCAGATTATCTTCATTGTGCTCCACTTCCCTTGCATACATCCGGGCGGCGGTCTTGAGATCACCCGTTGTGCGGGCAAGACCGGCGATGGAAAGCACACTGACCACTGCCGCTGCGGCCTGCTGCCAGAGATTGCCGTCGCAAACGGCTTTCAGCCACCAGCGGTACAGGTAATAGACCGCCAGGTGTTCCAGCTGCAGGGCGTGGGATTCCAGATCGGTTTTTTCCAGTTCCCGTACCTCCGGAGCAAATTGAGGGTTGAGGTGTTCCATGGCCAGCAGCATCTGCCGCGCGGCGGTCATGGTGCCGAAATTCCGCAGCCGGCGGATGCGGATCAGCTGTCTGCGGCGGTAGCGGGCGCTGTTGTAAAGTTTACATAATTCCAAACAAAGAGCAGGATGCTCCAGATTGCGGTCCAGACGGTCGGCAAAGCACATCAGCAACGCCAGACGGTCGGACAGGGTGCAGTCCCGATCCTGCACGATGGCGATGGCAGTCTCCCGGCTGATCAGCAGAAGCCGGAAGAGATCGGGATCCAGATCATTGGGCTCCGGCAGTGCATCGTCAGAGCGGGTCTGGAAAGTCAGGGGCGCTTCCCGATCCAGCAGCAGATCGGCAGCTTTGGGACAGGATAGAGCCAGTGCGATCTCCTGCAGGCCGCCGTAAATCTCCGTAAAGCGGGGATGCTCGGCACAGGTGGTACAAAGGCAGTCTTCGCCGTGCTCCAATATCAGCGCGCAGAGGTTCTCTTCCGTCAGCATGGGGCAGCGGCTGTTCACCGGAACGATGCAGGTCTCGCCATCTACCTCTGTCATGGCGGCACGGAGCCGGTCGCCCAGAGGGCCTTCCAGCCGATCGTAGCGGACTTTGGTTTCGGGATCCACTACAATGTGCCACATGCCGCAGCAGGTATCGGGACAGGTGCCGGCAAGGCACTGGAAATCATCAAAATAATTGGGAACTCTGGTGAGCATGGGGTGTACTCCTTGTAATTCAAGGTAATAGGTAATACGTAATAGTGAATAAGTATGGTATCCGCTTTGCGGATGATTCGAATCGTCGCTTTTGGCGACACATCACCTATTCACTTTTCACTATTACTTCTTACTTCAAATATGTGCGCCTGTGAAGTTCGCCACGGCGATGGGAGTGCCCAGATCATCTGTGACAGTCACTTCATAGAAGCAGTTGCGATGTCCGTCCTTGATCAGGCGGCTTTCGGCATAGAGAATGCTGCCCTTGACTCTGCCCAGATAGCTGATCTGAGCATTGACGGTGACCGTGGGAGGCTGGTGAAAGTTGGAGGCCACGGCAAAGGTAAAATCTGCCAGCGTGTATGCCACGCCGCCCATGACCTGACCCACGGCATTGCGGTGGCGGCCATCCAGCATGAGCACACATTTTGCGTATTTTTCACCCACTTCCAGAATATCGCAGCCGGTGGAGCAGGTGGCATAGCAGTCATCGGAAAAGGTTTTTCGGGCTTCATCCAACAATATCATGGGTTTTCTCCTTTAAAATGCCCAGGTGCCGTTTTTGAAAATCTGTACGGACTTGCCGTCACGGCAGTGGGCCACAATTTCAAGATCTGCGGTACCGATCATGAAGTCCTCATGGATCATGGAATCGTTGATGCCCAGTGCGCGGCACTCCTCCAGCGTCCTGTTGTGGTGATCTTCGATGGTATCGGTATAGCCCATGCCCAGCGCCAGATGGCAGCAGGCGTTTTCGTCAAAGAGGGTGTTGTAGAACAGCAGACCGGTCTGGTTGATGGGGCTCTCATAGGGCACCAGCGCACATTCGCCCAGATACCGGGCGCCCTCGTCCATGTTGATCATCTTCTGCAGCAGTTCGTCATTCTGCTCGGCGTGGGCTTCCACGACCTTGCCGCCTTCAAAGCGGAACCAGAAATTGTCGATGAGCTGCCCCTGATAGCTCAGGGGCTTGGAGGAGTAGACGATGCCTTCGGCCTTGCCCTTCATGGGGGAGATAAAGCACTCCTCCGTGGGAATATTGGGGTTGAAGAATACGCCGGTATCGGTGGTTTCGCCGCCGCCGCAGAACCGGGCTTCGGGAATCATGCCCACGGTCAGGTGGGTGCCGTTGGAGGCGGTGTATTCCAGCGTTTCGATGCCGAGACTGTTCAGATAAGCGCAGCGGTCATCCAGATCCTTGTTATGAGCATCCCACGCGGCAATGGGATCGTCCTCCACACGGGAGGTGGACAGAATGCATTCCCACAGCTTTTCGATGGCTTTGCCCCTGGGCAGGTCGGGGAACATCTTCTTTGCCCATGCGGCGCCGGGAACACCGGCGATGCACCACTGGTGCTTGCCGTTGATGGCGTCACGGTAGGGCTTGATGATGGGGTAGCGGGCCTGCTGGCCCTTGGTCATTTTCTCAATGTTCATGCCCTTAAGGCCGTCGGGATCATCGGAGATCAGGAACAGGCGGATGGGCTTCTTCTCTGCCATATACTGCAGCTTGGCTTCCTCGAAGGGCTCCACGGTGGACAGGGATTTGATACTGCGGTGGCGGACATGGTATTTTTCCATGGGCTGATAGCTCAGATCCACAAAGACCTTTCTGGCGCCCGCCTTGTACAGCTCATCCACCACCATGGTGGTGAACTCCGGCTGCTCGATACCGGCAGTGAGGAACACGTCCTGACCCTTCTGGACATTGCAGCCCTTCTGTGCGATCAGCTTGGCGTAGCTTCTAAGAACCGTTTTTTTCATAGAGAACCTCCTGAAATGCTGGAAATTTTATATTCATAATACCAAAGATTGGACATGAACGCAAGAATGTGATATAATACACTGAAAATATATGCTGCAAAGCATGAAACGGGAGGAAAAACCGGAGATGAAGAAATGGTGGATGATTTTCGCAGCACTGCTGCTGTTACTGACGGGCTGCAGCAAGGATTCTGCGCCCATTGACAGACCGCCTTCTCTGGAGGTTACATACGGCGATACAGCCATTTTTGGCCAGACCACAGCTTATGAGTGGTACTGGAAGGACGGACGGGAGATGGCCAATGCCACAGTGGATGCTGAGGCCATGGGCATTACGGCTGACCGGCTGCCCTCTGTCAATGCCACGAAGCGCACGGCCATTCAGCTGAACTTCTCCGAGCAGCCGGACCGGGTGCTCATTCAGGTGTATTCTGCCGAGGATAACTATACCGAACCCCGGGAAGTGGATATGGTGGGCGGCTCCACCCCTGCACCTCTGGACGGCAAGAACCACCTCTATTCCGTATCTGCCGTGTGGATGGAGGGCGATGGAAAGTTCTGGGGCAGCTGCACCTATCAGTTTCACTTCCTTGCCGGCGGCGGTATGATCGGCAGCCCCATCGAGATCGAGGTGGCAGCGGATCTGGATCTGCAGGGATTGCTGCAATTGGAGTCTAACCAGGTTTTGGGTATTGAATTCCTGAACAATCTGGAAGGCACGATTCGTACCTGCCGCAGCAGTGCCGACAAGACTGCCATCCTTAACTGCCTGCGAAGCAACCTGACTTCCGAGCTGCAGCCCTGGGAAGGCGATGTCCCCAACACCCAGTACATGATGCGTGTCATCGCCGTCGACGGCAATCAGCTGACTGTGGGCTATAGCAGCAACGGTACCCTGGGCTGTCTGGAAGTGGGCGGCAAGCCCTATGTGGTGGATGTGATGGATATGGAGACCCTTTGGGATTCTCTGAAGGCCGGCGTGATGTCGCAGGATGCGGCGGCCTCCGGAAAGAACTATCTGGAAATGTCCAACGAGTTCCCCGGCGAGGACTGGGGCACGGAGTTCACCTACGGTTATCTGAAGTCTCTGGAACAGTCGGTTTCCTATGATGAAATGCGCTGGATCGTGGATGCAGAGGCACCCAACGGCTACCGGGTGGAAGCCGGCTGGCCCGATCAGGAGGCAGACCTGTCGGAAACCTGCGAATTCTGGATTCTGGAAGAGCATCAGGCGCCCTATTGCCGTGTGACGGCGGAGGAACTGCTGAAACGGGATCAGGATGCAGAGAAGGATGTATTGTACCGTATATATACATCTGAAGGTAAGGTCATTGCCATCTGCGAGCAGTATGCGCCATAAGGAATAACGGAAGAAAAACGAACTGCCGTCGGAAATCTGCCCAACATCGGGCAGGTTCCGGCGGCGGATTTGTGCAAGTCTTGAAAATATTCGTCTTATTTTGAATAAGCATTGCATTTTGTTGAATACGGATGTATAATGAGTGCATATTTATAATAAATTGCGTATATATACGCATAAAGCAAGGGAAGTATGAGACATGAAAACTGTCTTTATTGATGGCAGCGCCGGCACCACCGGCCTGCGGATTTATGAACGCCTGTCCGCACGGCAGGATCTGCAGCTCATGACACTGCCGGATGAAGTGCGAAAGGACCCGGAAGCCAGAAAACAGGCGCTGAACAGCTGTGATGTGGCGTTTTTGTGCCTGCCGGATGCGGCAGCCATGGAAGCGGTATCCCTCATTGAAAATGAAAAAGTCACGGTGCTGGATACCTCCACGGCTCACCGAACCAATCCCGATTGGGCCTACGGTTTTCCGGAGCTGGGAACGGATTTTGCGGAGAAGATTTTGCAGTCGAAGCGCATTGCGGTGCCCGGCTGCCATGCCAGCGGCTTTATCTCTCTGGTTTCTCCGCTGGTAAAGGCTGGTATTCTGCCTGCCGATGCAAGGCTGACCTGCCATTCCATCACCGGTTACTCCGGCGGCGGCAAGAAAATGATCGCCCAGTATGAGGAAGAGGGAAGAGATCTCCTGCTGGGTGCGCCCCGGCAGTACGGCCTGACCCAGAACCACAAGCATCTGAAGGAGATGAAGGCCATCTGCGGTCTGGAAAACGCGCCGATTTTCTGCCCCATCGTGTCCGATTTCTACTCCGGCATGGTGGTGACGGTGCCGCTGTTCCAGGAAGATCTGGCAAAAGGCAAGACCATGGAGGACATTCAGGCAGTTTATGCGGCCCAGTACACCGGCCCCATGGTGATTTACAGAAGCGGTATGGACGAGGAAGGCTTCCTGTCGGGTGCAGGACTGTCCGGTAAGGATACCATGGAGATCACCGTCTGCGGCAATGAGGACCGGATGCTGCTGATCGCCCGGTACGACAATCTGGGCAAGGGCGCTTCCGGTGCGGCAGTCCAGTGCCTTAATCTGGTGCTGGGCGTGGATCCGACAACTGGTCTGGAACGATGAAATCCAAAGTATAATCCATCGCCGCAGGCGACATATTCATTGTCAATTGTCAATTATCAATTGTCAATTCGATGATGAAAAGACAATCGAATTAGCAAAGAGGGATATTATATGAAAACAATCTCCGGCGGCGTTTGTGCCGCGAAGGGCTTTACCGCCAACGGCGTCCACTGCGGCATCCGTCACAACCGGACCAAGCGGGATCTGGCGCTGATCTATTCCGAAGTCATGGCTTCCGCAGCCAGCGTGTATACGTCCAATCTGGTGAAGGGCGCGCCCATCGCCGTGACCAAGGCCAACATTGCCGATGGCAAAGCACAGGCCATCCTGTGCAACTCCGGCAACGCCAACACCTGCAACGCAGACGGCGTGGAAGTGGCGGAGAAGATGTGCGCTCTGCTGGCACAGGAAATGGGTCTGCAGCCCACCGATGTGGTGGTGGCGTCCACCGGTGTCATTGGTCAGCGGCTCAGCATGGAGCCCATCGCCAAGGGCATTCCCGAACTGGTCAAGGGTCTGGGCGACCACAGCGATCTGGCAGCTGAAGCCATCATGACCACCGATACCAAAATGAAAGAGATCGCTGTTTCTTTTGAAGTGGACGGCGTGGAGTGCAAAATCGGCGGAATCTGCAAGGGTTCCGGCATGATCCACCCCAATCTGGCCACCATGCTGGTGTTTATCACCACCGACTGCGCCATTTCCGCGGATATGCTGAATAAGGCCCTGAAAACCGATGTCCAGACCAGCTTCAATATGGTCTCCGTGGACGGCGACACTTCCACCAATGACATGGTGACGGTACTGGCCAACGGCATGGCAGGCAATGCGGAAATCAACGCCGAAGGCCCCGCCTTTGATGCCTTTATGCAGGCCCTGAATACAGTCACCGTGTACCTGTGCCGCTGCATCGCCGGTGACGGCGAGGGCGCTACCAAGCTGCTGGAGTGCAGGGTCACCGGCGCAAAGACCGAAGCCGCTGCTAAGACTGCTGCCAAGGCCATTATCTGTTCCTCTCTGACCAAGGCTGCCATGTTTGGCGCCGACGCCAATTGGGGACGGATCCTCTGTGCCATCGGTTACTCCGGTGCGGATGTGGATGTGGACAAGGTGGATGTGAAGTTCCACTCTCCCAAGGGCGAGATTCTGGTCTGCAAGGACGGCGCCGGTGTGGATTTCTCCGAAGAACTGGCCAAGGAGATCCTGCTGGAGAGCGAGATCGAAATTCTGGTGGAATTCAACGATGGCGAAGGCGCTGCCACCGCATGGGGCTGCGACCTGACCTACGATTATGTGAAGATCAACGGCGACTACAGAACCTGAGGTGCAGAGTATGAACGTATCCAATCATCATCGCGCGGAAATTCTGGTGGAGGCGCTGCCTTACATCAGAAAGTATAACGGCAAAGTCATTGTCATCAAATACGGCGGCAACGCCATGATCAACGAAGAACTGAAAATGCAGGTCATGGAGGACGTGGCGCTGCTGCATCTGATCGGCGTGAAGGTGGTTCTGGTCCACGGCGGCGGCCCCGAGATCAGCGATATGCTGAAGAAGATCGGAAAGGAAGCCGTGTTTGTGGATGGCCTGCGTGTCACGGATGCGGAAACCGTGGATGTGGTGCAGATGGTGCTGGCCGGCAAGATCAATAAAACCCTGGTCAAGCTGCTGGAGTCCAAGGGCGGCAAGGCCATGGGTATTTCCGGTATCGACGGTCACATGATCCAGTGCAAGGTCAAGGATGAGCGGCTGGGCTTTGTGGGCGAGATCACCGATATCAACGTGCAGCCCATTCTGGATCTGCTGGAGAAGGATTATATCCCTGTAGTCTCCACCGTGGGCTGTGATATGGACGGCCACACCTACAATATCAATGCCGATACGGCGGCAGCTTCCATCGCAGGCGCTATGAAGGCCTCCCGTCTGATCACCATGACCGATATCCCCGGTGTGATGATGGATCCCAAGGATCCCGAGTCCCTCATTCCCTGTATCGATCTGCAGGATGCCAAAAATCTGTTTGACAGCGGCGTCATTTCCGGCGGCATGATCCCCAAGGTGCAGTGCTGCATCGATGCCATCAAGGAGGGCGTGCATAAGGTCACTATTCTGGATGGACGTGTACCCCATGCCATTTTGATGGAACTGCTGACCGACGAAGGTGCAGGCACCATGGTGCTGGAGGATAAATTCGCCAGAAACGAAAAGACCCTCCGAATGAAACCGTCTTCTAACTAAAAAATCCAATCTGTCCCCGACGGGGACACCTTCATTGTCAATTGTACATTGTCCATTGTACATTCGAAAAGGAAGTGTTCAAAATGAACGTAAAGTCTATTGATAAGCAGTATGTCGCCAACACCTACAACCGCTTTGATCTCCAGATCGTGAGCGGCAAGGGTTCTCTGGTGTATGACGAAAACGGCAAAGAATATATTGATCTGGGCACCGGTATTGCGGTCAATACCTTTGGAGTAGCCGATCCCGTCTGGCAGCAGGCAGTGGCGGAGCAGATGCAGAAGGTACAGCACATGTCCAACCTGTACTACACCGAGCCCTGCGCAAAGCTGGCACAGATGCTCTGCGAGCGTACCGGCATGAAGAAGGTGTTCTTCTCCAACTCCGGCGCGGAGGCCAACGAATGTGCCATCAAGGTTGCCAGAAAGTATGCCGCGGAAAAGAAGGGCGCGGAGTATACCACCATCGTGACGTTGTGGAACTCCTTCCACGGCAGAACCCTGACAACTCTGGCTGCCACGGGACAGGACGTGTTTCACAAGGATTTCCAGCCCCTGACGCCCGGTTTTGTCCACGCAAAGGCTAATGATCTGGAAGATCTGAAGGCTAAGGTTGCCGAAAACAAGGTAGCTGCCATTATGGTGGAGATCGTGCAGGGTGAAGGCGGCGTCAATCCTCTGACCAAGGAATTTGTGCAGGGCATTGCAAAGATCTGCGGCGAGCAGGATATTCTGCTGATCTGCGATGAAGTCCAGATCGGCAACGGCAGAAGCGGCAAGCTCTATGGCTATATGCACTATGGTGTGCAGCCCGATGTAGTCTCCACGGCCAAGGGCCTGTGCGGCGGCCTGCCCCTGGGCGCCACCATGATGGGCGAAAAAGTGGAGTATGTGCTGGGCTACAGCGACCATGGTTCCACCTTCGGCGGCAATCCCATCTGCTGCGCTGCTGCCATCAGCACGGTGGAGCGGGTGAACGAAGAACTCCTTGCCGGTGTGCAGGAGCGTTCGCGGCTGGTGTTTGATACCCTGCAGGGTAAAAAGGGTATCAAGAGCGTCACTGGCCTTGGCCTGATGCTGGGAATCGAAACCGAAAAGCCCGCCGGTGAGGTCATTGCCAGGTGCATGGAAAACGGCGTGCTGGTACTCAGTGCCCACGGCAAGGTGCGTCTGCTGCCTGCCCTGAATATTCCCATGGAACAGCTGAAAGCGGCGCTGGATGTGATCATCCGGGTCTGCGCGGAATAATCATCAAAAGAGGAGGCCTTATTCAAAGGCTTCCTCTTTTTGCATACTCTGGATGGGGCGGCCGGTGGGGGTGGTGCCGAAGAGCTTGCTGAAGGTGCGGGCAAAGGCCGAATAGCTGCCGAAGCCCACCTGGTAGCACACCTCCGTGGAGGGAACACCCTGTGCCAGCAGCTCCCGTGCCAGAAACAGCCGCCGTTCATTGAGATAGCTGTGGATGGTGGCGCCGGTCTGTTCCCGAAACCGCCGCATCATATGGAATTTGCTGAGATAAAACCGCTCTGCCAGATCGTCGATGGTCAGGCTTTCTGTCAGGTGGCTGTCCAGATAAGCAACAATGGCGGTCACGGTAGGGTCATCCGGACGGGCAGGTGCGGGCTGCTGAATGTGGGTCTGCTGCCTGCAGCGGGCAATGCCCACCAGCAGCTGCAGCAGCAGGCTGTTGCAGGCGATCTCCCGCCCGTAATGAGTTTGGGATAGCTCCTGTTCCAACGCCTCCACATGGTTCAGAAGCGTTTTTCGGTGTGTTTCTCCCAGCCGCAGCACATGACCATTTGTGCTGGAAAAACAGTTCTCCAGCCTGCAGCTGCCTGCGGATTCCCTTCGCAGAAATTCTGGCGATATGTAGAGAATGATCCGCTCATAGGGCACGCCGGGTGCGAATTCCGGGCGGTGGATGCAGTGGCTGCCCAGCAGCACCATGTCGCCGGGCTTGAGCAGATAGCGCCGTCCCTCCACCATATAACTGCCGCTGCCGGAAAGAAGAATCAGCAGCTTGCAGAATTCGTGATAGTGATAATCGGTGCGGATGCCGTCGGCATCGCGCAAATGAAAGAGGCGAAAATCCTCCAGCAGATATCCTCGCTTTTCATAGGATGATTCCATCTGAGATCCTCCGGAAAGCATTATTTGCATATATTATGACATAAGTCGACAGGATATTGCAAGGATTGCGTGATAAAATAAGTAGAGAAATCCGACAACAGGAGGAAAAATGATGTTTTACGGTTGGGGTTATCTGGCAGCGATGCTGTTTTGCCTGCTGCTTTCCGGCTATGCCAGCGGTAAGGTTCGCAGCACCTATGAAAAATTCGATCAGATCCGCTGCACCTCCGGAATGACCGGACATGATACAGCAGTCCGGCTGCTACGGGCCAACGGGGTGCAGGATATTTCGGTGGGAAAGGTGGGCGGTCAGCTGACCGATCACTATCATCCCGCAAAACAGGTGGTCAATCTGTCGGAAGGTACCAGCGGCAGCGCTTCCGTGGCGGCGGTGGCTGTGGCTGCCCATGAGATCGGTCATGTGCTGCAGAATAAGCGGGGCTATTGGCCCTATCGGGTGCGGACTGCCATTGTGCCCGTGGTGAACTTCGGCTCCCGGCTGGCAGTGCCGCTGGTGCTGATCGGCATTCTGCTGGGCAGCGGCACCATGCTGGCAGGCAGGTCCGATCTGGGCTATACCCTTGCTATGACCGGCGTGTTTCTCTATGGTTTTTCTGTTTTGTTCGCACTGGTCACCCTGCCGGTGGAGTACAATGCCAGCCGCAGGGCCAAGGCCTTGCTGATGGAAAACAACATCCTGCGGGCAGAGGAAATGGAAGGCGCAGACAAGGTTCTGTCGGCAGCGGCCATGACCTATCTGGCATCTTTGCTGGTGTCGCTGGTGTCCTTCCTGCGGTTTTTGCTGATGGTGCTGACCGTCTTTGGAAGAAGAAACAGCCGAAGATAACTGCAAAGCATCCGGTGTGCCGGGTGCTTTTTCAATTGCCAATTCCTGCCATGGACATTGGATTTTTATTCCGATATAATGAATTTACTGCAACCCTTTTTCAGAAAAATTTGTCTATGTAAGTGAAAACATAAAAAAGGAGGACCACCATGAAAAAATTGATGATCCTTGTTATCGTGATGCTCCTGCTGTTTGCAGGTTGCAGCACGGAAACTCCCGTTTCGCCGGAACCTGAGGTGGAGCAAATCGAGAATACGGAGCAAGCGCCTGCCGAAGAACCGCCGCAGACTGATGTGCCGGAAGAACCTCAAGAACCGGAAACACCGGAGGAACCGGAAACGCCTGAAGAGTTGGAAGAGGAGCAGGAGCCTGACCGGGTGGAACAGTTGAGCCAGAAAGCCATGTCGGCAACATTCTGCACCTGTATGGCCCGTGAATTCGCCCACTGGCGCGTATATGGTGATGCGGAATTCGTTCCTGTTGTGCGGACTGCGTTTGCGGAATATGTGATCGAACACCGAGAGGATCTTACGAAAGAGTATGGCGATCTGCTGAAAAATACATATTGGCTGTTCGATCGGGATTCGGAGGGCACCTGGTATCTGCAGATTATTGGGTTTGACGGAGAAAAATACGCTGTGAAAGATGCCCTGCAGCGGGTAGTGCTGGCCTATGATGGCAATACCGTAACGGAACGGGAAGGCTCCAAACTGCTGACCGGACTGGTGTTTGCGGTGTGTGCAGACAGCTGTACGGAAGAAAATCTGAAAAATGCAGAAGATTCGTATGCCTCTCTGGCTCGTCCGCAGGAGCGGTATTTCTGCAGATTGAGCGCCGCAGAAGACGGAAAATATGTTTTCACAACGTTCATGCGGACGTATGAATACGACCAGCAGAAGCAGGATTTCACCCGCAGTGTTATCGCAGGTTATCCCACATGGTCAGGCCGCGGCTGTCTGGAAGATGAAATGATCAGCATGGCAGATCGGACGGATGGCATGGCAGAAATGCTGGAGCCGGTGCTCGCTATGGATTTCGGCGCGGTGGAGCTGGGCGAAGACGAGGTTTTCCTTCTGGATTATCTAAAGGTTTTTCTGACCAACGAGAATAATCTGAAAAGATGGAACCTGCCTGCCGGCGTGTGCGAACGCGGCGGAGAGTTCTCTGGCATAGGAAATGCAATCAGATTGTTCTGGGAAGAGCTGGAGCGGGATCCTGCGCTGAAGGACTGCTTCTGGGAAATGGAACAATGGACATTAAAAAAACTGGAAGAGGATGCGTATTCCGTTTCCGGGATGGATTCCGCCGGTCAGCAGCGGGAAGTGACGATCCGGAATATACAGG
>JAZSCX010000122.1:0-7821 GCA_045530865.1 Candidatus Avilachnospira sp.
TTTCAGGACGATCACTGATGAGCTTGTGCAGTTTATAGCAGATCTGATCAATTCTCGTCCCAGAAAATGTCTCGGTTGGAAAACTCCAACTGAAGTTTTTGAAGAATGTGTTGCACTTGCTTGACTATCTGCCCTGTCAGCCGCCGAACAATGGAAACTACGGCGGCAGACCTCGCCTGAAGATGCGAGGCCAGCGAAGCTGACTGGGGGAGAGAAAAATGAATCAATCATTATTATTTAAGTACTTCGTCCAAACGAAGCCCGTAAATCTTTGCCGCTTTTGCCAGATCCTCATATTCCGGTTTGGACTTATGAATACCCCAGCCTTCTGCGTGCTTGATGCGTATTGTGCCATAGGGTGTTTCTGCGGTTTCTGTGTACCGGTTCATAGTGGCACGGCTGCAGTCCCGATGTCGCACCCCGAGGGTGGTGGTGTGCTTCAGCATCAGGGCCGTCATCTGCTCCCGATCTGCGGGACGGCAGATGCAGGTTAACATAACTCCGGGCCTTGACTTTTTCATACCGATGGGAGTGGTAAAAACATCCAGTGCACCGGCCTCCAGAAGCTGCTCCATGGCAAAGCCGATAGCCTCTCCGGTCATATCATCCAGGTTGCAGGCGATTTCCGTCACAGCTTCCGCAGGAGAATCGGAGCTTCCCCAGAAGGCCCGCACGCAGTTGGGCCGGTCAAAATCCTTTAAACCCATGCCATAACCGATTTTATCAACGGAGATCACAGGCATTTCTCCGAATTCGTGGGCAAATTCCCGCAGAAGGGCTGCTCCGGTGGGAGTACAGAGCTCACCTTGTACAGAACTGCCGTACATGGGCACGCCTTGCAGCAGCAGGGCCGTGGCAGGGGCGGGGACGGGCAGCACACCGTGGGCACACCGCACGGTTCCGGTACCTACATGCACTGGGGAGACAATGATCCGGTCGGGGGAGAGCTGCTCCATGGCAAGACAGACGCCAACCACATCGGCTACAGCGTCCCATGCGCCCACTTCGTGAAAGTGTACCGCTTCCACGCTCTGACCGTGAACAGCGCTTTCGGCGGCTGCTATACGCTTGTAGACGGCCTTTGCCGTTGCTTGCACAGCCTCGCTGACCGGCAGATGTTCAATGGCGTGGCAGATGTCCGCCATGGTGGTATGGACATGGTGATGGTGGTGCTCTGCTTCCTCTTCACCGTGAACGGTCACAGTCACATGGGTACCGGAAACACCGCATCTTACAGTGTTTTCGGCAGTGACCCGAATTCCGGGCAGCGTATTCATGATATGTAAAAACTGTTCCGGATCGGGCAGCAGCTCCAGCAGAGCAGCCATGAGCATATCGCCTGCTGCACCCATTTGGCATTCCAGATAGAGTGTTTTCATTTTGTCACCCCGATGTGATTGATCATGCTTGCCAGATAACCTGCGCCGAAGCCGTTGTCAATGTTTACCACGCTGACGCCGCTGGCGCAGGAGTTCAGCATGGAGAGCAATGCGGCAAGGCCGCCGAAGGCAGCGCCGTATCCCACACTGGTGGGGACGGCGATCACCGGGCAGTCCACCAGACCGCCAATGACGGAGGCCAGTGCGCCCTCCATGCCGGCAATGGCAACCACCACTCTGGCGTTGGCAAGGTCTGCGCCGTGGGCCAGCAGGCGGTGCAGACCGGCAACACCCACATCGTACAGCCGCAGGACTTCGTTGCCCAGCACTTCCGCCGTCAGGGCGGCTTCTTCTGCAACAGGCAGGTCGCTGGTACCGCCGGTGGCGATAATGACCTTTCCGGCACCATCTGGTTTTGGCAGTTCACCGATGATGCCAACGCGCCCCAGCGCATGATAAGTCAGCGGCAGCGCTTCACCGATGATGTCTGCGGCGGTTTTCTCCAATCGGGTGATCAGAATGGTCTTCTGCCCATGCTCCAGCATGGCGCGGGCAATAGAAATGATCTGCTCCGGCGTTTTTCCCGCGCCGTAGATCACTTCCGCGATTCCCTGACGAAGCGCCCGGTGGTGATCCACCTTGGCGAAGCCCAGATCCTGAAAGGGCTCGGTTTTCAGTTGGGTCATGGCGTTTTCGATGGAGACCGTACCGCCGGAAATACCCTCCAAAAGGGCGCGAAGTGCGTTCTGATCCATGTTATCGACCTCTCAGATCCAGTAAAATATGGTCAAAATAGGGGCTTAAAGCCTCCCGAATAGCGAAAATATCGGCGTTTTTTAGCTGATTTTCGGCCAGTTGGACCCTTGCGGCGCCGTGAAACAGCCGGATTCGAAGGCCAAAATACCCCATTTTTCGCAAAATTTCCTCAGATTTCTCCACCCGTTGAAGAAGTTCAGCGGTGATTTCCGTGCCTGTCGGAACTCTGGTGGCAAGGCAGGCATAGGCCGGCTTGTCCCATGTGAACAGTCCGGCTTCCCTGGACAGGCTCCGGATAGCGTTCTTTGTCAGCCCGCACAGCCGCAAAGGAGAAAGAACGCCCAATTCTTCCAGTGCCTTTATACCGGGACGGTCATCAATCTGATCGGAGGCGTTGGTACCGTCCAGCAGAACGGAGTAACCATCTGCCGTTGCCTGTGTTTTCAAGTGAGAAAACAAGGCTTTTTTGCAGTGATAGCAGCGGTTTTCTGGATTATTTGCAATCAAATCGCAGGAAAGAATATCCAGCTCCAATACGGTCAGATCCGGCGCCAGTCTTTTGGCGTCTTCCAGCTCAAAGGCGGGCTGAAACGGCGTTTTCATAAAGTAGGGCTTCACATCTGCTCCGGCTGCCCGGGCTGCATGGAGCAAATACGCACTGTCTGTGCCGCCGGAAAAGGCCAGCGCCGCCTTTGGATAGTCGGAAAAAAATTCGTTCAGGGTCATTTCAGATATTCGCAGGCGGTCATGGCGGCAACGGTGCCGTCGGACACGGCGGTGGTCAGCTGCCGGATGGCTTTGCCGCGGCAGTCACCGGCAACAAACAGTCCCGGTGTTTTGGTGCGGCAGCTTTCATCGGAAGCTGCAAAGCCGGATGCGTCCAGATCGGCAAGGCCGGCGATCAGGTCGGTATCCGGGACACGTCCCAGTGCGACAAATACGCCGCTGACGGGCAGGATGGTCAGTTCACCGGTTTCTGCCTGACGCAGTGTCAGGCCGGTCAGCTGATTCTCGCCCTGCAGGGCTGCAACGGTGTAAGGCGTCATCAGGCGAATGTTTGCAGCCTGCTTGACCGCCTCGATCTGGGTGGCCTCCGCACGGAAGCCACTGCGGCGGTGGACAATGGTCACGGAGCGGCAGGTCTCAGCAAGCACCAGCGCATCGGAAAAGGCGGTGTTGCCGCCGCCGATGACGGCCACATCCTGCCCGCGGAAGAATGCTCCATCGCAAAGCGCGCAGTAGCTGACGCCCTGACCGATCAGATCTTGCTCCCGATCCACGGACAAAGGACGGGGCTTGGCACCGCCGGCAAAGATCACGGCACGGGCTTCCACGTTGCCGTCATCGGTTTCCGCGAGGAAGGTGCCGTTTTCCTGCCGGGTGATTGCATTGACAGCGGCGAAGTTCACTTCCGCACCGGCATCCATGGCCTGCGTGCAGAATTTATCACCCAGTTCCATGCCGGAAATACCCGGCAGACCGGGGAAATTATCCACCAGATGAGCCTGGGTGATCTGTCCACCGAAGCTCTCTTTTTCAAATACCTTTACGGTTTTTCCCGCTCTTGCGGCATAAAGTGCCCCCGTCAGACCGGCGGGGCCCCCGCCGATGATGAGGATATCGGTCATATTAGCACTCCTTTGTCGTGTAATGCTGAATGCAGAATGCAAAATGATGAATTGGGACTTTTCCGGAAAGGCATACATTCAGCATTCAGCACTCTGCATTCTCTATTGTTTATTTCTTCAGATAGTTCTTGATTTCGGCAACGCCGGTGTAGATCTGGCCGTCAGCCACGAGGGTGGGCGCTTGACGGAGCTTGTACTGCTTTGCCAGCTCCTGATTCTCGCCTGCGTCCACCACGGTGTACTTGACGCCCGCCTGATCCAGCAGGGGCTTCACGATGCGGCAGTTGGGGCAGGTTTTGGTGACGAACAGCAGAATTTCACTGCTTGCTTCAGCAGCGGGTGCTTCTTCGCAGGGAGCTTCACAGACATCCACCGTCTTGCGGATGGAAGCCGGTGCGCCAAAGGCGGCGTAGGTCTTACGATCCTTGAACTCCTGCGCCTTGCCGTCATTCCAGTTCTGCACGGGGCGATAGTAGCCAGTGATTCGGCTGTAGACTTCGGCCTTTCTGCCGCAGATGGGGCAGGTGTACTGCTCACCGGTCAGATACCCATGATCGGCGCAGACGGAATAGGTGGGGGACAGGGTATAGTAGGGCAGTTCGTAGTTCTCGGCAATCTTCCGCACCAGCGCGGCAGCAGCCTTCCAGTCCGGCAGCTTTTCGCCAAGGAAGGTGTGGAACACGGTACCGGAGGTGTACAGAGGCTGCAGCTTGTCCTGAATGTCCAGCGCCTCAAACACATCCTCCGTGAAGCCCACGGGCAGATGGCTGGAGTTGGTGTAGTAGGGAGTGGCGCCCACGTGGGCAGTGACGATATCGGGATAGTGCTTCTTATCGTGCTTGGCCAGACGGTAGGAGGTGGATTCTGCGGGAGTGGCTTCCAGATTGTACAGGTCGCCGTACTGCTCCTGATAGTCGGACAGACGCTCACGCATATGGTTCAGCACATCCACGGCAAAGTCCTGGGTTTCCTTGTGGGTCAGATCCTTCTTCAGCCACTTGGCATTGAGACCGACCTCGTTCATGCCCAGCAGGCCGATGGTGGAGAAGTGGTTGTCAAAGCCGCCCAGATACCGCTTGGTATAGGGGTACAGACCCTCATTGAGGAACTTGGTGATGGTGTCGCGCTTGGTCTTGAGGCTGCGGGCAGACAGATCCATCAGATAGTCCAGGCGCCTATAGAAGTCAGCTTCGTCCTTGGCCAGATAGGCGATACGGGGCAAATTGATGGTGACAACGCCCACACTGCCGGTGGATTCGCCGCTACCAAAGTAGCCGCCGGACTTTTTACGCAGCTCACGCAGGTCCAGACGCAGGCGGCAGCACATGGAGCGAACGTCGCTGGGCTGCATATCGGAGTTGATATAGTTGGAGAAGTAGGGTGTGCCGTATTTGGAGGTCATTTCGAACAGCAGCTGATTGTTCTGCGTTTCAGACCAGTCAAAATCCTTGGTGATGGAGTAGGTGGGAATGGGATACTGGAAACCGCGGCCGTTGGCGTCACCCTCGATCATGACTTCGATGAAGGCGCGGTTGACCATGTCCATTTCCTTTTTGCAGTCGCCGTAGGTAAAGTTCTGGGGCTTGCCGCCGATGATGCAGGGCTGATCGGCCAGATCGGCAGGAACGGTCCAGTCCAGCGTGATATTGGAGAAAGGAGCCTGGGTACCCCAACGACTGGGGGTATTGACGCCATAGATAAAGCTTTCGATGCAGTGCTTGACATCGTTGTAGCTCAGGTTGTCGGCCTTGACAAAGGGAGCCAGATAGGTATCGAAGCTGGAGAAGGCCTGTGCACCTGCCCATTCGTTCTGCATAATACCGAGGAAGTTGACCATCTGATTGCAGAGGGTGGCCAGATGCTTGGCGGGGGCAGAGGTGATCTTGCCGGGCACGCCACCGAGACCTTCCTGAATCAGCTGCTTCAGACTCCAGCCGGCACAGTAGCCGGTGAGCATGGAGAGGTCATGCAGGTGGATGTCTGCATTACGGTGGGCGGCGGCGATCTCCTCGTCATAGATCTCGCTGAGCCAGTAGTTGGCGGTGATGGCGCCGGAGTTGGACAGGATCAGACCGCCGACGGAGTAGGTGACAGTGGAATTTTCCTTGACGCGCCAATCGGCAACGTTCAGATAGCTGTCCACCAGACCCTTGTAGTCCAGAATGGTGGAGGACATATTGCGGAGCTTTTCCCGGTTTTTCCGGTAGAGGATGTAGGCCTTTGCCACCTCGGAGTAACCGGTGCGCTGCAGAACGGCTTCCACGGAGTCCTGAATGGCCTCCACCTCGATCTGCTCGTTATGAACCTTGGAGGAAAAATCTGCAGTAACCTGCAGCGCCAGAAGATTGATCACATCGGGGCTGTAGGGGATACCGGTGGCATCAAATGCCTTGGTGATGGCGTTGGAGATCCGGGTGATGTTAAAGCCCACGGAACGGCCATCGCGCTTGACAACATTGTACATAGTATTTCGTGCTCCTTCTCTTTCTATACTCCACGCAGTTGGGTGTTGGGGATGATGGGGGTGACAGCGTGCAGCAGGCTCTGAAGTTCCTCATTGGTCATGGCTTCACCGGTACCAATAAGATCGCCGCTGTCCACAAAGGCCTGAATGAAATAACGCCTGGCGCCGCGGATCCAGTGACCGATGGCCGTCAGATCCTCCGGCGTATGATAGGGATGCAGGACGGTGGTGCGGAACTCATAGTCCACGCCGCTGTCCATTAGAATACGGATGCTCTCATCGACCTGAGGCAGCACGTCAATGCCGCCGCAAGTGTGCGTGTATTGTTCGGGGGAATTTTTGATGTCCATGGCCACATAGTCCAAAAGCTTTGCGTCCAGCAGGGATTTCAGAACTTCCGGGCGGGTACCATTGGTATCCAGCTTGACAGAAAAACCAAGATCGCGGATGGCGGTCAGCAGCTCCGGCAGATCCTTGTGGAGCGTGGGCTCACCGCCGGTGACACAGATGCCGTCCAGACAACCTTGCCGTTTTTTCAGAAATTGCAACAGCTCCTCCTGTGTCATGGCAGGGGAGATCCGCTCCGGCAGCACTAGAGAAGCATTGTGGCAGAATGGGCAGCGCAGATTGCAGCCAGGCAGAAATACCGTGCAGGCGATCTTTCCCGGATAGTCCAGCAGCGTCATTTTCTGCAATCCGGAGATGTTCATGGGCATACTCCTTCCCATAGGGTTCGCTTCCTAGTATATCACTAAATATGGGGAAGTCAAGAGCTAAAACACAAGATATTGTGATTTAGTCACAGAACGTGGACGGATTGAAATCGGATGTTGACAGGGGAGTGCTGTTGGGATAAAATAATTGCGAGATAAGCCCCGGTAGCTCAGGGGATAGAGCATTCGCCTCCTAAGCGAAGGGTCGGACGTTCGAATCGTCTCCGGGGTGCCAAAAAGAGACAGATTTCCATGGAAATCTGTCTCTTTTTGTATGAAAGGGGTTGGGTGGTAGCTGCGGCAGGAATTTACACTTCGTGCTGATAATTCTGAAACTGCCTTGCGCTCCGGTACAGATATACCAGCTTCAGGATGCTTACCACGATCAAGCCGATCGCTGCAGCGATGGTCACCAGCAGGCCCAGAAGGGGAATGATCACCATGATTAGCAGGCTCCCCAATGTGGCGCCGTATGTAATCAGAAACCATTTCCAGAGGGAAGACCACTTTTCGGAAAGCTCATCGTCCACGCCTATCAGCATGATGGAATGAGCAGTAAATTCATTATATATTCCCACAAAGGATACGATTTGCATGGGAATAGAGATTAGTAGCGTCCAGGTGGGCGTCTCTGCTCCTCCGGTGATGCAGGCAAGCAGGATGCTTACCGCGCCGCTGAGTAAAGTGCAGATGCCGGCTGTGCGATACCGCGCTTCCTCCGAAGACAGTCTGATGAGAATCAGACCATACGCCGCGGAGCAAATCGCATTCAAAATCAATCCGACTATGAAAATGGCAGGGATCGATCCTGAAATGCTCTCGCTTGTCATCAGGGAAGCAACGGAGCTTGGGATAAAGAGCCAAAACAGGATCCACAGCCA
>JAZSCX010000001.1:0-10225 GCA_045530865.1 Candidatus Avilachnospira sp.
TTTCTTCTTCTGTCAACGGACGGTTTAACGAGAACGCTTTGGTAACTGCCTGTTTCAAAACACGGTGTTTTTTCAGTCGCTCCCTGTTTTGGTGCGCCCATTCCAAAACATCCTCTGTGCCATCCGGAATCGCATTCTCAATTCGTTCCCGTAAACACGAAGCAGCCGCAGGACAAGTTCCTCCCGTGGATATGGACACGGTCAGATCCCCCTTGGTGATCAGTCCGGGAAAGTAAAAGCTGCAAAGCCGCGGCACATCCACCACATTGACCGGGATACGGTATTGTCCGCACAGTGAAGCAATTTCTTCTGCTTTCGCAACATCCGTGTCCCCCACAATCACCATAGCCGGCGCGGTTCGGGCATCTGCTTCCGTAAAAGTCTGCTTATGGGTCAATACAGCCTCGAAAGGCTTCATTTTCTCTGCTTTCTGCCGGATTTGCGGTCCGTCTCCGATGAGATAAACCGTCTTTCCGGACAAATTAACGCTGATGGGAAAATGATTCATAGTTTACTCTCCTCGCAGTAGTATCGCCAGCCGCCTTCTGTACCGGTACGACAGAGCCGTACCCCAAATACCGAAGAAATCATTCCGGATGCATAAATCTGCTCCGGCGTTCCATCCGCTACGATTTTTCCATCCCGCATCAGTATCATGTGGTCTGCCGTTTGAAAGGCATGGGGAAGATCGTGAATGATCATAACAACGGTCTTTCCCTGTGCAGCCAGCATCCGCGCCTGCTGCATCAGCTGCAGCTGATGGGAAATATCCAGATAGGTGGTCGGTTCATCCAAAAGGATCACCGGCGTATCCTGGACCAGCGCCATAGCAATATAAACTTTCTGCCGCTGTCCGCCAGAGAGATTCTGCACCAACTCATCTGCCAACTCCGCAACACCCATGGTTTTCATAGCAGCATCCGCAATGGCATAGTCCTCTTTTCGGTAGCGGCGGGGATAGCCCAAATAAGGAAATCTGCCATGGAGAACCAGACGCTCCACCGTAATATCCGGAACCTGGCGGCTTTGGGCAAGGTATGCCACCCTCTGAGCTAGCTGTCGCTGTGGCAGCGTCAGGATATTCTCGCCATCCAGTACCACTTGCCCGCTGTCTGCTGGGATGATTCCGCACAGGGCTTTCAACAGTGTGGATTTTCCGCAGCCATTAGGGCCAAGGATCACGGTTACTTTTTCGGATGGGATCCGAAAATCTACATGTTCCAACACATGTTTGTCCAAATAACCGGCACTTAAGCTTTTCACTTCAAGCATGAGCGTGCCCTCCTTTGCGTTTCAGCAGCATCATTAGGAACATGGGGCCACCGATAACAGACATCAAAATACCCACAGGCAGTTCATAAGGTGCAAACACCACGCGGGAGACCGTATCACACAATGTCACAAATCCCGCGCCACCCAAGGCGCACACAGGAAGTAAATATTGGCTGTCGCTGCCGGTCAGCTTGCGCATCGCATGGGGCACAATCAGGCCAACGAAGCCCAGCAGTCCCGCAAAACTCACCGCCGCTCCCGCCAGCAGTGCCGCCAGCACCAAAAATACGGTGCGCATTCGCTTCACCGGCAGGCCCAGGCTTTTTGCTGTGTCCTCTCCCAGTGCAAGAACATCCAGTTCATTGTGCATAAGCAGCAAGGCAGTCATTGCAGCAAGAATCAGTACCCCTGCCGGCAGAAGACGGGTATGGGAGACGGATGCAAAGCCGCCTGCCCGAAAATCCACACTCATCATGGCAACCTCTGGAATCAAGGTGGTCACTGCTTCGGAAAGGGCGTTTAAGATCGCATTGACCGCAACGCCTGCCAAAATCACAGTAGTACGGGAAGCACCTGTCTTTTGCCCTACATTAACAACCAGAAGCATGGCACCCATGGCACCTGCAAAAGCCGCACCGGCAATGGCCCAGCCGGATAACGCACCCAGAGCGCAGCAAACCGTTACCGCCAAGCCTGCGCCTGCGTTGACACCGATAATACTGGGAGAAGCCAACCGGTTATGCAGCACAATCTGGATCACCGCACCGGACACCGCAAGAGCCGCGCCGGACAGCAGGCAGGCAGCCGTTCTGGGCAGGCGGGAATACCAGAAGATAAATCCGGCAGTTCCCTGGGGACCGGCAAGCAGTGCGCTGTACAGTTGGTTCAAGGTCAGTTTCACGGAGCCAAGGCAAATACTCAGCAGCGCTGCAGCCACGCAAAGCAGCAGTGCTCCCCCAATGACGGTTTTCTTACTTTTCATTGCTTAAAATCGCCTCTAATCTTTCGTAGGCTTCTCCCCAACGGTGGTTGGGTTTTAAATTATACAGGTTTTTTTCCATGATGTAGACCCTGCCGTCCTTCACCGCTGACAGCTGGCTCCACAGAGGATTGCTTTCCAGCTCCAGAGCAATTTTCTCCATCATGCCGTCAGTATCGTCTCCCCGCTGAACAATGAAAATATAGTCAGGATCTGCTGTCAGGATATATTCCAGACTCAGATTTTCCAGCAGGGATTTCTCAGAATCCGCAATATTGACACAACCCAGAGATGCCAGCATCTCGCCCAGCACATTATTTTTACTGTTCTTGGCGCTGATATTGGAAGCAGATGCCACCATGCACAGAACCGTAGGCGCTTCCTCTTCCGACAAGCGCCGACGGCTTTGCGCCAAAACAGCCTCGATCTGCTTTTGTACGGTCAGACCGTTGACCTCATACAAATCCTTTCTTCCGGTGATATCGGTACATATCTTCAGCAGCCGCAGATAGTCATCAAAATCGCCCACATCAAAATAGGCAACTGGAATCTTTGTGGCTTCCAAGGTTTCCTTCCATTCCACATTCTGTCGGGTATTCGTACTGGCTAAAATAAAGTCCGGCTCAGCGGACAGCAGAAGTTCCATGCTCAAAGATTTGGTGTTGCCCAGATTGACTGTATCTGCAGGCAATTCCAGCTGCAGATCATCCCAGGCATCGTCTGCGGTGGCGATCACCTCACCACCGGCCAGCTGCCAAATCTGCGCAAAGCTACCCAACAGCGCTGCTACACGCTGAGGATTATCCACGGTGATCTGTCTTCCAAGATCATCGGTAAAGGTCACGCCTCCGGCTTCTGCCGTTCCGGATGCGCCACAACCGGTCAGCAAAAACAGGCTCATCAACAGTGCTATCATTCGTTTCATATATAAACCTCACGGCGAACATTCAAGTTAATAGTAATTTATCATGACACAGACGAAAAAGAAAGGACCGCTGCGGCAAAAAGGCATAATTTCCCCTCAGGCAATGGCTCCTGAGGGGAAACTTTCAAAGCCCTTTCACCGTCTTACGCGGTCCGGCAGTTTCCAATCAGGGGGATGATTGGTTTCCTATGAAATTAGCAGGTGGCACCGCCCTTAACGGTCTTGCTCAGGATGGCTTCCTTATCGATGGTACCGGTGGTCAGCTTCTCGTTGACATAGTCAAAGCCCAGACGGGTTACGGTATCGCCAAAACGCTCGCCGGAGATGCCTTCGTCGCGGAACAGCAGAATTGCCTTTTCGACAACATCCATGACTTCTTCTTCGCTGGTGAAAATCTTGGTCAGAGGCATACCGTGGGTGTACTTCTTACCCCAGCGGCCGCCAACAAAGACCTTAAAGCCGTACTGGTATTCCTCAAATGCACCGAAGGGGCACTTACCGGCACAACGGCCGCAGTTGTTACATGCATTGGGATCAATGCTGATCTTGCCGTCAACGACCTCAGCAATCTTGATGGGGCAGGACTCCACCACCTGGCACTTCTTACAGCCATGGCACTTGGTGTAGTCGACCATAGGAACCTTCTGGCCGATGATACCCAGGTCGTTCAGGCTGGGCTTAGCGCAGTTATTGGGACAGCCACCAACACAGATCTTGAACTTGTGAGGCAGGGTGACACCGTGGTAGCCGATGTAGAACTTCTCGTGGATCTTTTCGGACAGACCGTAGGTATCGGCCAAGCCGTACTGGCAGGTGGTACCCTTACAGGAGACAACAGGACGAACCAGAGAACCGGTACCGCCAGTGGACAGGCCATGCTCAGCCAGGAAATCGATCAGAGGCTGAATATTCTCATGCTTGACGCCCTGGATTTCCAGAGTCAGACGGGTAGTCATGGCAACAGCACCGGAACCAAACTTCTCTGCAGCCTCTGCCACAGCACGATGCTCATCGGAAGTGATCTTACCATTGCGGGTAATGACACGAACATTGAATACGTCGGGGTAACGCTTATCCTGCAGGCAGCCCAGACCCTTGACGCGCTTGATCTCCTCGGGAGGCAGAACACCGCCTTCGAACTGAATCTTTACCTGGTTTGCGAACAGACCGCCTTCCAGAGCCAGGGTGTTGGTGTAGCCGTATGCCTTCAGACGGTTCTGCAGGAAGTAGCCACGCTTACCCTTAGCGCAGACCAGCAGCAGCTTGGCATCCAGATCCAGGCCGTCAATGGGGCCGGTGACCTTTGCCAGATCGATCCACTGAGCACCGGGGATGGAGGGAGCGGGGCTGACATCGATGACCTTGTAGCCCTTTGCCTTGGTAGCGGCATACTGGGCGGGAGTCATGGTCTGGTACTCGCCGGACATCTTGTTCTCCAGAATGTAGCAAGCCTGGACGAAAGGATGGATCGCAGTAGAGAAAGGAGGTGCGTAAGCAAAGTCCAGCGTATCGAAATCCTCAACCTTAGCACCCATGGCAATGCCGGTGACAGCAATGTCAACCATCTTGTCCACTGCACCTGCACCCAGAACCTGAATGCCCAGCAGCTTATGGGTTGCCTTGTCAGCAATCAGCTTGGTCATAAAGGTGGAAGCGTCGGTATAGTAATGTGCCTTATCGTCAGTAACACAGGTAACGGTGATCACATCGTAGCCTGCTTCTTTAGCCTGTGCCTCGGTCAGACCGGTACGGCCTGCGTTCAGACCTTCAGCCAGCTTCACAACGCCGGTGCCCAGGCAGCCGCCGTAGGAAACAGCTTCGCCGGTCAGGTTCTTGGCCAGCAGACGGCCGGTGATATTGGCGGTAGAGCCCATGGCGGACCACTGACCCTTACCGGTCAGACGGTTGAATACCTGAGCGCAGTCGCCAACAGCGTAAACATCGTTCAGATTGGTGCGCTGGAACTTATCCACCACAACGGTGCCACGGTTCAGCTCAATGCCGGAGTCGGCAAGCCATGCGGTAGCGGGACGGACGCCAATTGCCAGAACAACAGCTTCGCCGTCGAAGTTGCCAACGGAGGTGCGGATACCGGTTGCCTTGTCGCTGCCCAGAATCTCGGTGAGGCCTGCGCCGGTGACAACACGGATGCCCTTTGCCTGCAGCTGCTTACGGATGTAGTCGGCCACCTCAGCGTCGAACAGGTTGGGCATAACCTGAGAAGCCATGTCAACCACAGTAACTTTCAGGCCCTTGGCCAGCAGGTTCTCTGCGATCTCCAGACCAATGAAGCCGCCGCCGACAATAACTGCGTTGCGGCACTTGTTCTCGTCCACATAAGCGCGCAGGCCGATGGCGTCATCAGGAGTACGCATGGTGAATACGCCGGGAAGGTTCGTACCGGCCACATTGGGAACAAAGGGGGCAGCGCCGGTAGCGATGACCAGCTTGTCGTAGGAAACGACTTCGCCGTTTGCGAAAGTAACGGTCTTGGCAGCAGCGTCAACGCCCACAGCTTCCATCTCGGTCTTGACCTCAACGCCGGTGAGGCCGGTGTACTTTGCAGGGGTGTTGACGATCAGCTCGTCACGGCTTTCGATGCTGCCGCCAACATAGTAGGGCAGGCCGCAGCCAGCATAGGAAATATCCTTGCTCTTGGTGTAAACGGTGACTTTCGCGCTGCGATCCTGACGCATCAGCTTGGCAGCGGTCTTGGTACCGGCGGCAACACCGCCGATTACAACAACGTTCATATCAGTAACTCCTTTTTTATTTTTCCGGTTTTCTGCAACCGTTCAGTACTTAGCCAATGTAGCCTGCAAACAGGAAGCCGAAGGCATAGGAAGCAATGGCAACGCACAGCCAGGTGATGCCGCCCAGTGCGATGGGCTTCAGACCCTTGGAGAAGACATCCTTAAACTTGATTTTGAAGCCGACGCCTGCCAGAGCTGCTGCAAACAGATACTTTGCCAGCTTGCTCAGAACGCTGGTAGCGGTAGCGGTGAAGAAGCCAAAAGTGTTCAGACCGGCCATAACCACAAACCACAGGATAAACATGGGGAAGGTCTTCTTGACAACAGCCAGAGGGCTGTCGTTTGCGTCAGCTTCGCCATTCTTCTTTGCGCGGGATGCCATGATCAGAGTCCATGCCAGAGCAACAAAGATCAGCATGGTGGTACGAACCAGCTTGACATTCAGGGCACCGTTGAAATCAGCATTGCCAATGATACCTTGCCAGGTTGCCTGTGCACCTGCAACAGAAGATGTGTCATTGATAGCAGTACCGGCGATGAATGCGAACTGATTGTCGGTCAGATTCAGCAGCTGGCCGATGTAGGGGTAGGAGAATGCGGCGATGGTATCAAACAGGAAGATTGCAGCCATAGCGAAAGCAATTTCCTCTTCCTTTGCCTTGATGATACGGCTCAGGGTTGCGATCGCAGTACCACCGCAGATGCAGGTACCGCCGCCAACCAGGATGGAAGTATTCTCAGATACCTTCAGAACCTTGCGGCCGATCACCAATGCAACGGTGAAGGACAGCAGGATGTTGAAAATGATCAGGGGCAATGCACGGATACCGGTACCCAGAATTGCTGCAAAATTCAAAGTCGCGCCGGTTGCAATGATGCCCCAGTTCAGGAACTGCTTGGAGCAGTAGGTGGTGCCTGCCTTGAATTCCTTGGAAACGCTGGGCAGCACATTGCAGATAATCATAGTTACCAACAACGCCAGCATGGGGCCGCCAATAACGGTTCTTCCGAACCAGGCCTTCTGCAGGGTAGTGGTCTCGTTTGCCAGTACACCGACCACGATGCACAGGATAATTGCCAGAGACTTACCCCACTTGATGGTGTTCTTGTTTTCGCTCATGGTTTTACCTCCGTTGTTTCTATCTTTCTTCTTCAAAAAAGCACTGTTTCGTGCTTTTTATATCGATTTCTACTTGATTATAGCATAGCATTCATGATAAAATCAACTTAAAGATCATTTATGAATCGATCATATAATCTTATCACGGAGGTTCTTTATGGTAGACCGTCGAGTGGACACATTTTTGCTTTTGTGTCAGTTAATGAATTATCGAAAAACTGCGGATGCCCTTGGCATTACACAGCCTGCTGTCACACAGCAGATCCACTTTCTGGAACGCGAATACGGCTGCAAACTGTTTACATACCAGAATTCCCGGCTGCAGAAAACAGAAGCGGCCATCACATTGGAGCAGTATGCCCGGGCTATACGCCTGCAGGATCAGCATTTGCGTGATAAACTCAGCAGTACGGTCCGGGAGTTGAAGATCGGTGCCACAAAAACAATCGGCGATTATGTGCTGAAAGAGGATATCCAGCGGTATTTAAGCAAGGAAGATCATGCGTTGTCACTGGTTGTGGATAACACAGAGCATTTGCTGAAAATGCTGGACGAGAATCAGCTGGATTTCGCGGTGATCGAAGGCTATTTTGACCGTTCCCTGTTTGACAGCCAGCTTTTTCGCAAGGAGCCCTTTGTGGGTATCTGTCCGCAAAATCATCCATTTGCCGGAAAAGAGGTTTCATTGGAAGAGCTGTTTCAGGAATCCATCATTCACCGGGAAGCGGGCTCCGGTACCCGGGCAATCCTGGAGCAGAAGTTGCAGGGTTACAACGAATCCCTTGACCGGTTTAAGCGGCAGATCTGTATCTCCAGCTTCCCTGTGATTCTTGATCTGGTAAAAAAAGGATTTGGCGTTTCGTTCGTATACGAAGTATTGGCAGACAGTGATCCTAACATTGCAAAGTTTACAATCAGAGGAGAACACATTGTCCGGGAGTTTAATATCGTATATCTGAAGCACGCAGATCTTCAGGAAAAAATAAGCTGGTTTTTCCCTGGGAGGAATGAAGTATGATCAAAATCGCTGTTGTCCAGGAATGCGCCCATGAAAATTTGTCGAACAACCTGGAAATAACGCAAAAATATGCAAGCGAAGCAGCACAAAGAGGATGCTCAGTAATTTGCTTCCCGGAATGTTATCTCACAGGATATCGTCCTGACAAAGCTGTATGCAACGCAATTTCGTTAAACGCTCCCGCTTTGCAGCAGGTATCCAAAATCGCCACGGAAAATGCCATCGACATTCTGGTAGGATTTATGGAAAAATCAGATGATTCTTTTTATATTACCCACGGTCTTTTCCGAAAAGATGGTACCCGGGACTACTACCGCAAAACCCATTTGGGTCAACGGGAAAAGACAGTCTTTTCTCCCGGAAAGGAATTGAAGATCCTTTCCCTGACCAATGGAACCAGAATCGGCATTCAGCTGTGTGTGGAGACCCATTATCCGGAAATCACCCAAACTCTGGCCTTAAGGGGGGCTGAGGTGGTTTTCGCACCCCATGCGGTGCCGCGCATCTCCGGTAACAGAGAAAAAATCTGGAGCAAATATATCCCGGCCAGAAGCTATGACAACCGCATTTACATGGCTTGCTGTAATTTATGGGATAATACGAGCTTCGGCGGCGGATGTCTGGTCACCGGTCCTAGAGGAGAAGTCGTTTCCGCCTGCTTTGATGACAAGGCATTCCTCCTGGTCTGTGAGATTGACGAAGATCTGATCGCCTCGTTTCGAACCCTCGGAAATAAGCGTTCCGCCCACTTCTACCCATCCTTACGCCGCCCTGAATTGTATGAGTGAAATAATTGCCGAGTATATGGCAGTCGAAGATCTACGCGCCAAAGGTATCTCTCCTGCCTTTCTGGTGACTGACCATGTTAGCTTCTATGAGCGGTACGGCTGGGAATTCCTGTGCATGGTACAGGGTGACGGCGAACCTGATATGACTCGGATGTACATTCACAGATAATCATTCCGCACAAGCCTTTTATCAAGTACATTTGTCACGCTTTTACTTGAAGAATTTTGACAGGTAAGGTGTTTGTATTCCCAATGCCCATCTATCAGAAAAAGTGGTTGCGCTGCAACCACTTTTTTCGTCAAAAGCGTGACATATAGCCCATCATTAAGCCAGTTGAGCACTATAATTACATACAGCAAAATATGTTTGTCTACCGGAAGAACACGTTTTGGACGAAATGGCAGACAAACAAAAAGCAGTCCCGAAAAAGGCATTTTTCGTGCCTCATCGGGACTGCTTTTGACTTTCTCATATCATATCGGAACTCAAAAATGTTGTAAAATTGTAGTAATTTGGGTGTGCAACGTGATTTATCGTTGATTCTCTAGGCGAATCTCAGCTGATTGGAGTAGTGCCGTGGCAAAGAAGTTTAAAAATCCTTCAAATCTTCCATGGACCGCTGTACAAAACGATTCTGGGTCATATCCAAATGTGCATAAATCTCCATAGTGGTACGGATACTGGAATGACCGATGGATTTGGAGAAGGTAGCAAGATCGAAGTCGGGATCGTTTTTGTGCTTGATGTAGTAGTGGGTCACATAGGTATGGCGAAGGCCGTGAACAGTTACATTATGAGTCAGACCGATCTTTTTGCAGATCTTCCGGTGGCCCTGGCTGGTGCTGCAACTGACGCCGCTACCAAAGGGGAAGTTAGAGGAGCCGCAGATATACTTATGTTCCCGGCGGATGGCATCATACTTTTCCTTAATGATTCTCTTGGCAGACTTCTGCTCCGGACCGGCATAGTCCACCTCTGCCTGTCGGAGTTCTTCTGCCATCCGCTGATCGATGATTTCGGATTGTTCATCGAATTGCTTGCGGAGCGTCTGCAGGTCCATCACGGCCTGCTTGTTCAGAACGATAACACGCTCACCGGACTCGGTCTTTGGTGTCTGAGTGATCTTCTCTCCGTCCACATAGACCATGTTTTTGTCAATCAGAATGGTTTTGCTGTAATCATCGTAGTCTGCCCAGGTCAGCGCCAGAGCTTCGCCCACACGCAAACCGGTATGGAGAATGAACAAAAGCTTGTAGCCTCCGGTGTGGTACAACAATTCCTTTCCTGCGTATTTGGTGTACTTCTTGGGGACATAGGTTCGCTTGCATTCTTCCTCATATGCGCGGATCTCGTCATCCCGCATCCAGTT
>JAZSCX010000114.1:0-3701 GCA_045530865.1 Candidatus Avilachnospira sp.
TGCTCTTGCTATCGCAACGTTCCAGGCTATTGCGTTCTACTTTACCCTGTCCAACAGCGATACAAACGGTGACGGCACCGGTAATCCCGTGCTGAAGTACTGCGCAGCTAACGGTTCGGATATGTTCTCTATCGTTCTGGCTGCCATCGTTATCGTTTCCTGCTTCGTTGCAGGTGCCTTCCTCATTATCTGGCTCGGCGACCGAATCAACGAAAGGGGTCTCGGCAACGGTATCTCCATGATCCTGTTCGCAGGTATCATCTCCCGCATTCCCCAGCAGGTCGGTTCCCTGTTCAACGGCCTGTTCGTCACCAAGACTCTGGCATGGTATCTGGCACTGGCTCTGGTTGTCGGTGTTGCCGTGCTGGTCGTGGTCATCGTGTTCATCACCAATTCTGAGCGCAGAATTCCCGTACAGTATGCCAAGCGTGTTGTCGGCCGTAAGATGTACGGTGGTCAGAGCACCCACCTGCCCATCAAGGTCAACATGTCCGGCGTTCTGCCCGTCATTTTCGCCCAGTCCATTGTTTCTCTGCCTGCCACCATCCTGGCTTTCACCGGCACTCCCGAGGAAGGCTTCTGGGCATTCATGAACAAGTGGTTCTTCTCCAGTGACAGCGTGATCTACCTCGTGGTGTATTTCTTCCTGATCATCGGCTTCAGCTACTTCTACTCCACGATCCAGTTCAATCCCATTGAGATCGCCAATAACATGAAGAAGAATGGCGGCTTTATCCCCGGCTTCCGTCCCGGCAAGCCCACCTCCGACTTCATTGCAAAGGTTATCAACAAGGTCACCCTGTTCGGCGCGATCTATCTGGCCTTTGTTGCCCTGCTGCCCCTGATTCTGGGTGCAGTCATTAAGGACAACACGCTGGCCATCGGCGGTACCTCTGTCATCATCGTGGTCGGTGTTGCTCTGGAAGCTGTCAAGGCTCTGGAAGCTCAGATGCTCATGCGTCACTATAAGGGCTTCCTGGAGTAATCGGAGGCGACTCGCATGAAGTTGATTCTGTTGGGCGCTCCCGGCGCCGGCAAGGGTACGCAGGCTGAGATCATCAGCAAAAAGCTGGAGATTCCCACCATCTCTACCGGCAATATGCTCCGTGAAGCCATCAAGAATGGCACGGAGACAGGTCTCAAGGCCAAACACTTCATGGACAACGGTCAGCTCGTTCCCGACGATGTCGTTATCGGCATCGTTGCGGAACGGGTCGCCCGGGAAGATTGTGCCAACGGCTATATCCTCGATGGTATGCCCCGCACCATTCCCCAGGCCGCTGCGCTGGAAGAAAAAGGCATTCATTTTGATGCCGTGGTTTCCATCGAAATCTGCGACGATGTGATCGAAGGCCGCATGACAGGCCGCCGCGTCTGCGGTGCCTGCGGCGCCAGCTACCACATCGCTGCCAATCCTCCCAAGTCCGAGGGCGTCTGCGATGCCTGCGGCGGGGAGCTGGTCATCCGCAAGGATGATAACCCCGAAACCGTTCGCAACCGTCTGAAGGTGTTCCACGCAGAAACGGAGCCTCTGAAAGACTTCTACGCGAAGCTGGGTACGCTGAAGCTGGTCGAGGGCAATCAGCCCATTGAGCAGGCAACGGCAGATATTCTGGCGGCTTTGGGGTGCTGAAATATGATCCCAATCAAAAATGAGCGAGAACTTGCGGTTATGCGGCAGGCCTGTAAAATTACCGCGGCAGCGCGTGCTTTGGCAGGCGAAATGGTAAGGCCCGGCGTCAAAACCAAAGAGATCGATAAGGCAGTCCACGATTTTATCGTGGCACAGGGTGCAAAACCGTCTTTCCTGAACTATAACGGCTATCCTGCAAGTGCCTGCATCAGTGTGAACAATGTGGTGATCCACGGCATTCCCGGCGAATATACGCTGCAGGAAGGCGATATTGTGAGCATCGATGTGGGAGCGTTTTGGAAGGGTTTTCATGGTGATTGTGCTGCCACATTTGCCTGCGGAAGGATCTCTCCAACGGCAGAAAAGCTCATTTCGGTCACGAAGCAGAGCTTTTTCGAGGGCATAAAAATGGCACGTCAGGGATACCGGGTCTCCGATATCTCCCACGCAGTTCAGTGCTACGTGGAACAAAACGGCTTCAGTGTGGTTCGAACCTTCGTAGGTCACGGCGTAGGGGAGAAGCTGCATGAAGAGCCGGAGGTGCCCAATTATGGCTCTCCCGGTAGAGGGCCGAGACTGGTCAAAGGCATGACTCTGGCCATCGAACCCATGGTCAACGTGGGTACCCACGATGTTCAGATCCTCAAGGACCGTTGGACAACGGTCACCGCCGACGGATCACTCTCCGCTCACTATGAAAATACTGTGCTCATTACCGATGGCGAACCGGAAATACTCACCGTCACCGAGGGGCTTTAGTATGGATATTTCCAAATCGGATATTGTGTTATCTCTGGCCGGCCGCGACAAAGGCAAGCTGTTCTACGTGATGGATACTGAGGACAACTTCGTTTTTCTGGCAGACGGCAAGGGAAGAAAGCTGGAAAATCCCAAACGAAAGAAGCTGAAACATGTCCGCAGAGTCTCTCGGACTGAAACAAGAGTCGCCACGAAGATCCTAAATGGCGACAAGGTACTCAACAGCGAATTACGAAGGGATTTGGCCACGTTTGGTCAACAATTCAACAGTCAAAACCAAGGGGGTTAAGTTATCTTGGCAAAAGACGACGTAATCGAGCTTGAGGGCATCGTTGTAGATGCGCTGCCGAATGCCATGTTCAGTGTCGATATCGGCAATGGACACACCATTCTGGCACATATTTCCGGCAAGCTCCGGATGAACTTTATCAAGATCCTGCCCGGCGATAAGGTCACGGTTCAGATGAGCCCTTATGACCTGACCCGCGGTCGGATCACATGGAGAAGTAAATGAGAGACATCGTTCTCAAATGGAGGTTAACAGTATGAAGGTAAGACCGTCCGTGAAGCCCATGTGCGAAAAGTGCAAGATCATCAAGCGCAAGGGTAGAGTCATGGTTATTTGTGAAAACCCCAAGCACAAGCAGAGACAAGGCTAATAGGAGGTGCGCTAACAAGATATGGCACGTATTGCTGGTATTGACCTGCCCCGTGAGAAGAGAATCGAAATCGGTTTGACTTATATCTACGGCATCGGCAGAAAGAGCGCGAAGGACATCCTGGCTATGGCTAACATCGATCCCGATATCCGTGTTAAGGATCTGACTGACGAGCAGGAAGCCGCACTTCGCGAAGTGATTGATAAGAACTACACCATCGAAGGTGACCTGCGTCGTGAGGTTGCTCTGAACATCAAGCGTCTGACGGAAATCGGCTGCTACCGTGGCCTGCGCCACAGAAGAGGCCTGCCCGTCCGCGGTCAGAGAACCAAGACCAACGCACGTACTCGCAAGGGTCCCAAGAAGACTATTGCTAATAAGAAGAAGTAAGGAGGGATATGTACAATGGCTAAGACTGCTAAGAAAGTCATCAAGCGCCGTCGCGAGCGTAAAAACGTAGAAAAGGGTGCGGCACATATCCGCTCCTCTTTCAACAACACCATGGTTACCATCACTGACCTGAACGGCAATGCCCTGTCCTGGGCATCCTCCGGCGGTCTGGGCTTCCGTGGTTCCCGTAAGTCTACCCCCTTCGCAGCACAGACTGCTGCCGAGACTGCTGCAAAGGCAGCCATCGACAACTGCGGCCT
>JAZSCX010000004.1:0-4161 GCA_045530865.1 Candidatus Avilachnospira sp.
ACATCAGATGTGGTTGTCATAAGCCGCATCAGCTTTTCCTGATTGGCATCACGGCTGGCGATCTCGCCGGTGATCGCGCCTTCGCAGATGGTGTAGATACGGTCCGACATGCCCAGCAGTTCCGGCAGCTCGGAGGAGACCAGGATCACTGCCTTACCCTGATCTGCCATGCGGTGAATCAGACGGTAGATTTCGTACTTAGCACCCACGTCAATGCCGCGGGTAGGTTCGTCCAGGATCAGGACCTCGGGCTCTGTAAACATCCACTTACCCAGAACAACCTTCTGCTGGTTGCCGCCGGAGAGGGTGGTGACACCCGCATCCACGGAGCTGGTCTTGATCAGAAGATCAGTTCTGCTCTTTTCAGCAGCCTGCAGCGACTTGTTGGAATCCAGCAGCCGCCCGGTCAGAATGGCTTTCAGGTTGGCAGATACGATGGTCGTACGGATGCTGTCCAGCAGATTCAGGCCCAGGTTCTTCCGGTCTTCGGGAACATAGGCGATGCCTGCTTCAATGGCAGCGGAAACAGAGGTAAGGTTCAGTTCCTTGCCCTTCATCTTCACAGAGCCACCCTTGAACACACCGTAGTTATGGCCGAAGAGGGAACGCATCAGTTCTGTACGTCCTGCGCCCATCAGTCCGGCAAAGCCAACGACTTCACCGGCGCGGACATGGAAGCTGGAATTCTTGCAGACCATTCTGCCGGGGATATTGGGATCTTCCACACACCAGTCGGAAACCTCGAAAATGATCTCGCCGGGGTGGGATTCATGGGGAGGATAGCGGTTTTCGATGGCGCGGCCTACCATGGAGGCAATGATTCGGTCCTCGTCCACATGGCCTGCTTCCACGGGATAGGTCTCAACCGTACGTCCGTCCCGGATAACGGTAACGGCATCGGAGATGGCCGCAATTTCGTTTAGCTTGTGGGAGATCATGATGCAGGTGATGCCCTTGTTCTTCAGACCCCGCATCAGCTCCAGCAGGTTGGCGGAATCGTCCTCGTTCAGAGCGGAGGTGGGTTCATCCAGGATCAGCAACTTCACGTTCTTGGACAGTGCCTTCGCAATTTCCACCAACTGCTGCTGGCCGACACCCAGGTTCTTGATCAGGGTGTTGGGATTCAGCTTCAGGCCCACACGCTCCATCAGTTCGATGGTTCTGATACGGGCTTCCTCCCAGTCAATCAGACCGTGTCTGACGATCTCATTGCCCATGAAGATATTTTCGGTGATGGAAAGCTCGGGGATCATGGTCAGTTCCTGGTGGATGATGACGATACCGGCATTTTCCGATTCCTTGATGTTCTTGAACTGAGCCTCTTCACCATTGTAGATGATCTGGCCTTCATAAGTACCGTGGGGATAGACACCGGACAGGACCTTCATCAGAGTAGATTTGCCTGCGCCGTTTTCGCCGCAGATAGAATGAATTTCACCCTTGCGCACTTCCAGGGTCACGCCGTCCAGTGCCCGCACGCCCGGAAATACTTTGGTAATATCCCGCATTTGGAGAATGATAGAATCTTCCATTTGCAACCTCCTTAATGTATCTGTTGCAGTCAACGCATTTTCACAGAGTTTCTGTTGCCGCCAGGCGCTTTCAGCCGCAGGCTGTTCAGCGCAATGTAAACACCTTCTTCGTCATTGGAAGCGGTCACATAATCCGCTGCATCCTTTACCGATCTAGGGGCGTTACCCATGGCAACACCAAGGCCGCAGTATTGCAGCATATCCGCATCCACATCACTGTCACCGAAGGCCACTGCCTGTTTCGGACTCAAGCCAAAATGCTCCAGCAGAACCTTTGCGGCACTTCCTTTGGAGCTTTCAGGAGGAAGAATCTCCAGATAGGTAGCTTTGGACCGAAGGGCCATCAGTTGAGGAAAGTGCTGTGCAGTCTCTTTCGCCAGAGCGCGGATACGCATGGAATCGCCCATGCACAGCAGCTTGTGGATGTGGGATGCAGTGCCCGCAGCTCTCTCCAGAGAAACCTTTAACGGTGTACATGCGGTTATCTCCGCCTCTTGCCTGATCAGGGGATGTTGAGGATCTTCGGCAAACCATACATTGTACAGATAGGCGCTTACCGCCAGATCCGGGAACCGTTCTGCAACGAACCGACGGAAAGCAATCGCCGTCTGGATATCAATTCCCACATCCCGCAATATGGTGTGGTTCTCATCGTAAACAAGTCCGCCGTTGTAGCAGGCCACAGGACCCTGAAGCTCTGCCTGTTCGGCTACCCGCTTCACACCCTCCGGAGAACGGGCAGAACAGAGGACGATGGGAACGCCCCGGTCCTGCAGGTATTTCAAGTGATCTTTGGTGCAGGGCATAACCTGATGCCGGGAGTTCAGCACGGTTCCGTCGATGTCCAGGAATACAGCAGAATACGTACACATCGAACCGATCCGCCTCCCCTTTCATTGCACCCGTATGTTTCGTAACCTTCTGTTTATATAATACAAAAACTGCGAATTTCTTGCAGTGCCATTTGTCACTAATTTCAAATTACATTTGTCATAGTTTTCCTGGCTTTATCAAAGAGACTATCGGATTTGCAAAAATAAGCACAGAACTTTTGTGCAAAACGCAGAACAAGGGCCTGTCCGGAGTTGCCGGACAGGCCCTTGTATTGTAAAAATAACGGTTATTTATTTAGGAAAAGATTGATCTCACTTTCCGCAATGAGCATTCCGCTCTGCCCCAACTGGCTATTGGCATAATCCGCTATGGCGCTCTCAGCCATGCTAACGGCTTGGCTGTATGCATCAAATTTGGGTACGACCACGGCATTGCTCATGATCTGGTGGATCATTTCCGGAGAGAAACCGCTTCCGTCCGGAATGTCATGGTGAACTTCCTGCAACAGCTCCGGATCCTCCGCAACAGCGGGGATCGGCGAAATACCGTGGGACTGGGTATAAAGTTTCCGCTGCACATCTTCGTTGATGGACAAGAGCTTACAGAATTCCCAGGCAAGGTCTGCCTGATGGGTACGGGAGCTGATACCCAGCATCATGGTGTGCAGTTCCGAGATATTGGTGCCGGAAGGTCCTGCCGGCATGGTGACACAATCCCACTCAAAGGCGGAGTATTTTTTCACCCGCCAGGGATAGGGCTGATAGGCCCGGTACTCCGAGTACAGAAGGGGACAGAAAGCGACTCTGCCCTCGTCAAAATCCCGGGAGGTAACACTGTAACCTTCATTCAACTCCCTTAAGCGTTTGGCAAACTGAACAGACTCCAGGACCTTTTCTTCGGCCAGATAGCAGCTGCGGCCATCTTCGGAAAAGAGAGATGCACCATTGGAATACATGGCATCCTGCCAGGAATAGCCATATACACCGTACTGGCGCTGATCCACATTGGTGATCTGCTGACAGATGTTATAAAAATCTTCCCAGGTCCAGTCATTATCCGGCATGCAGATTCCGTTGGTTTCCAGCAGCGTCTTATTGACAAACATAATGGTGGGAACACTTTCGTGGGGCAGGGCATACTGTTTTCCGTCAGACTGTCCGGAATGCAGACAGGGTTCATAATAGCTAACAGTGTCAAACTCCGGATCGGCTGCAATTTGCTCATCCAGCTGTGCCAGTGCTCCGGAAGAAACCAGAAGATTAAAATCCTCCGGAAGGACGAAGTACAGATCCGGCTCCGTTCCCATCATAATTTGGCCAGCAAGCCACTCGCTGTAATCCTCTGCGGGGATACCGCTGACATATTCCACTTTTACACCGGGATGAGACTCCTCAAATACGGCAATGGCTTCGTCCAGAATCTGGTAGCAGTTGCCGTTAGGTGTATTCCAGTAGCTTCCGGAATACACGCCGATGGTAAGTACTGTTTCTCGGTTTCCAATGCATCCGGCCAGAGAAATGCACAGCACCAGAATCAGCAGTACGGCGATTTTTCGTATCCGTTTTTTCATAGCGGCTGATTCACCACCCCGGTCTGTACGGCCCAGATGGCCAGCTGCGTGCGGTCTCTTAAGCCCAGCTTAAACAGAATGTTACTGATGGAGTTGCGGACGGTACCTTCGGACAAACAGAGTTCCTGGGCAATTTCCTTGTTGGACATACCGCAGCCAACAGTCTGGATGATCTGCCATTCGCTTCTGCTGATATCTTTGATGGCTTCTTTTTCCACATGGAGC
>JAZSCX010000072.1:0-9548 GCA_045530865.1 Candidatus Avilachnospira sp.
AACTGAATGCAAATTTTTCTTGACAAAATCCAGACTGCTGTGTTATGATATCTCAGCAGCTTGAGTGCGGGATTAGTTCATCGGTAGAACGGCAGCTTCCCAAGCTGCATAGGCGGGTTCGACTCCCGTATCCCGCTCCAATTTCATATCTGCATATCTGGCCCGGTGGTGCAGTCGGTTAGCACGCCAGCCTGTCACGCTGGAGGTCGACGGTTCGAGTCCGTTCCGGGTCGCCAAAAATAAAAACATCATCCTCAGGATGATGTTTTTATTTTTGCACCACAAAATCAACGGACTCGAAAGGCGGCGCTTGTACACATCTTTCCAGTTGACAACCTGCAAAAACATGATAAAATAACACTGTTATAGGACAATTGCTTTGACGAAGTCAGCCGTATTTGCGACCCAGAGCGAGAAGGGGATGGTGCAAGCCCTTCGGGAACCGGACCGCGGCAGCCGCTTCCGAGCAGCCCGGCGAGGAGCAGGGCGGTTCATCCCCGATATCGGATGGTCTAAGATGCCGCGTTGCGGTAAATTAGGGTGGTACCGTGAAGCATAGCTTCGCCCCTAGATGTGGGCGGAGCATTTCTTTTTGTCTGCCGCCCGGAACAATGTAATATCATTCAAAAGGAGTTTTTATACGATGGCAACCAAGAAATACGGACTGAACGAGCTGCGTGAGATGTTCCTGAGCTACTTTGAGAGCAAGGGGCATCTGCGTCTGCCCAGCTTTTCCCTGATCCCCCAGAACGATGCGTCCCTGCTGCTGATCAACTCCGGCATGGCGCCCATGAAGCCCTTCTTCAAGGGCGAGCAGGAGCCCCCCAGAAGACGGGTCTGCACCTGCCAGAAGTGCATCCGCACCGGCGATATCGAGAATATCGGCAAGACTGCCCGCCACGGCACCTATTTTGAGATGCTGGGCAACTTCTCCTTTGGCGATTACTTCAAGGAAGAAGCCATCCAGTTCTGCTGGGAATTCCTGACGGAAGTGGTGGGCCTGGAAGCTGACCGCCTGTATCCCTCCATCTACGAGCACGATGAAGAAGCCTTCGAGATCTGGAACAAGAAGATCGGCATCGCGCCCGAGCGCATCTTCCGCTTTGGCAAGAAGGACAACTTCTGGGAGCACGGTGCAGGCCCCTGCGGCCCCTGTTCTGAGGTCTACTATGACCGCGGCGAGAAGTACGGATGCGGCGAACCCGGCTGCACCGTCGGCTGCGAATGCGACCGGTATATGGAAGTCTGGAACAACGTGTTTTCCCAGTTTGACAATGACGGCGCCGGCAACTATACCGATCTTGCCCAGAAGAACATCGATACCGGCATGGGTCTGGAGCGTCTGGCAGTTGTCTGTCAGGATGTGGACTCCCTGTTCGATGTGGATACGGTCATGTCCATCACCAACCGTGTCACGGAGCTGACCGGCGCTTCCTACGGCCAGTCTGCCAGAATAGATGTGAGCCTGCGCGTTATCACCGACCATATCCGTTCCTCCACCTTCATGATCTGCGATGGCGTTCTGCCCTCCAACGAAGGCCGCGGCTATGTACTGCGCCGTCTGCTGCGCCGTGCTGCCCGTCATGGCAAGCTGCTGGGCATCAATGAACCCTTCCTGTATCAGGTAGTCGATACCGTCGTGCAGGAGAACAAGTGCCAGTATACCGATCTGGTAGAAAAGCAGGCCTATATCACAAAGGTCATCAAGGTGGAAGAAGAGAACTTCGCCAAGACCATCGACGGCGGCATGAAGATTTTCTCCGAGCTGTTGGCAGATCACAAGTCCAAGGGCGAGACGGTGTTCTCCGGCGCCGATGCCTTCAAGCTCTATGATACCTACGGCTTCCCCATCGATCTGACCATCGAAATGGTGGAGGAAGAGGGCATGACTGTCAATCAGCAGGAATTCACCGATCTGATGCAGGAGCAGCGTGTCCGTGCCCGTAAGGCCAGAGAGGCTCTGGGCGATCTGGGCTGGGCAGGCGTGGACTTCGGTCAGGATATGCCCGCCACCGAGTTTGTGGGTTATGACCGTTCCGAAGCCGAGGGCAAGGTTCTGGCCATCGTGGCAGAGGAAGAGCAGCGGCAGGATATCGTTGCCGGTGTGGAAGCCATTGTGGTGCTGGATCAGACGCCCTTCTATGCGGAGATGGGCGGTCAGGTGGCCGATCAGGGCGTTCTGGAAGCAGATGGCGTCCGCTTCTGCGTCCGCAATGTCCAGAAGAACAAGGGCGGCAAGTATATGCACTACGGCGTGCTGGAGACCGGCGAACTGAAGGTGGGCGACACCGTCACGGCGAAGATCGATACCCAGCGCAGAGCTGCCATCGGCAGAGCCCATACGGCTACTCATCTGTTGCAGGCAGCCCTGATCAAAACTCTGGGCGAAAACTGCCATCAGGCCGGTTCTCTGGTGGAACCCGACCATCTGCGTTTTGACTTCACCAATTTCTCTGCCCTGACCAACGAGGAGCTGATCACCGTTGCCAACACTGTCAACGAAATGATTCTGGACGGCGTGGATGTCAATACCATGGAGCTGCCCATCGATGAGGCGAAGAAGCTGGGCGCCACGGCACTGTTCGGCGAAAAGTACGGTGACACGGTTCGCGTGGTCAAAATGGGTGATTATTCTCTGGAATTCTGCGGCGGTACCCATCTGAACAACACTGCCAAGGTTGGCCCCTTCCGGATCTTGTCCGAGGCCTCCGTGGCTTCCGGCGTCCGCAGAATCGAAGCCTATACCGGCAGAGAAGTCCTGAAGCAGATGGATAAGATGAACCGCACGATCATTGCAACTGCCGAGCAGCTGAAGACCACTCCCAAGGATCTTCTGCAGCGGGCCGACTCCGTCATGGCAGAGATCAAGGAGCTGAAGCAGGGCATCGACCGTCTGAAGGACAAGCTGTTTTCCGGCGAGATCGAGCGCACCCTGTTTGCCGCCAAGCAGATCAAGGGTCTGAAGGTGGTCACCGTTACCCGCAGCGATATTGAGACCAACGACCTGCGGAAGATGGGCGATTTCCTGAAGGATCGGGATGCCGATGTGGTGGCGCTGCTGGCTGCCGTGCAGGGCGAAAAGATCACCCTCAATGCGGTCTGCGGCAAGAATGCCATTGCCTGGGGTATCAAGGCCGGTGATATCATCAAGAATCTGGCTCCCATCTGCGGCGGCAAGGGCGGCGGTAAGCCGGACAGCGCCATGGGCGGCGGCAGCGATGTGCTGAAGCTGGACGATATGATGGCGGCGCTGGATAACTTCGTTGCTGAGCGCGCAAAAGATTAATTAATGATACTGCAGGGGCGACCATTGGTCGCCCGCTGCAGGTACTACGATAAGGAGGAACCTACCATGTCCGATTGCCTGTTTTGTAAGATCATCGCCGGGGAGATCCCCAGCAGCAAGGTCTATGAGGATGACCTATGCTATGCCTTCCACGATATCGCCCCCATGGCGCCCACCCATTTTCTGGTCATTCCCAAGGCACATTTCGCCTCCGTGGCAGAGGTGACTGAGGAAAACGTCGCTGTGCTTGGCCATATCTATGCCGTTATTGCCAAGCTGGCAAAGGAACTGGGCTTTGCTGATGGCTACCGTGTGGTCACCAATGTGGGTGAGATCGCCGGACAGACCGTCCACCATGCTCATTTCCATGTTCTGTCCGGCAAGATGCTGGGCAGCTTCAACTGAGATGAAATACGATGTTCTGCTGTTTGATCTGGACGGAACCCTGACGGAATCCGGCATCGGAATCACCCGTTCTGTGGCCTATGCGCTGCGGAAGCAGGGAATTGAGGAAAGCGATCAGAGTAAGCTGGATCGGTTTGTGGGGCCGCCTTTGATCGACAGCTATATCCGCTTCTATGGCTGGACGCCGGAACAGGCCCGGCAGGGCGTGGACGATTTCCGGGAGTACTTTGAGCGGCAGGGCATGTTTGAAAACCGGGTCTATGACGGCGTATTTGCCATGCTGGAGGGACTGAAAGCCGCCGGAGTGCGGTGTATCGTTGCGACTTCCAAGCCGGAGCAGTATGCGGTTCAGATTTTAGCGCGTTTCCGTCTGCTGCCGTATTTTGAACGTGTGGCAGGCGCCACCATGGATGAAAGGCGGACCGATAAGGCCGAAGTTATTACCTATGCGCTGGAAGGTGTGGAACCGGACTGCCGCGTGCTGATGGTGGGTGACCGGGAGCATGATATCCACGGCGCAAGAGCCAACGGACTGGATTCTGTGGGTGTGCTCTATGGCTACGGCAGCCGGGAGGAACTGGAGGTTGTCGGCGCAACGTATATTGCCGAAAAACCGGAAGATATTCTGAAAATTGTTTTGTAATTACAGGTTGCCACGGCTTTTCAGGCCGTGGCAACCTGTTTTGTTTACAAATTATTACGAGGTAATCGTATGCTGCTGTATTACACCGTGCTATAATGTGTGCGGTGATAATATGGGTATTGAGAAAAAAGTTGTCAGTATGCGGTTGGATGAGCAGTTTATTGAGGAACTGCGAGAGATTGCGGAAGCACAGAACAGATCCCTCTCCAATCTCATTGAAACGGTACTGAAAGAATATGTAGCCAAGTTAAGGCAAGAAAATTGAGTGTTTACCGCTGCGGCAGCGCAGCGGTGTTTTTTTGGAGGACGTTTCATGCGAAAGCTGGCGATTTTTGCCGCTGCTTTTGCTGCGGCAGCGGCAGTCTATGTCTATCTGTTTCGGGAAGTCCGGGCACTTTGGGTTGCCGGGGCGTTTCTTGTGTTGTCACCCCTCTGCTTGCAGTTGGGGCTTCGCCGCATTTGCGCAATTCTGATGGGGTTTTCCGCAGGCCTGATCTGGTGCTTTGGGTATCAGCAGCTCCATCTTCGCCCCGCAGACCGTCTCTGCGGGACAGAACAAATTCTGACGGTCATGCTGCAGGAGGATCCTGTTGAGACTTCCTTGGGCTTTCGTGCCACGGTGAAGCTCAGCGTGGAGGGCAAACGGTATGATGCGGTTTTGTATGGAGAGGATTCGAGATTCTGCGGCGATGCAGGTGACCGTGTCACGGGAATGCTGCGGATAGAAGCTGCGGGACTGGATATTTCCGATGGAGAAAGTCTCTATCATCGGTCTGAGGGCGTCATGCTGCTGCTGTTTTCCGAAGGGAAACTGACTTTGGAACCAGCGGATTCGCCGTGGCATGTGCAGGTTCGCCAGTGGCTGCGCGGGCGCATCCAAACGCTCTATATGGGAGACGCCGCCGGACTTCTGCAGGCCCTTCTGATCGGTGACCGATCCGGCCTTTCCTACGGCGCGCAGAATGACCTTTCCGTATCCGGTCTGAGCCATGCGGTGGCGGTATCCGGTATGCATGTGTCTATCCTTCTGACCATGGTCACTTTTTGTCTTGGAGGCAATCCCAGATTGACGGCACTGATCGGCTATCCGGTGGTTGTGGCCTTTGTGATCATGACGGGCGCATCTCCCTCGGCCTGCAGGGCGGCAGTTATGCAGGGAATGCTGTTGGCAGCGCCTTTACTGCGCAGGGAAAGTGATCCGCTGACCACCTTGGGCGCGGCGGCACTGGTTCTGTTGCTGGAAAACCCATGGTCCGTTGCCAGTGTCAGCTTTCAGCTGTCCTTTGCGGCCATGCTGGGTCTGATCACCCTTGGAAGCCGGATGCGGCAGCGGATGCTCTCTCCGAAAAGGAAACGGGGAAAGCTGTCCGGCTATCTGATTGCCGGTGCAACCGCCAGTGTCAGCACAACGATCATGACCCTTCCTCTGACGGTTTATTACTTCGGTATCGTTTCTCTTGTGGCTATCCCGATGAATTTGGCGGTACTCTGGTCAGTGACGTGGATTTTTGTTCTGGGAGCGCTGTCCTGCCTGCTGGGCGGTGCAGGAGTAATACTGGCAGTTCCGGTGCGGCTTTTGTGCCGTTACGTTTTATTTGCCTGTGATTGTGCAGCAAATTTTCCCTTTGCGGCGGCTTATCCCCAGAATGTGCCTCTGATGCTGCTGGCATTCCTGCTGTATGCGGCGCTGTGTCTGATGCTGTTGGGCAAGCTCAAGACGCGGCTTGTACTGACGTCCTGTTTCGCCGCCGGTTTTCTGTTTTGTATCCTCTGGGGCAAATGGGATCTCCACCATGGGGACATGACATTCCGGGTTCTGGATGTGGGACAGGGTCAGACGACCATCTTTCACAGCGGTGATTTTACCGCCATGATCGACTGCGGCAGTTCCGATATTGACGCAGCAAGACTGGCTGCCCATACCCTGTACAGCGGCGGGCAGTCCCATGTGGATGCTCTGGTTTTGACCCATTATGATGAGGATCATGCCGGCGGTATGATGGATCTGCTGGAGCTTGTGCAGGTGGGTGTGCTGGTGCTGCCGGATGTTCCGGATCAAAGCGGCACACGGCAGGCCATTGAGGAAGCAGCAACTTGTGAAGTTGTGTATGTATCGGAACTGATGGAGCTGACATTTGATAACGGCAAAATCACGGTTTATCCTCCGGTGATCCGGGCAAATGATGACAACAGCGGCATCTGCGTCTTGGCAAGTGCCGAAGAATATGATATTCTAATAACCGGAGATCTGGATCAGTATCTGGAAATGCGGTTGATTTCCCGTTGGGAACTCCCACAGGCAGAGCTGTTGGTGGCGGGCCATCACGGCGCCAAAAGCTCCACTTCTCAGATCCTTCTGGATACGGTTCGTCCGCAGATTGTTGCCATTTCCGTGGGAGAGGACAACCGCTACGGGCATCCCGCACCGGAAACCGTGCAGCGCATTGCGGAGGCAGGTGCGGAAATCTACCGAACCGATCTTCACGGTACCTTGGTATTTCGAAAATAACGAAGGAGGTGAACCCATGGCAAAGAAAACCGGCAGAGAAGAAACCGATAATTTATCTGTCCTGAAGCAGGCTCTGAAGCAGCTGCAGTTCGGCAGACTGTACTTTTTCTATGGCGAAGAGCACTATCTCCGGGATCATTACCTGCAGATGCTGAAAAATAAGCTGCTGGACGGCCCTGCGGAGGATTTTAACTACCATCGGTTCACCCAGGAAAATATGAACCTGCAGGCGTTGGCGGATGCGGTGGAAGCCATGCCCATGATGGCGGAGTATTCGCTGGTGCAGGTGGATGATTATGACCTCAGCAAGCTGAATGAAAGCGACAGGGAAGTGCTGGCTGCCATTTTGTCCGATATTCCCGATTACTGCGTGGTGGTGTTTGTGTTCGACACCGTGGAATATAAAGTGGACGGGCGGCAGAAAAAGCTGGCAGAGGTGCTTGCCAAGGGTTTGCCGGTGGAGTTCCGCAGGCAGAATCAGCGGGAACTGAATGTTTGGATTAGGCGTCATTTTAAGGCTCACGGTAAGGATATCGGGGACAAACAGTGCGAATATCTGACCTTTGTCACCGGCGGCACCATGTCTGCCCTGGGAGCGGAGATCGAGAAAATCGCCGCCTATACCTCCGGAACGGTGGTGACGGAGCAGGATATTCAGGCGGTGGTCATTCCTGTGCTGGATGCGGAGGTCTTTGACCTGACCGACGCCGTTGCCGAGGGCGATTACGAAAAAGCCCTGCGAAAGCTTCGGACCTTGCTGCAGATGCAGGAGGAACCCATTCCCATTCTGGCTGCCCTTGGAGGCGCCATGCGGCGGCTGCTCTATGCCAGAATTGTCATGGCGTCGGGAAAGGGCGAGGGTATGCTGGCGGAGCTGCTGAAGCTCTCCACCGGACGGGCCCCTCACAGCTTTGTGCTGCAGAAAACGTTGACCACAGCCAGAAGAGTTTCGGATTCTTTCTGTCAGGCGGCTGTTCGTCTGTGTATGGAGGCCGATGAAAAGCTGAAATCCTACTCCGGCGATGATCAGCGCACACTGGAACTGCTGCTTCTGCAGCTGGCACAGGAGGCGCGCCGTGGTTAAGATCAAAGAGGCCATTGTGGTCGAAGGAAAATACGATAAAAACACCCTCAGCCAGCTGGTGGACACAGCTGTGTTTCAGACCGACGGCTTCGGGGTGATGAATAATAAAGAGCTGCTGGGCTTTTTGCGGCAGGTGGCGCAGACACGGGGGCTGATCATCCTGACAGACTCCGACGGTGCGGGCTTTGTGATCCGCAACTACCTCAAAGGGGCGCTGCCCAAGGAGCAGGTGCGCCATGCCTATATTCCCGATGTCTACGGCAAGGAAAAGAGAAAAGCCGCGCCGGGCAAAGAGGGCAAGCTGGGCGTGGAGGGGATGTCTCCCGAGGTACTTCTGGAGGTGCTGCGCAATGCCGGAGCGACCTTTGAAGAGAGAAATGTAGCTGCATGCACAGACCCCATTACCAAGCTGGATCTGTATGAGCTTGGTCTCAGCGGTACGCCGGACAGCGGCGCCAGCCGGCTGAAGCTGCTGAAAAAACTCCGGTTACCGGAGCACATGAGCGCCAATGCCATGTTGGAGGCCCTGAATGTGCTCTATAACCGGGAACAGTTTCTAAATATGATAAAGACCCTGTAGGGGCGACCATTGGTCGCCCGTGCGGGAATTACGCAAGAGGAACCAATATGATCGATTTATCAGTCAGAGATCTGGTCAAATCCTATGATGTGGATCAGAATATTCTGGACGGCCTGACCTTTGAGGTGCAGGCTGGAGAGCGCGTGGGAATCATGGGCCGCAACGGCGCAGGCAAGACCACGCTTTTCAAAATATTGACCGGAGAAATCGGGTATGATACAGGTGAGATCACCTTTGCACCCAACAAAAAGATCGGCCTGATCTCCCAGATTCCCAATTATCCCGAGGATTATACGGTGGAACGGGTGTTGCGGACGGCCTTTGCGGAGCTTTCTGCCTGCAAACGACAGCTGGAAGAACTGGAAACAAAGATGGCGGAGCATGCCTCTGCGGAGATGTTGGCTCAGTATGACACCCTGATGAACCGCTATACGGTGGGCGGCGGCTATGAGATCGATGTGGATCTGGAGAAGATCTGCAACGGCCTGGATGTGCCGAAGACCATGCGGCAGCAGCTGTTTTGCGAGCTTTCCGGCGGTGAAAAGACAAGGGTGAATCTGGCCCGCCTGCTGCTGGAAAAGACGGATATCCTGCTGCTGGACGAGCCGACGAACCATTTGGACCTTCGCAGCGTGGAGTGGCTGGAGGGCTATATCAACGCTTTTAAAGGCACGGTGCTGACTATCTCCCATGACCGCTATTTCCTGGATCAGGTGGCGGATCGGGTGATCGAGATTGTGGACGGCCATGCGGAATTCTATTCCGGTAACTATTCGTTCTACATTGATGAAAAGCAGGCGCGGTTCAATCTGCAGCTGAAGCAGTACGAGCAGGAGCAGGCAAAACTGAAGCAGCTGGGCTACACAGTGGAACGGATGAAGGGCTGGGGCATTAACAACCGAACCCTCTACCGCCGCGCTATGTCCATCCAGCACCGCATGGAGCGTATCCGTAAAACAGAAAAGCCAAAAACCGAAAAGACCATGAAGGCTACCTTTGGTCAGAAGGATTTTTCCGGTGATGTGGTATTCAAAATGAAAA
>JAZSCX010000097.1:0-16885 GCA_045530865.1 Candidatus Avilachnospira sp.
CTCTGTTTCAAAGCGGCTGGGACACGCCAGAACATCCACCACAACCGACATTTACGCCCATATCATGCAGGAAGCAGAAGTCGGAGGCCAAGCGGTCTTAGGAAGACAATAGAGAGGGACAACTCCTTGGCTCACAGAACGACATGGCTACGATCCGACTTCTCTGTTTCAAAGCGGCTGGGACACGCCAGAACATCCACCACAACCGACATTTACGCCCATATCATGCAGGAAGCAGATCAGCAAGCAAGTGAATGCATTGCAGATGTACTCCTGAGACGAAAGAAAGCATAATGCAAAAGGCAGCAGAGTTTCCCGCTCCGCTGCCTTGTTTTATTGCTCAATTTTGCAGTTTTTTTCGATGTTGTGCGCCAAACGTGCGCCAAAAGAAAAACGGGCATTTTCATTTTGTGTGAAAAAGTACAAGAAACCCGCCTTTTCGGTTTGAAAAGACGGGTTTTTCTTGGTACGCCGGAAGGGACTCGAACCCCTGACCTACTGGTTCGTAGCCAGTCACTCTATCCAACTGAGCTACCGGCGCATACTGCGCTTAACGCTCCAATATAATAGCACAGTCTTATTCATTTTGCAAGCATTATTTTCAAATTTTTCAAAAAAATCTGAAAATACTAAAACGTCGTTTCCCGGAGCTTCAGCATCGCCGCACCGACATCAGCCAGAGAGGCAATCACACCCGGTGCGCCTTCGCTGACCACATACAGCTGCGGCTCCTTCGCAGCCGCAATCAGGTCCTCCACAGACAAAGGCTCCGGCTCCCGCAGAATATGCAGACAGGGTAATTCGGCCTCCGCATCTGCAGGCAGGAGCGCCAGAGCAGACCGGAAGAACAGCACCGTGTCCAATGCATCATTGGCGCGCAGCAGTGCATCTCGGGCATCCGGATCCTCCGGCGAAACCGTCAGACCGATGGTATGCCCGGCAGCATAAATGGCGCGAACCAGTCCCTTTTCCTGCAAAATCTGTGCTTCCGTGAGGAAAAATGCCGCACGGACATTATGTACTGCCAACCGATCCAGTGTATGCCGGGAAACCGCCTCTCCCTTGAACGCTGGATAGACTTCAATGGGCGCAGCAGGCTCCGGAGGCTCCGGTTCAGGATCATCGGGCTCCACAACCGGCCTCCATGTCTGCGCCGCCAGTTCGTTCTCATATTCCTGCGCAGCACGCGTAATGAGACTTTCCGCCTGCGCCACAAACATACCGTCATCATACACCTGATCACCATTAGTAAAACGGATAATCGGATAGCCGTCATGGCTGAACAGCAGCGTCACATACAGTCCAAAATGTGAAACCACCGATGCCGGAACATACAGCATACCCGACCGATATGCCACTTCCACTTCAAATTCGTCTCCAGCTGTATTGGAATAGGCATCCTTTTCCAGATCAAACAGCAGGGTCTCATAGGCGTTGTACAAGACAAAGGTGTTTTTCTCCACATTATAAGACGCGCCTACGCCGTTGGGACTGGCATTGAAGGCCGTAAACGGAATATAGAGACGGCTGTTGGTATAGTACGGAATGCCGTTTTTTTTCAGGGTTGTGGGAATAGTATCGTTCACGGCAACGAAGCAAAGGTTCTCCACAGCATGAACAGGAGGAACCATGGTGATCAGCAGCACAGCGACCAACAGAAGCAGACAGATACGCTTTTTCAAAAGAATTCCTCCTTTCTATTTTTACAGTATAACAGAAGCCGGGAAAATGTGCAAGTACTGTGCCGATCCATATGGCAGGAATAAATCTCCTGTTTTGGGTCATACTGAACATACAATGTCCCGAGGGAGGCGCTTACATGGTAAAAGGAATCACACGGCAGGTCGTTGTTGTAAAAGGCCCCGATCAGAAACTTTTTGATCAGGCGATATTTCTGGTGCGGGAGGATGCACTGGCGGAGGGCGGTATTACAGAAGAAGCCCTGTTGAAGGAGGCAAAAATTGTCTGCAGAAACGCGGAACCCCGTCAGAATCTGTTAAAAAAACTGCTGTGGGCAGCCTCCGGCGCCCTGATCACAGGCAGTATTTGGCTTATATCTGCCCTCATTTTATAAACAAACCGGCACAAATAGTGCCGGTTTCTCTGCTGTTTACCGCCGATGGCCGCGATCTTCTTGTTGGAAACGTAGTGGAGATCCCGCTCATCCAAATAGCCGGTGATGACGAACTTCACATCCGAAAACGGCCCGGAAATGGCATTCAGGAACCGCTCGCCACCAAGCTCGTTGAAGGGGAATACCTTCAGCAGCTTCAGGCCTGCATTACAGGCCATCATGATCTCCGTGGCGGAGGAAACGCCGGGAATAATCGAAACACCGTTCTTCACAAACCAGTCAATCAGTTCTGGATTATAGCCCGGAGACACAAGAAAATCCGCACCGAGATTCCACCATTTCCTTGCCGTGATCCAGCGTACACACCGTGCCTGCACCCACATAGGCATGCTTCTTGATGCGGATGGCCTCTTTCAGCGCTTCCTTTGCCCCTTCCCCTCTCTGCAGGATTTCCACAGCAGGAATTCCAGTTTGTTCAATGGCGCTGATGACACGGGAAACGCAGGAGGTCTCGTTGGAAAACAGAATGGGCATCACACCGGCATCATAAGCCATGGTTGCAAGATCCTTCATAGACATCCTCCCACTTATCGCTGCACTCTGCCGGAGCCGTCGCCGTTTACCAGCTTCATAACTTCGTCCACAGAGGCAATGTTGAAGTCGTTTTCGATGCTGTGCTTCAGGCAGGAGGCGGCCGTTGCAAAATCAATGATCTGCTGCTCGTCCCAGCCCTGCAGCATACCGTAGATCAGGCCTGCGCCGAAGCTGTCGCCGCCGCCTACACGGTTAACAATATGGATGGCATACTCCCGGGAAACAAAGGCCTGACCGTTGTGATACAGCATGGCGCTCCACAGGTTGTCGGAAGCGGAAACGCTCTTGCGGAGGGTGGTTGCCACATACTTGACGCCGAAGGTCTCGCTGATCTGCTTTGCCACATCCACATAGCCCGCCACATTCAGAACGCCGCTGGTGACGTCGGTCTCTCTGGCCTTCAGACCCAGTACCTTTTCCGCATCCTCTTCGTTGGCAATGAGCACATCCACATAGGGCAGCAGCTGTTCCATGACCTCCCTGGCCTTGGCCGTGGCCCAGAGATTTTTTCTGTAGTTCAGGTCACAGCTGATGGTCACGCCGTACTTCTTTGCTGCCTTGCAGGCTGCTTCGCAGACCGCAGGGGTGGTATCGCTCAGTGCAGGGGTAATTCCGGTGAAATGGAACCACTTGGCATCGGCAAAGATGGCGTCAAAGTCAAAATGCTCAGGAGTAGCTTCACAGATCGCCGAATGCTTTCTGTCATAAATGACCTTGGAGGGGCGCTGTGCCGCGCCTTTTTCCAGATACAGCGCACCGATTCGGTCACCGCCGTAGGCAATAAAATCGGTACCGACATTATATTTCCGCAGATTGGCAACACCGGTAGCAGCGATATCATTCTGCGGCAAACGGGTCACAAACTGGGTGCGCACACCAAACTGCGCCAGAGAAGCACAGACATTGGCCTCCGCGCCGGTATAAAACACATCAAAGCTGTCTGCCTGCATAAAGCGCAAATAGCCGCTGGGAGACAGGCTCACTAGAAAATCACCAAGTCCGACTACATATTTCATGAGGTTTCCTCCTATACCAGATGGATGGCAAAGCCGCCGATTTCTTCCTTCAGATAGATGCAGGTCAGCTTACCTGCCGCATCATACTGGCAGCTCTCTTCCCGGAATTCCACACCGATTGCGCGGAGATAATTCACGGCGCGGTCCAGAGTATTGGTCTTGAAGCCGATATGTCCCTTTTCGCCATAGAACTTGAACTTCATATTCTCCACATAGGGATCGGCAAAGACGGACTTGGAGCAGTTGCGGACAGGAAGATTAAACAGGTTCGCCAGCTTTGCTGCTGCGGCTGCAGCTTCATCTGCAGTTTCATGATTGATGCCCACATGTACCAGACGGAAACCTAGCGCCAGATTGACGGCCTTACGGCAGTTATCGGTGATCTGATCCCATGCATTAGCCTTGATCAGGTCGGCCTTTGCCATGTAGCTGCCGCCACAGGCTGCAACGGCTTTACAGCTGAGATACTCCTGCAGGTTATCAAAGGTAATACCGCCGGTGGGAACAAACTTCACGCCGGGGAAAGGACCTGCCATGAGCTTGATGGCCTCCACACCGCCAAGGGTTCCGGCAGGAAAGAATTTCAGAACCTTCAGACCTTCATCGATTGCCGTCTGAATCTCGGAGGGCGTTACGCAGCCGGGAACAACGGGCAGACCCAGTTCCTTGCAGCGACGAACAGTGGGCAGGTTCAGTCCGGGAGCTACGATATAATCGGCGCCGGCTGCCTGAGCCTGATCCACCATTTCAGGCGTCAGAATCGTACCGGCACCCACCATCATGCCGGGTACATTTTCATGAATCAGGCGGATGGACTGGAAGGCCGTATCATTTCGGACGGTAACTTCGATGGTGCGTATACCGCCAGCCATAATGGCGTTTGCCAGAGGCACTGCATGGGCGGGGTCTTCAATTTTAATGACAGGAATAACGCCTGCCATAGCAACTCTTTCCAGAATATCCATAGTACTATCTCCTCAATCTTTGATTTTACGCATATTCACAGACAGACCGCACAGTTCAGACAGCTCCAGCAGGGTTTCTGCCACGTCGTCCGGCAGGTTCAGTCCGTTGGCTTTGGCCTTTGCATAACGGCCGCATTCGATCTCACCAGGAACCAGAATACCCTTGGAATCGGAACGCTTGGGGGAATTATGGATAGCGTCGGTGTACGCTTCCAGTCTGTCGGCAAAGTCAGCGGGATCCATAAACTGGGAAACATCAATGGCCATGAAGCAGTGGCTGACCTTGTTGGGTGTGGGCAGATCATAGTTCCAGCTGGTGATCTCATGGAGCATGGCGCCGCCGCTGAGGATACCGGTCAGAATTTCGATTGCCATGGCCAGACCGTAACCCTTATGGGCAGCCATGGGCTGTGCCGCGCCGCCGGTCAGGAAGTCACCGGGATTGGTGGAAGGGAATCCGTTCTCATCCACAACCCAGGTATCAGGAATGGATTCGCCGGCCTTCATAGCTTTCAGAACCTTCAATGCTGCGGTGGCAGACATGGCGATATCAAGAAACAGCGGATCGCCGCACTTCTGGGGGAATGCAATGGAGAAGGGGCTGTTGCCGATCTCACGGCCCTTGCCGCCGGGAATTGCCATATTGGGGTCGGTGTTGCTCATGGAGATACCGATCATGCCCTTTCTGGCTGCCATAACGGCATAGAAACCGGCTGCACCGTAATGGGTGCTGTTGCGGACGTTGACCATGGCAATGCCTGTCACAGAAGCCTTTTCAATGGCCAGCTCCATGGCGCGGTAGGAGGGCACCATACCAATGGCGGAATCGCCTTCCAGAATGGCCCAAGCGGGACCCTGACGAACAACAGCCACATTGGCATTGGCCTTGATACCACCGGCTTCCGTCTTTTTCATATAGCCCAGCAGGTTTTTGGTACCGTGGGAATGGGTACCCATCATATCCGTCTCCGCCAGAACCTCTGCGGTCACAGCGGCATCTTCATGGGAATAGCCGAACTTTTCACAGGCTTCGGTGCAAAACCGCACCAGTTCATCACGATCAATCACATAACTCATATTGTTTCACCTCATAATTTATACAGATCCCGCAGGAACTTTTCCAGTTTAGCGGCAATGACGGCATGACCTGCATCATTGGGATGGAGGCCATCGGGGATGTACATTTCACGGATCACGTCCACCTCGGGCTGCATACCGCTGCAGGCATAAAGATCCAGCACCGGCAGGGAGTAATACTCCGCAACCTTACGAATAATGTTGACATAATCTTCCAGCATACCACTGATGATCTGCTTTTCCCCACAATAGCGGCAGCGCTCATTGCAGCGGTGGGTAGGAGTCATAATGACAATGGGTTTGCCGGGATACTTTTTGATCAGACCGGTAAACAGATAGTGGCACGCACCGTAAAAGCTATCGGGGCTTCTGTCCTCAAAACGGCCCAGAGGCGCGTCACCGTGACCAAAATCGTTGGTTCCGCCAAACACAACGACTACGTCTGCATCGTTGTCCATCTCATCATAGCGCTCTGCGAAGGAATTGACATCCACATAGTCATCCTTAGGACGGTACCAGGTTCCCGTCTGTACCGCATAGCGGGTGCCGCCGATGCCATAGTTGCGGGCCTCCGCCAGACCAACACGCTCTTTCAGAACATTGAGGAATATCTTCTCCGGGCCGCTGACACCGGCACCGTATGTGATACTGTCACCCAAAAAATTGATTTTCTTGTTTTTCAGTTCCATGGATTGCTGCACCCCTTTTTAAATTTTTGCCGCAAACACTGATATGGATGAACCGATTGACAAACCTTCCGTTACCCGATAAAATCATAGTAGCTGCAATAGTTTCGTCTATTCGTTCAGCTGTGCTGAATGCTCGTTCATCTTTATGTCTATTTTACTACCATGCCGCAGGATTGTCAAGAACCATACTTCCTGCGATCACCCAAAACGGGAGAAGATCTATGAAAATCACCGACAACGAAAAAGGAATCATTAGTGCGGTTGTAAAAGCCTCCGACATTCTGGACTGCTTCACAGCGGAAGAACCCACACTCTCTCTGGCACAGATCAGCAGCCGGATCAACCTTCCCAAAAGCTCCGTCCTCAATCTGCTGCGAACACTGGAGCATTGCGGCCTGCTGGACAAAAATGAAGAAGCCAAGACCTACTGCCTCGGCTACAAGACTCTAACCTTCCGCTACACCAAGCTGCAGGGTCTGCCCATTGTTCAGCAGGCGCTGCCCTTTCTGGAGGATATTCAGCAAAGCACCGGCAAAATCGTGTACTTTGTCACCAATGTCAATGGACAGGCGCTGTATCTGGATGCGGTCTACCCCGGACGGAGAATGACCAAATACTCCGTTTGCGGCAGAGTGCTTCCCCTTCACTGCACCAGTGCAGGTAAGGCCATTCTGGCCTACCTGCCGCAAGAGGAAGTAGACGCCATACTGGATCGTTGGGGTCTGGAGCGCAGAACACCGCATACCATTATTTCCCGTGAAGCCATGTACGAGGAACTTCGTATAATCCGCGAGCAGGGCTATGCGGTGGATAACGAAGAGGAAACTCCCGGTGTCCGCTGCATCGGCGTTCCCATCCGCAATCTGGACGGCTACCCCACCGGTGCCATCAGCATTTCCGGAACCGTTCTTTCCATTACGGATGCGATGCTCCCGCAGTATGCCGAACTGCTGATCCACGCCAGCACCGCCCTTTCTCCCATGGCAAACCAGCTTCGGAACGGGTAAATCCGTCGGAGGTATATCGCATGAACCATGATCCTGATATCCGGTGCATTCCCGGAGCTGAAAGTGCCATTGTGATGATCCACGGAATCTGCGGCACACCGCGGCATTTTGACAGGTTTCTTCCGTTTATTCCGGACAACTGGTCAATCTATAACGTACTTCTGGACGGCCACGGCGGTACATCGAAGGATTTCGCCCATACTTCTATGCAGAAGTGGAAAGCCCAGATCTCGCATGTTCTGGATGAAATCAGCCAAATCCATTCCCGGATCGTGATTATGGGGCACTCTATGGGATCGCTGCTTGCCATGGATGCCGCCGGCCGCTATTCGACTGTGACCGGTCTATTTCTGCTCAACGTACCGCTTTATCCGAAGATCGCACCGGTTATGGTACCCCGCTTGCTGCGGCTCTGTTTCCATAGATCTAATTCCGCCGACCCATGGGAGCACGCACTGAAGCAGTCTGCGGGAGTCCAGGTAACCGCTAAGCTCTGGCAGTATCTGGGGTTTCTCCCCCGCTTTTGGGAGCTGCTGCAGCTCTGCAGGCATTCCAGAACCACCCTGCCTGCCCTGACTTTACCCTGTCGTGTTTTTTTCTCAAAAAAAGACGAGTTGGTTTCACTTCGATCCGCTGCGCTTTTTCAGCGCAATTCCTGTTTGGACCCGGTCATTTTGCCCCATTCCGGACATTACTATTATGCACCGCAGGAGCTATCCGTCCTTACCGACGCCCTGCGTGATTTCCTCGAAAAGGAGATTGCCCCATGACCGTTTATGACCGTGCCAGCCAGCGCCGGGGCGTGATTTTTGTATTTCTTGCTGCCGTGCTATACAGCATCGGAGGACTTTGCATCAAGGTCATCCCCTGGAACGGCATGAGCATCAACAGCGCCAGAACACTGGTGGCCTGTATTGTTGTCGGCTTGTATCTGCTGCTGACCAGACACAAGCTGCGTCTGAACCGTTTTGTCCTTTTGGGCGCCGTATGCGTCTGCGGCACCAACGTGCTGTTTTCTCTGGCAAACAAGATGACCACCGCCGCCAATACCATCGTTTTACAGTTCACTGCACCTATTTTTGTAATTTTACTCTCCATCCTGTTTTGGAAACGGAAGCCCAAAAAGCTGGATGTGATCACCTGCTTGATCGTTTTGGCAGGTGTGATCTGCTTTTTTGTGGACGGTCTGGAAATGGGCGGTATGGCAGGTAACGCACTGGCTTTGCTGTCTGGCCTGTCCTACGCGGGCGTGTTTTTGCTCAACGATCTGCCCAACAGTGACCCTATTTCCTCCGTGTTCTGGGGTGACGTGTTAAGTGTTCTGACCGGACTTCCCTTCCTGCTGCAGGAAACAGAATTTTCGTCTGTCGCCATCATCAGTGTTATCATCCTCGGCGCCTTTCAGGTGGGTCTGGCCTATATTTTCATGTGCATCGGTTTGCGCACCACCCCTGCCGTATCTGCCAGCCTGATCTCCGGCATTGAACCCATTCTTAATCCTGTTCTGGTTGCCATTTTCTATCGGGAAGCGGTAGGCCCCATGGCCCTTGTGGGTGCCGTGATCGTCATCGGCAGCGTGATCATTTACAATGTGTTAAAAGTAAAACATCCGGAGTAATCTCCGGATGTTTTTACGCGTTGAAAAGCATATGATGCAGGGCAGCTGCGTTGTTTTTGAAGTGAAAGGCGGGGATGCCGACGGCCTCCGCGCCTCTAACATTATAGAGCATATCATCCACAAACAGGCACTCCTCCGCTTTCAGGCCGTAGGTGTCCAGTACATATCGATAAATATCCGGCGAAGGCTTCACCATTTTCAGATTGGCAGAAACAATCACGCCATCGAAGTATTCACTGCCGGGGACATAGGGCCAGTATTCCCCATGACGGACGGAAGCATTGGAAAGCAAGTAGATCCCCATGCCTGCCGCCTTGCAATCGCGGACAAGCTCTGCCATACCGGGGATCGGGTGCAGGGGTTCATTCCAATGAAAAACCAGGCGTTCCGCCATTGTCCCGAGTTCTTGCGGCAGACGGGAACAGATACGCTTCAGTGATTCGGCTTCATCCATGGTACCGTGATCCAGTGCAGCCCATTCGGAAGATTGGAAAATTTCCCGTAGAAGCAAAGCATGGATCTCCGGATCGGTCACACCCAAATCAGCAATGAACCGGTCGGGACAGAATTCAATCAGTACATTGCCCATATCCAAAATCAGGTTTTTAATCATGGCGCTCACCTACCGGTACCAGCGCTGGGAAGCATAACGATTGTAGTCCCATCGCTTTACATAATCTTTTATCTGTAAACCCATTCGCATATATGTACACAGCAATTCTGCACAGGCACGGGTATCGCTGGCCGCATTGTGATGATTGAGTGGAATGTTCAGCAGTTCACAGAGGGTATTCAGCTTATGATTGGGCGCCTGCGGGATGCATTTTCTGCCCAGCTGCACCGTACAGACATAGGAATCGGCGCTGCGCCGAATTCCATACCGGTAAAAGAGCTTGGACAGCACGCCAAGATCAAAGGCTGCATTATGGGCCACCAAAATTCCACTGTCCATGATCGGTTCAATTTCCTGCCAGAGGACAGGAAAATTCTTTTCAAACCGGACCATCTCCGGGCAAATCCCATGCAGTTCCACATTGAACACATCAAAGCGGGCCTCCGGATCCACCAGATCGTAACGCTCCTGCACAATTTCTCCATCCTCCACTACGGCAAGCCCAATGGAACAGATGGAATCATTGCGGCTGTTGGGGGTTTCAGTATCGAATACAATATAGCGTTCCATGGTGGTCTCCAATCTGTTGCAACAATCCGCAAAGAATTTGATTAGGCAGTTCTGATCCCCTCCGGTTTTGCTCCGCGAAACCACCTCCCCTTGGACACCAAGGGGAGACTTTGTACTGTAGCTATATTATAATACAAAACAGCGAATGGAGCAAGTCCGTCCGATGTTTTTACTGCGGGGGAAGAAGCAGAGCATAGGAAACATCCGCCAAAGCCTGTTCCGGCAGGAACAACTCCAGATCATACAGCTCACTGAGCGCTTCTGCAGCTTCTGCATGATCCAGGCAGTACAAAAGCGCACCGTTTTCCAGCATTTCGCATTCGCAGACTTCCAGTTCCGGATACAATTCATATGTCACCGCCACGGCGGCGTTTTTTGCATCGGCAATTTCCTGCGGAGATACTTCGATGCTGTCGGCAGAAAGCACTTCTGCAGCCATGGGCACAGCGCGTGCCACCATGGGTGCATCGGCCTCTGTGGGAGCAGGCGTAAACTTCGGCACGGCAGCTGCACCGATCACAATCGCCAAGGCCGCTGCCACGGCAAGACCGATCCAGCGGCGGCGCTGTTTTTTCGGTGAAGTATTCTCTGCGCGGATGACATTCATCACATTTTGCCGCAGATCCTTCGGCGGTTCCTCGTTCAAAGCCACAAGGCTGCTGTTCATTTCCTCAAAGGCCCGCAGAATGTTCCTGCATTCAGGACACTGCTGCAAATGCTGCAGAAGCTGCGCCTCTTCCTCCGGTGTATTTTCCTGATCGATATGACCGCTGATCAACAGCAGCGCATCTTCACATTTCATGGTGCAGCCCCCTCTCTGTTGAATTGGACGAATCATTGCAGAAATAGTTCCCATTCCGAAGAAGAATTTTCTTTAATTTGGTTCTGGCTCTGGCGATCCGGGATTTTACGGTTCCGGGTTTCAGATCCAGCATTTCTCCGATCTCCTCATAAGAGAGGTCCTCTACCACACGAAGGGTCAGCACCAGACGAAATTCATCCTCCAGCTGATTGAGAGCCGCGGCAATCTGCGTCTTATCCTCCCGGGAGGATACCTGCTGCTCCGGTGAAGGTGCAGGATCCACGATCTCAAGCTCCGTTTCCTCGCCATTTTCGTCGGTCATGTTCAGAGAACAGGCTGCACGGCGCTTTTGCTGCCGCAGAAAGTCAATGCAGACATTACTGGTGAGACGATAAAGCCATGTGGAAAAGCTCGATTCAAATTTATAAAACTGCAGCCCGCGCCACACTTTCACGAACGCCTCCTGCGACAGATCCTGTGCGTCCTCCGGATGCCCGGTCATCCGCAGACAGAGGTTGTACACCTGCTTCTCGTGGATGGTCATCAGGTCGGAAAAGGCATCCAAATCCCCCGCCAGAATACGCTCGATCAACTTTTTTTCGTCGGTCATTCTTTCACCTCAGATCGCGCTTAATGCCAGCTGCGGTCTTTTCAATATCCTCCATGGTGCTGATGGCAGATATCTGCTCCTTGTAATAGTTGCTGTAGGCCACACCGCGCAGATACCACGCAAAGTGCTTTCTGGCTTCCAGACAGGCAATGTGTTCGCCCTTGTCCTCCTTTGCCAGCTGAAACTGGCGAAGCGCCACATCCACCCGCTGAGACAGGGGCGGAAGCTCCGGAATCTCATTGCCCTCCAATGCGGCTTTGGCCTGTGCAAACACCCACGGATTACCAAAGGCGCTTCTGCCGATCATGAACAGATCGGCGCCTGTTCGTTTTTGGCACTGGACAGCTTCGGTGGGGCCGAAAATATCGCCGTTGGCAATAACCGGAATGGACACAGCCTGCTTGACCTCCCGGATGGCATCCCAGTCGGCACGGCCGGAATAGAGCATGGACTTGGTACGCCCATGGACTGCAATGGCAGAAGCGCCGTTATCCTGCAGAATCTTCGCCATATCCACCACGGTGATACTGCCGCGATCCCAGCCGATGCGGGTCTTGACCGTAACCGGTACATCCACCGCATCCACCACCGCCCGGACAATTTGACCCGCAAGGCGGTGATCTTTCATCAGGGCGCTGCCGTCACCGTTATTTACAATTTTGGGCATGGGACAGCCCATATTGATATCCAGAAAATCGCAGCCGCTGTACCGCAGAGCCAGAACGGCAGCCTGCGCCATGATCTCCGGATCATTGCCGAAAATCTGCGCGCCGCAGATCCCGGTGGGTGTTTTTTTCAAAAGGCCCACACTTTTTTTATCCTGATAGACCAGTGCACGGGAGGAAACCATTTCCGTCACCGTGACCGCTGCGCCAAGCTCTGCGCAAATGGTACGGTATGCCCAGTCCGTTACGCCTGCCATAGGCGCAAGGGCCAGCTTGCCGCCAAGCTCAATTGTTCCAATTCGCAAGGAAATCACTCCATTCCAGCAGATTGTATCATAGATTCTGAATTCATACAAGCCGATTCCCGACCGCATGATTTTCAAAATTCAGGGCATACTGGGCAAAAAGGAGTGATGTTTCATGGGCAGTCTGCGCAGAGGAAAGCAGAGCATTGCATTTGACCAGCATCCTGCCATTTTGGCATCCAGCGCCATTGCCGGTAAAAAAGAACAGGAAGGCCCTCTTTCCCCTTACTTTGATTATGTCAGTTCAGACACCACCTTCAAACAGGACAGTTGGGAAAAAGCAGAAAGCAAGCTGCAGGCTGTTGCACTGGATACCGCCATGCGAAAAGCGGGGCTGCATGGGAAAGACATTGATGTGCTGCTGGCCGGTGATCTGCTCAACCAGTGTATCAGCTCTTCCTTTGCCGTGCGGGATACTGGAATTCCTTTTCTGGGACTGTACGGTGCCTGCTCCACCATGGCAGAATCCCTGACACTGGGCGGCATGATGGTCAACGGCACCTATGCCAAAACGGCAGCAGCTATGAGCTCCTCCCATTTTGCGTCAGCAGAGCGGCAGTACCGATTCCCCCTGGGTTACGGTGGTCAGCGTACCCCGACGGCACAGTGGACGGTGACCGGCGCGGGCTGTATGCTGCTGGGTCAGCGGGAACAAGGACCGTTTCTCAATGCAGCAACTGTTGGCAGTGTTGTGGACTATGGTGTAAAGGACGCCAACAACATGGGCGCGGCTATGGCTCCGGCGGCCTATGAAACCATACGGGCCCATTTCGACGACCTGCGGCTCTCCCCTGACGATTATGATCTGATCGTCACAGGGGATCTGGGATCCGTTGGCAAAGAGATTTTACTGGATCTGTTCCGCAAGGACGGCGTGGGCATCGGCGGCGTCTACGATGACTGTGGCACCATGATCTACGATCTGCAGAAGCAGGACGTTCATGCAGGTGGCTCCGGCTGCGGCTGTGGTTCTGTGGTGCTGTGCGGATATATCATGCGACAGATCGCAAAAGGGAAACTCAAAAATGTGCTGTTCTGCGGTACAGGCGCGCTGCTCTCCCCTCTTTCCACACAGCAAGGGGAAAGCATCCCCGTGATCTGCCATGCCGTTTCCATCGGCACGGAAAGGCGGTAATATATGGACTATTTGAAAGCATTTTTATTGGGTGGTGTGCTATGTGCCATCGGTCAGATTCTTATCGACAAGACCAAACTGACACCTGCCAGAATTCTGGTGCTGTATGTGGTGGTAGGTGTTGTGCTGGGTGCATTGGGTCTGTATCAGCCGCTGGTGGACTGGGGTGGTGCAGGCGCAACCATTCCCTTGACAGGCTTCGGCAACACACTGGCAAAAGGTGTAAAAGAAGCCGTTGGAAAAGATGGTCTGCTAGGTGCGCTGACAGGCGGACTGAAGGCAGCTGCAGGTGGAATCACCGCTGCCATCTTTTTCGGCCTATTGGCTGCACTTTTGTTTAAACCAAAGGATAAATCCTGATAACCGACACATACTAACTCTGCGGTACCACAAAAAACAATACAGGAGGATACGATCATGGATCAGTATCAGAACAACAACCAGAACAAGAACCAGCAGAACCAGAACAACAACCAGAACAACAACCAGAATCAGAAGAGCAACCAGAACCAGAACCGGAACCAGAACAACAATCAGAACCAGAACAACAATCAGCAGAATCAGAACAGAAGATAAACAAAAAGCGCTGATGCAGAAAAATCTGCATCAGCGTTTTGCTCCATTGATAAGGGTAGTCAGGGTAGCTGTTATGAACAGAACCGCCGGAAGCAGAAGCATGGCTGCTGCTCCGCCAATTCCATGGTTTACATAATTTCCATTTGGGTAGTAAATCAGATACCAAAGAACATCGCAAAGCAATTCGCAGGTCAACCAGCCCAGAACCACATTCCTCTTCCCCGCTCGATTGGCCTTAAACAGAAAACAGATGAAAAAATAGGCAGCGGCACACACAGCATAGCCGAGCAAAGTGATCCCCATGCCCACGATGCCATCCAGCAGCATATAAAGCATGATCAGCATGGTTCATCCTCCATATACTCCAGAAGGTCTCCCGGCTGGCAGTCCAGAGCCTTGCAGAGCTTATCCAACGTTTCGAGCCGAACGGCACGGGCTTTATCATTTTTCAAAATAGAAAGATTGGAGATGGTGATTCCCACTTTTTCCGCCAGCTCCGTCACGGACATTTTCCGCTTTGCCAGCATAACATCAATCCGTACCACAATCATGCCGTCACCTCAAATCGTCAGTTCCGTATCTTCCTGCAGCTGCGCGGATTTGAAGATCAGGTGGCTCAATGCGGCAGCACATACAGCGACAGCAACGCCCACCATATCCGGCAGCAGAGAAAGCAGGAACACGCCCGGGGGATTCATATTCAGAAACATCAGCATCACATTGCCGGAAAAAAACAAAATCACATCTCCAAAGGCAAGATTGGATATCCACTTCATTCTTTTGGCATTGATCTCCGTGAAGGAACGGTTTTGCCCGATGGAATGGGCGATCAGCCAGCCGATGACCAGCGACGTATAACAGGGCACAGCCGTCAGAAGAAACAACGTCATCCAGGGCCAGAAGCAATGAGCAAATTCCGGCACGGATGAAGCAAGGCTCAGTCCATAGGACGGAAGCACGATCCCGTAGATCACAAGGCCAAAGGCCGCCAGCATAACAATGGCAATTTTTAACCAGTCGGAAAGGGCTTTCTGTTTCATAACAATGCCTCCTTTTTCCTATACTATGCCATAGAACGCTATGAAAGTCAAGAAGGATTTATCGTAAATCAATAAGTATTTCTTGAATTTCGAATTATGCGTGATCCTTCAGCCAACGATACATAGCCTCGCGGCCTTCGATGCTAAGAGGAAATACCTGCTCTGCTTCGATCTCACTTTTTTCGTAGCAGAACAGACCGTGCCAGAGCTCTGCCTTCATAGAGCTGGCTTCCATGTCCACTTCCTTGGGCGTTTTCATGACGATGGCAGGGGTAATTTTGAACCGAAGCATACCCCAGCTGCCGGTAAAAATATTATTGGTTTCAAACGTATGCAGCGTGGGAATAAATAAATCTTCCATTTCCATGCCCCCTTTTCTTTATTATAGCAAGTCTGCTCCCTTGGAGCAAGCACCGGTTGCTCTTGACTATCGGAAAATGACATGTTACATTAGGCAAAGACAAAAAAGCGAGGGATCAATATGAAAAAACGTTTCATGGGTAATGCCATGCTTCTGGGTGCCGCCATGATCTGGGGCGCCGCTTTTGTGGCCCAAACCGTGGGTATGGACTATGTGGAGCCTTTTACCTTTCAGGCGGTACGGTGTTTTCTGGCAAGCCTTGTCCTTCTCCCAGTGATTGCCTTTATGAATAAAAAGGGAAATGACAAAAAGCCCGTGACAACTGCGGCGAAAAAGAATCAGCTGTTTTACGGTGCTTTGTGCGGTGTGGTGCTGTTCATTGCCTGTTCGCTGCAGCAGTTCGGATTGAAATATGTAGAAGCCGGAAAGGCCGGGTTTATCACATCTTTGTACATTATTCTGGTGCCCATTGCGGGACTGCTGTTTGGTCAAAAGGTAAAACCGTGGATTTGGATCAGCGTGGTGCTGGCTCTGTCCGGTCTGTATCTGCTTTGTGCCGGTGATATGACCGTCGGCAAGGGAGAATTGCTGGTACTCGGCTGTTCCGCTGCATTTACCGCACATATTCTGATCATCGACAAGGTCAGCTCTAAGCTGGATGGCATTCGCCTCAGCAGTATGCAGTTTTTTGTGGTTGGCGTGATCTCCCTGATCGTGATGTTCTTCACGGAAACGCCGGATCTGCACAGCATTCTGCAGTGCTGGCTGCCCATCTGCTACGCCGGTATTCTCTCTGCCGGTGTGGGTTATACGTTTCAGATCATCGGGCAGGCCCATACGGAGCCCACGGTGGCCTCCCTTCTGATGAGCCTTGAGGCTGTTTTTTCCATGCTCTTTGGCTGGCTGCTGCTGAACCAGAAGCTCTTCGCAACGGAGCTGTTTGGCTGCGGGCTGGTGTTTATCGGCGTTATCATTGCGCAGCTTCCAGGCAAGAATGCACATGCACGATAACGAACAAGCCGCAGCAAGTTGAACTGAACCAGTAAAACTGGACAATAGACAAAAAGCCCCCTGATGTAGGATAATAACTACATCAGGGGGTGTTGTTATGTCAGGAAAGAAAGGGCAAAAGCATTATCCAGAAGCAATACAAAAAGAGGTATTGCGG
>JAZSCX010000038.1:0-36428 GCA_045530865.1 Candidatus Avilachnospira sp.
GGTGCAGGTGAGCTTGCGTGTGTTGGGCGTATGGTTTGCCCAGAAGGCTTCCTTCAGGGTCGGCTTGAAAATGCTGTGGCACTCCGGGCAGATATAGGACACGTTTTTGAAATAGTACCGGCTGATCACAATGCCCCAGGGGATCGCCACCATGACCCAGACCACGAACGGCCACCAGATTCCTGTGGTAATCCAGAGGATGATGGAACCCCACTGCAGCGCCGTCACGGGAATCCCCGTCAGCACCATAGTCCATCGTATTCTTCTCAGTTTCTTTTTTCCTGACATGATTTTGGCTATGTCCGGGATGGATTCGACGGAAAAATTGTCCATGGCTTTCAGCCCTTTGCGAAGGTTTTCCAGCACTTCCAGTGTTTCCTGCAGGCTCTGCATTTCCTTCCGCACCTCGGCCTCCTGCTGATCCAGAAGGAGCTCCAGCGTTTTTTCCGGCTCCGGCTGAGACAGAAAATCGCCGATGGCATTGATGGAAAGACCGGCACTTCTCAGAAAGCAGATGGTCTGCAGCCGCTGCAGGTCATCATCGGAATACAGCCGTCTGCCGCCCTCGCTCAACTCACTGGGAGTGAGGATATTGCGGCTGTCGTAATACTGCACCGTCCGGACCGATACCTGACAGAGCTTTGCCAGCTCTCCCGTCGTATATTTTGACATAGCGTTCACCTCCTATGGCCTCATCCTAGCACATGACCCAGCGTCACAAGCAAGCCCTTACCCCGGGTCACATCAAAAATAATTTTTCCGCAGCCGGTTTTCGGCTGCGGAAACGGAATATTTATCTCTTTTTTCCCACGTAGAACATGGCCAGTGTGCCGGGACCGGAATGGGAACCGATCACCGGGCCCACATGATTGATATGGATCTCCGGTACATGGAGCTTCTCTTTCACCAGAGAAGCCAGATATTCCGCATCAGCCAGACAGTCGCCGTGGCTGATGAACATGGTCTGGGTTTCGGGGTCGATGGCATCCTCCGCCACCTTATTGGCCAGCGCCTGAATGGAAGCCTTGCGGCCGCGGGCCTTGGACACGCTGATCAGATGGCCTTCATCGTCCACATGGAGCACCGGCTTGATCTGCAGCAGACTGCCCACCACGGCCGTAGCGCCGGAGATTCTGCCGCCGCGCTTGAGGAAGTACAGGTCATCCACCGTAAACCAATGGGCCAGATGGGGCACCAGTTCTTCGGCATAGGTGCGGAGCTCTTCCAGAGAAGCTCCTTCCCGCTGCTTTTTGACCACCAGATAGCAGAACATACCCTGACCAAGGGAGGCGCAGAGCGTATCCACCACAATCATTTTCCGGTCGGGATACTCCTCTTCCAGTTCAGCAGCAGCGATCCGTGCCGCATTGCAGGTGGTGCTGAGGCCGGAGGAAAAGGCTAGAACCAGAACATCTTCGCCGGCTTTCAGAATGGGCTCTGCCATATCTTTCCAGACAGTGGGATTGGCAGCGGTGGTGCTGGTCATTTCTCCATCCCGCAGACCCTGATAGAACTGGCTGACATTCAGTTCCCGTCCGTCCAGATAGTTGCGGTATTCCTGTCCCTTATAGTTGACAGACAGCGGCGCGACCAGCAGACCCAGTTCGTCCGCCATCTCCTGCGTCAGATCGCAGCTGGAATCCGTAAGAATACGATAGGATGCCATAGTAATCTCCTTTTTCAGTTTTCACACACCGATGTTATTCTAACACAGTCTTGTTGTCGGGTCAACAACTGTTTTCCGATTGCTTTTACGGCTGCGTTCCACTATAATAGAATCAAATTCTCAATTCAGGTGATTCCATGACCCGGCTTTTCCTTCGTCTTTTCTATGATCCCCAGAACCCCAAATGCCGCTCTGTCTGCGGCAAAATGGCAGGCACAGTGGGGATCGGGTGCAATATTCTGCTGTTTGCCCTGAAGCTGCTGGCAGGACTGCTATCCGGCTCTGTGGCCGTTATGGCCGACGCCGTCAACAACCTTGCCGACGCCTCCAGCTCTCTGGTGACGCTTTTGGGCTTCAAGCTGGCGGAAAAACCTGCCGACTCCCACCACCCCTATGGACACGCCAGATATGAGTACCTCTCAGGTCTGATCGTGGCAGCGCTGATCTTCTATATCGGCATCGAGCTGGTCAAATCTTCGGTTGCCAAGATCATTCATCCCGAGGCTGCCGCTTTTTCGTGGCTGACCCTTGCCATTCTGGTGGTTTCCATCGGCGTGAAGCTCTGGCTCTCGGTGTTCTGCCGGAGAGTTGGCAAAACCATCGGCTCCTCCACGCTGGAAGCCACCGCCGTTGACAGCCGCAACGATGTCATTTCCACGGCAGCCGTTCTTCTGACCGGTGCCACCTCCATGATCTGGGGCTGGAAGATCGACGGTTATGTGGGTCTGGCTGTGGCTGCGTTCATTCTCTGGAGCGGCATCGGCATCGCCAAAGATACCATTGATCCCCTGCTGGGCGCTGCTCCGGATCCGGAGCTGACCAGAATGATCGGCGACCAAATTTTGTCCTATGAGAAAATTCTGGGTATCCACGATCTGATCGTCCATGACTATGGCCCGGGACGCCGGTTTGCCAGCGTCCATGTGGAAATGGACAGTCAGGAGGATCCCCTTGCCAGCCACGATATCATTGATGACATCGAACGGGTGTTCTACAAAGAACACAACATTCATCTGGTCATTCACTACGACCCCGTGGTGACGGACAACGATGAGCTGGCCCATATGCACACACTAGTGGAGCAGGAGATCCTGCAAATCGATCCGCGGCTGACCATCCATGATTTCCGCATGGTGCGCGGCCCCAGCCATACCAATCTGATTTTTGATCTGGTGATTCCCTTTGAGCTGAGCGGGCAGACCGAAGAACTGAAAAAACACATCGATCAGCGGGTACAGTTCGAAGGAAAGCAGTATTTTACAGTGATCACCTTTGATATGCAGGCATTTAACTGAGGCGAAAGCCTCAGTTAAAAAGAAATCCGTTATTCTTTTCTCAGAATATCCAAAAGGAGGACATTCCATGCTGGTATTGATCCGAGGCGCGGGCGACATTGCCACAGGCATTGCCCTGCGGCTGCACCGTGCCGGTATGCAGGTGGTCATGACCGACCTGCCAAGGCCCACCGCCATCCGCAGAACGGTCAGCTTTTCCCAGGCCATCGTGCTGGGCGCATATACGGTGGAAGATATTACCGGGCGGCACTGCACAGCGGAGGAAGTGCCCGCCGTACTGGCAGCGGGCGAAATTCCGGTGCTGACTGATTCCGACTGCCGCTGCCGTGACCTGCTGCATCCGGATGTGCTGGTGGATGCCATCCTTGCCAAGAAAAATCTGGGCACCGCTATCACCGATGCGCCCGCCGTCATTGCCGTGGGCCCCGGTTTCACCGCCGGAGTGGACTGCCACGCCGTGGTGGAGACCATGCGGGGGCACTATCTGGGACGGGTGATCTGGGACGGCTCTGCCATCCCCAACACCGCCACCCCCGGCCTCATCGGCGGCTTTGCGGGAGAACGGGTGCTCCGCGCCCCGGCAGACGGCATCTTCCAGCAGATGCTGGACATCGGCGCACAGGTACAGACCGGTGATATTGCAGGCTTCGTAGGTGAAGAACCCATGATCTGCACCATCAGCGGCATTCTGCGGGGTATTCTGCCCGACGGAACGCCGGTGCACAAGGGCATGAAAGCCGGAGATGTGGATCCCCGGTGTGAACCGGATCACTGTCTGTGTGCTTCTGACAAGGCACTGGCAGTGGGCGGCGGCGTGCTGGAAGCTATTTTACAAAAGACAGGAGTGCTGCGAAATGGCTGATGACATTAAATTGACCAAGCTGGCAAAATGCGCCGGCTGCGGCGCAAAAGTGGGTGCAGGCGTACTGAGCCAGCTGCTGGAGGGCATCCTTGTGCACCATGACCCCAATCTGCTGGTGGGCTTCGACAAGAGTGACGACGCCTCCGTCTACAAGATTTCCGACGAGCTGGCGCTGGTGCAGACCGTGGATTTCTTCCCGCCCATCGCCGATGATCCCTATGTATTCGGGCAGATCGCCGCCACCAATGCCCTGTCCGACGTCTATGCCATGGGCGGCGAACCGAAGCTCTGCCTGAATATCATGGCAGTACCCAAGGACATGCCAAAAGAAGCCGTCCATCAGCTTCTGAAGGGCGGCTATGACAAGGTCTATGAGGCGGGCGCCCTGATCACCGGCGGCCACAGCATCCTGGACGAAGAGCCAAAATACGGTCTGGCTGTCACCGGCTTTGTCCATCCGGACAGGATTTTGACCAATTCCGGCGCAAAACCGGGAGATGTGCTGTTTTTCACAAAGCCTCTGGGCATCGGCGTGCTGACCACAGCCACCAAGGCCGATATGGTGTCCGAGGAGGGCATGGCGCTGGCTATGACCATGATGACCACCCTGAACAAATCTGCCCGGGATGTGATGGTGCAGTACCGTGTTCACGCCTGCACGGACGTCACCGGATTTGGTATGCTGGGGCACCTGTATGAAATGGCACAGGGCAGCGATGTGCAGATCACGCTGGATGTGGAAGCCATGGATCTGATCCCCGAAGCGCTGGAACTGGCCCGCATGGGCATTCTGCCGGAGGGCATGTACCGCAACCGCAGCTTCGCGCAGGAAGCGGTGGATGCCGGAACCACGGAACTGGCCAAGCAGGATCTGCTCTATGATCCCCAGACCGCCGGCGGACTGGTCATGGCCTGCGATCCCGCCGATGCGGACGCGCTGTTTGAAGCACTGAAAACCGCTGTGCCCAGCGCCCAGAAAATCGGCACCGTCTCCGCCTACGAAAGCGGTAAACGAATCTTCTTACGGTAGAGAACCTATTGACAATGAACGGGGCGTCGAGGACGCCGCCCCCTACAAAATATACCGTAGGGTGGCCAGACCCCTGGCCGCCGGAGATGTCCAGCAAAAAAGATCGTACTCCCAAAGAGTACGATCTTTTTGCGTTTACAGTATTGCCGATGCGAGGCTCAGGTAGACCACCAAAGAGGTCAGATCCACCACAGTTGTAATGATGGGACTGGCCATGAGTGCCGGGTCGAAGCCCAACTTTTCCGCCAGCATGGGGAACAAGCTGCCCAGCAGCTTGGCGATGACCACGCTGCACACCAGTGTGACCGACACCACCGCCGCCACCAGCAGAGACACACGGTCCAGCAGGAGCAGCTTGGCAAAGTTCACCGCCGCCATGGTCAGGCCGCAGAGCAGAGAGACCCGCAGCTCCTTCCACAGTACCTGCCAGATATCCCGGAACTCCAGTTCCTGAATGGACAGGCCACGGATGATCGTGGCAGAGGCCTGGGCGCCGGAGTTGCCGCCGGCATCCATCAGCATGGGGATATAGGCGATCAGAACGGTGACTGCCAGCAGGGTATCCGTAAATCCACGGATCACCAGACCCGTAAAGGTGGCAGCCAGCATCAGAATCAGCAGCCACGGAATACGGTTTTTCCAGATGGCAAACACACCGGTCTGCAGATAGGGCCGGTCAGAAGGCACGATAGCCGCCATCTTTTCCATATCCTCGGTGGTTTCCTCTTCCATGATGTCAATGGCGTCATCCATGGTGACGATGCCCACCAGACGGCCGTCCTTGTCCACCACGGGCAGGGCGTTGAAGGCGTACTTGGCGAACATCTGCGCCACGGTCTCCTTGTCCTCCAGCGTGCCCACAGAGACCACGCTGGGGGTCATGAGATCTTTACAAAGGGTATCATCGTCTGCGAGAATCAACGAGCGGATGGACACAACGCCCCGCAGATAATGGCCGTTTTCCGTGATATAGCAGGTGTTGATGGTCTCTTTGTCAATACCGACCCGCCGGATATGGGCAATGCACTGGGCCGCCGTCATGTCGGACTGCAGCTCCACAAACTCCGTGGTCATCTCCGAGCCTGCGGAGTCATCGGGGTACTGCAGAATGTCGTTGATCATCTTGCGGGTATCAGGATCCGCCTGCGAGAGAATGCGGGAGACCACATTGGCAGGCATTTCCTCCACCAGATCCACCGCGTCATCCACATACAGCTCTTCCACCACGGCCTTCAGCTCCACATCGGAAAAGCTGCGGATCAAAGTCTCCTGCTGCTCCGCCTCCATCTCCACAAAGACCTCCGCGGCCAGCTCCTTGGGCAGGAGCCGGAACACCAGCGGCAGGGTCTGATCCGACAGCTCACCAAAGGCTTCCGCAATATCGGCGCCGTTGAGCGTTGCCAGAAAGTCCCGCAGAGAGGCATACTTTTTGCCTTCGGCCAGCTTGATAATGGTGGCCTCCAGCATGACATTTTTTTCGTTCAAGGTGCTTCCTCCTTATTGATCCAAAATTCGGGAACAGGAGCAAGACACATTCTTCGGGCTTCAGCCCTGGGCGTCCCAACAGGACGCCATGGTTCGTCGGCCCAAATCTGTGCCGCTACTTCTGTCTGCGTCCATGCTGTTTCACCTCACAATAATCAAAAATTCCCGTACCAAACGGCACGGGAACTGGACAAATTCCTGAACGCACCGTTTGAGCTTCAGCATCGCAGGGCTGTGAAATTGCATTAGATGGCACCTTGTGCTTCGATGTCACCTGCTCAAACCAGCTGGCAGTGTCTCCACTGCTTCGCGGCAGCAACCCGTATCCCTGCGGTAGCCTTGCCTACCGGATCCATATACAGTTTAATTATACAAAACTCTGCGGTTTTGTCAATGGAATCGCAGAATTTTACACATTTTTTGTTCGCGGATAAACCAAAACCAGGATTCCCTCCGCCACGGAGATCTCCGCAGTCCTTCCCACGAAGGCGTTGCTCACGCCCAGCGGGAACCGATTGGTCAATTCCGCGTTTTCCAGTTCATACTGCAGGCCCCGGATGGTCACGCCGGTACAGCATTCCGTGTGGGCAAAAACCGACACCGTGCCGCTGCGGCCTGCCGCAAAGGAGACGGTTTTGCCGGAAATGGCGGTGATTTCCTGCGTTGCGCTCACCAGCCAGCCCTGCATCCCCTGCTCCGCCAGCGAAGCCAGCGTCTGCACATTAGCGAGGGTGTGATCCATGCGCCCACCGGTGCAGCCGTAAAGCCGGAAGGCCCGGAAGCCCCGGTCTTTTCCCAGTTCAATGGCTGCCCAGGTATCGGTCACGTCCTTGACCACAGGAAGGGTAATGACCGTTTCTCCCTCCGGCGCAGCGCCAAGGGAATCAAAATCTCCCACCACCAGATCCGGTATAATGCCGGTCTCCCGCAGAAGCCGGTAGCCGCCGTCGGCGGCAATGACCAGATCACCGGTCTGCGGAACAAAATCCACGCCGCAGTCCTCTCCGGCGCCCACAATATAGCAAATCGCCATAGCCCAATTCCTTTCAGTCCTTTTTCGGCGCGGGGTGGGCATCCCGCTGCTCCGGCGGAATCCGGGAGCGGCGGTACAGAATCCAGAACAGAATCGCGATCTGCAGCGCACCGCAGATCAGCAGGCTTTTCGCAGCCACGATGCCCGGTACCGTCAGCAAAACCGTCAGTCCTCCCAGCCATGTGAGTGACGACCAGCTTGCCAGCTGAATCCACAGGTTCCACCAGATACTGCTGAAGATTACCGCCAGCAAAGCGGTAATGGTTGCCGCATACAGCAGGAACAGCCAAGTGTTGAAGGGCACATTGAAAATCTCAAACATCACAATCAGCACCGTGGCAATCACAAAGGTCAGGGCAGCGGAGAACAAAAACACAAACAGCCGCATATAGGGGCTTGTCTGAATCTGCGGCTTGCTCTCGCCGATCAGGTTCCCCACGGTGATGCCGTACAGCTCCGCGATCTGGGTCAGCACATAGATATCCGGCACACTTTCGCCCCGTTCCCATTTGGAAACGGCCTTGTCGGTGTAGCTGAGCTTCTGGCCCAGCGCCGCCTGTGTGTCCCGGTGGGACTTGCGGTAGAGGGCAATATTTTTTCCTATGGTTTTTCTGAGGGTCATTTCATCTATCATGGGAGCACTCCAAAAAAGCTGTATTTGCAAGGGTTTCCCGCCAATTCTACTGCCGGTAGAGAGGGTTTCTCCGCCCGGTTTCTGCCGTAGAGTTTCCGGTAGGGTGACACAGTCGCCCCTTTCTGGTATCATAGCACCATGAAAACAGTATACCATTTTGCTATCCCTCTGGCAAGTGGCAATATGCGTCCGGCATCACACACACCGTGCCGGACGCGCTATTTTTTGTATCCAATGCGGTTCGTAGGGCGGCCAGAGAAGGTGAATTGCCCGAAGGGCAAGAGAAGCCACTCTGGGGTGACCTTGGCCGCCATTTTTTTAATCATTGCCGTCAGGCGATACCTCCATTGTCCATTTTACTTGACAGTTTTCCCTCTTTTGGGTATTCTATTGCAGGAATACTATTTCATATAGAAAGAAGATCAGTCATGCAGAATATGTACAGCTCTCTGGGCATTTCCGCTCAGGTTTACGAATACGGCGAGGAGATCATCCGCGGTCTGCGCGACCGGTTTGACGCCATCGACCAGATTGCCGAATACAATCAGGCCAAGGTGCTCCGCGCCATGCAGGAAAACAAGATCAGCGCCTCCTGCTTTGCCGCCACCACCGGCTACGGCTATGACGATATGGGCCGCGAAAAGCTGGAAAAGGTCTATGCCGACACCTTCCACACGGAGGCCGCCCTTGTGCGCCCCCAAATCACCTGCGGCACCCACGCCCTTGCCGTGGCCCTTTCTGCCAATCTGCTGCCCGGTGACGAACTGCTCAGCCCTGCCGGAGGCCCCTACGATACACTGGAAGAGGTCATCGGCATCCGGGAATCCCCCTGCTCCCTGAAGGAATACGGCGTTTTCTACCGGCAGGTGAATCTGCTGCCCGACGGCACCTTTGACTACGAACACATCCCCGCCGCCATCAACGAGCGCACCAAGCTCATCACCATCCAGCGCTCCAAGGGCTATGCCACCCGCCCCACCTTCTCCGTGAAGCAGATCGGCGAGCTGATCGCCTTCTGCAAGGCCATTAAGCCCGATGTGATCGTCATGGTGGACAACTGCTACGGCGAATTTGTGGAGACCGTCGAGCCCTCCGATGTTGGCGCCGATATGATCGTCGGCTCTCTGATCAAGAACCCCGGCGGCGGTCTGGCTCCCATCGGCGGCTACATCTGCGGCACGGAAAAATGCGTGTCCCGCTGCGCCTTCCGGCTCTCCGCACCGGGTCTGGGTCAGGAGGTGGGCGCCAATCTGGGATTGCTGCCCAGCCTATATCAGGGCTTCTTTCTCTCCCCCACGGTGGTGGCCGGTGCATTGAAGGGCGCCGTCTTTGCCGCCAATCTCTACGAAAAGCTGGGCTTCAAGGTCATCCCCAACGGCACCGAGAGCCGCCACGATATCATTCAGGCCGTAGAATTCGGCTCTCCCGAGGCCATGCTGGCCTTCTGCCGCGGCATTCAGGCCGCCGCACCGGTGGACAGCTTCGCCACCCCCATCCCCTGGGCCATGCCCGGTTATGACGCCGAGGTGGTCATGGCGGCCGGCGCCTTTGTGCAGGGTTCCACCATGGAGCTCTCCGCCGACGGCCCCATCCGTCCTCCCTATGCCGTGTACTTTCAGGGCGGCCTGACGTGGAACCACGCCAAGCTGGGTATCCTCATGTCTCTGCAGAAGCTGGTTGAGACAAATCTAGTCAAGTTGTGATTTTGCACAGTTCGGAGGCCGAAATCGGCCTCCGAACTATTCGTTTCCGCAGTTGACTTTTCTGATTTTATGCGTTAAAGTATTACTAATATTCTTGTTCTCAGGAGGATCTTACTTATGCAGCCTATGAGCAGAAAATGTGCCCACTTTACCGATTCCGTCATCCGCCGGATGACCCGAATTGCCATTGCCAACAACGCCATCAACCTTGCCCAGGGCTTCCCGGATTTTGATCCTCCCAAGGCACTCACCGACCGTCTGGCAGAAGTCAGCGCCCTCGGCCCCCACCAGTATCCCATCACCATGGGCGCCCCCAACTTCCGCCAGGCACTGGCCCGCAAGGCCGGTCGATTCATGGGCCGCACCCTGAACCCCGATACGGAAATGGTCATCACCATCGGCTCCACCGAAGCCATGGTGGACACCATCTTCGCCCTGACCAACCCCGGCGACAAAATCGCCATGTTCTCCCCCTACTTCGAAAACTACCGCGCACAGGCCATTTTCGCCGACTGCGAGCCCATCTTTATCCCGCTGGTACCTCCCACCTTCGACTTTGATCCCAACGCCGTGGAGGATGCCTTCAAGCAGGGCTGCAAGGCCATTCTGATCTGCAACCCCTCCAACCCCAGCGGCAAGGTCTTTACCTATGACGAGCTGAAGGTCATCGCCGATCTGTGCATCAAGTACGACGTCTATGCCATCATGGACGAGGTTTACGAGCACATCATCTATGACGGCCGCCAGCATGTGTACATGAACAGCCTGCCCGGTATGTGGGAGCGCACCATTTCCTGCTCCTCCCTGTCAAAGACCTACTCCATCACCGGCTGGCGTCTGGGCTATGCCATCGCTCCCCAGCCCATCATGGACAAGATCAAGCAGTACCATGACTTCAATACCGTCGGCGCTCCCTCTCCCCTGATGGAAGCCGCTGTGGTGGGTCTGGATATGCCCGACAGCTACTATGAAGAATTCGGCGCCCACTATGCCCACATGAAGAAGCTCTTCACTGAAGGCCTCACCGCCATGGGCATGGAATACACCGATCCGCAGGGCGCCTACTTCGTGCTGGCCAACATTGGCCAGTATCTGAAGCCCGGCCAGACCGACGTGGAGTTCTGCGAATGGATGGCCGCCGAAGTGGGCGTCGCCGCCGTTCCCGGCACCTCCTTCTTCAAGGAAGATGTGAACGACATCGTCCGTATCCACTTCGCCAAGAAGGATGAAACCCTCTACGAAGCTCTGAACCGCCTGGAAACGCTGAAAAAGCGCCTTGGATAATATAACAAAACCGGAAGTCTTACGACTTCCGGTTTTGTTACGCAGTGATCATGCTATGTAGTCGGGGAGCCCGATGCAGTCATGTAGTGATCCATGAAGTACTGCATAATGGCCTTTCGGGTGATGATGCCAATAAACGTGCCCCGGTCATCCACCACCGGCACAAAATTCTGTGCCACCGCCTTGCTCAGCAGATCCTCCACCTGATTGCTGACGGATACAGGTGCATTGTCCCGACGGTGGGCAATTTCCATGATCCCATGATCCTCCATATCCCGCAGATTGGTAATTTCCAGATTTTTGATGGCCCACAGCAGGTCACCTTCCGTGAGCGTTCCCTTATACCGACCATCCTTGGAAAGAATGGGCAGAGCCGCATAGCCGCTGCTTTCCATCTTTTCCAGAGCCTGCCGGATCGTGTCCTCTGACCGCAGATAGGCGCATTTTGCCTTTGGGATCAGTAAGAACAGAATATTCATGTCGCTGTCACTCCATATTGGTTCTTTGTATTATCATTATATCACAGCAGCCGTGGAAAATCAGCCCTTATTTTGTGAATAATTCATAAATCTTTTTGTGCCTTACAGATTTGCAATGGCATAGAGCAGCGCATCCTTCAAAGCATCCACGTCCTCCGGCGTGTTATCCCGTCCAAAGGAGATCCGGATGGCGCCGTCCATGGCTGCCACCGGCACGCCCATGGCCTCCAGCACATGGCTGCGGTGCCCCTTGGAGCAGGCCGAGCCGGCGGAGACATAGATCTCCCGCTCCTGCAGGCGGTTGATCAGTCCCTGACTCCGCAGACCGGGTACGGCGATATCCACGATATGGGGCGCATCGCCCTTGCCCAGAAACACCAGTCCCGGTACATCCGCCAGCTTTTCCCGGCAAAGATCCCGCAAAGCCGTCAGATGGGCAATCTCCTGCCGCAGATCGATGGCTGCACAGGCCGCACCAAAGCCCACGATGGCGGGCAGGCCCTCCGTACCGGAGCGGAGATTGCTCTCCTGCCCACCGCCGGTCAGCAGTGCGGGCAGATTGACACCTTTTTTCATATACAGAGCGCCCACGCCCTTGGGGCCGTGGATCTTATGACCGGACACGGAGATCAAATCGGCGCCCAGCGTCTTTGCCTTGAAGGGCACCTTGCCGAAGCCCTGCACCGCATCGGTGTGGAACAGAGCCAGAGGGCTCTTCCGGCGGACGGCACGAATCATCTGCTCAATGGGCATGACGGCACCCACTTCATTATTGACCATCATGACGGAGACTAATATGGTATCGGGGCGAAGCGCTTCCGTCAGGGCCTCCACCGTGATCACGCCATCCTTGTCCGGCTGCAGAATCGTGACATCATAGCCTTTGGCCTGCAGCTTCTGTACCGGATACAGCACCGCATGATGTTCCACCGCCGTGGTGATGATATGCTTGCCTCGCTTGCCCAGCCGTTCCGCAGCGGCCTGCACCACCCAGTTGTCAGCTTCGGTGCCGCCGGAGGTGAAAAACACCCGCTCCGGTTCCGCGCCCAGCAGGTCAGCCACCTGTTTGCGGGCTTCCTTCAGTTTGCGCTCCGCTTCCACACCCAGATGGTGTACGGAGGACGGATTTCCCCAGCACTCCGTCAGCATATGGGTCATGGCAGCCACAGCTTCCGGACAGGGCCGGGTAGTGGCGGAATTATCAAGATAGATCATGGGCACCTCCGGTCAATGGACAATGAATGTGTCGGCTTCGCCGACGGAGTGGAATCTTACATACAGCTCCCCTATTTTAACATACCCAAACGGGGAAGTAAATGCTTCCCTGCCGGTATTTTTTGTGATATGATATACTCAAGAGGTGAAAAACATGGATAAAAAAGCCCTTCGGGCGGAGATTCGTGAGAAAAAACGTGCCATGACCGAGCAGCAAATCGCCATGACCAGCGAGGCGCTGGCGAAGCAGCTCTATGCCCATCCCACCTATCGCAGCGCCAAAAGTATTTTCGGCTACCTCTCCTACAATCAGGAGGTTCGCACCATGCCCATGCTGGAGCAGGCACAGCGTGACGGCAAGCGGGTGGCGGTGCCCAAGGTCATCGGCGATACCATGATCTTCATCTGGCTGGATGACCTGAGCCGGGTGGAGCTGGGATACTGTAATATTCCCGAGCCCATCGACAACGGTCCCGAGGCCGTGGACGAAACGGCCCTAGTTCTCATGCCCGGACTGGCCTTTGACCTCACCGGCAGACGCTGCGGCTATGGCGGCGGTTTCTACGACCGGTATCTGGAAGCCCACCCCGACCATCCCCTGCTGGCCCTGTGCTACGGCTTCCAGATGTATGACGCGTTGGAGACCGATCCCCATGATATCCCCGTGGACTATGTACTTTCGCAGGAGGTGCTCGGCTGATGCAGTATATTTTATACATCCTTCTCATCGCCGTGATCTTCGGCCTGATCGCCCTGGGAGACAAGCTGCTTCAGCTGATCTTCCCGAAAAACATCACTGAAAAGCAGGGAAAGGCTGTCCGATTGCCCCGATACAGCCTCATTCTGGGCGTTCTTTTGTCGGTTCTGGCAGTGGTACTGCTGCTGTTCCTGCCGGAGAACACGGAAGTGTTTCTGCGCATTGGCGCGGTGATCGTACTGCTCATGGGCCTGTATCTGCTGGTAAACTTCTGGCGCTTCGCCATTTTTTACGATGACGAGCAGTTCATTTACCGCACCCTGACCCGCAAGGCCAGAACCTACCGCTACAGCGATATCGAAGGTCAACGGTCTTTCCTCGCCAAAAGCGGCCTCAACACCACCCTCTATGCCGCCGGTGACGAGATTCAGCTCTACAGCGCCATGCAGGAGCTCAGTGATTTCCTGAACAAGGCCTTTTTCCGCTGGTGCGCTCAGACCGGCACCGACCCGGACGCAGTGGAAAATAACCCCGCCATGCTGGTGTTCTTCCCGGAACCGCCGCAGAAATAACAGAATCAGAAAGCCCCGCATTGGTTGACCAGACCAACGCGGGGCTTTCTGAAACAAAAAAGAAAAGAGAGGAGAAAATGAAAAAACGCTTGCTTTATGGTACTAATATAACAGGCGTTTTTTAAATATCTTAGTGGGAAGTCTTTAAATATTTGTTAAATCTTTCTAGGATTATTTTAATATTAGAAACGGGTTTCATCCTTCAAAGGTGACAGAATCTCAATTGCCCGATAGGCGTTCTGAATCTCCACCGACTGCAGGGCCCCGCCGAATTCTCCGTCCAGCGTCCATTTGACCGGTGTGGGGAATTCAAACCGGATCCGGTGAGTCTGGAAGGTGTGGAAATATTTCGGGTCAAACTCGCCCTTGGTCAGCAGAATACTGATGCCGTTGAGATCCTGAATGGACGCAATCTTTTTGACCACAATGACCTCAAACAGGCCGTCATCCAGACTGACGCCCTTGAGCAAGGAGGTCTTTGGCCGGAAACCGCCCACACTGGTGGTGGAGCACACCAGTCCCAGCAGCACCTCATCCTCAATGACCCGGTCACCTACCTGCATCCGCATGGGGATGGGGCGAATCTTATCCAGCGTTTTGGCGCCATTGAGCAGATAGGCCAGACGGCCCAGCAGCCGCTTTTCCGACTGAGGCGTTTCGTAGGAAACGTCGGTGAACGCGCCGAAGCCCGCCACATAGGTGAACCAACGGTCGCCGCAGAAATTGCCCACATCGATGGCCTGCGGCACACCATCGATCATGTCCCGCGCCGCCTTCACCGGCTCCCGGCTAATTCCCAATGTGTGCGCCACATCATTGACCGTTCCGCCGGGGATATAACCCAGTGCCGGCCGATTTTCCAGCAGCATCAGACCGGATACCGCCTCATTCAGAGAGCCGTCGCCGCCGGCACATACGATCCGGTCAAACTGTCCGCCGTATTGGGCGATCCAGTCCGTCAGGTCGCCCTGACACTGGGTGGTATGCACGGTGACGTCATAGCCGCCTGCCGTGAACACATCGATGATCTCCAGCAGATTTGTCCGAATTTCCAGTTGTCCTGCCTTTGGATTGACCAGAAACAGTAGTTTCTTCCGCAAACCGTGTCACCTCCGGAACCGTTCTGTTTGTAGGGAACGGGCATGCCCGTTCCGCATTTCTCTTCGGCGGGGGCTTGCCCCCCCCGCCCTATGCACTTGTTTATTCCGCTTCCTCTTCTGCCGCGGGTGCTGTGGGGGCAATGCTGTTGAGCAGCACAGCCTTGTCCAGATCTTTCGTCAGGGTATAGGTCTCTGTGGTATCCATCACAATCTGATCGACCTTCTGCATCTTCAGAAAATCTGCCGCAGCCTGTCTCCAGTAAATATAGTCGCCTTCTCCGGAGAAATACATGATATGGAAGCCGTAGCTGGTCTTGACGATTCCATGATCGCCCACGGCCCTGCCATCGGCAAAGCACCAGTCGTTGAACTCCGTGACCATCTGGCCGGGGAACACTTCCTCATACAGGCCGCCGGTGGTCATGGAGCCGGGATCCTGGGTGTATTCCCCTGCCAATTCAGCAAAGGCTTCCTCCGTGGCGTCGCCTGCCAGCCATTCATCATAGATCCGCTGTGCCTCTGCCTCGGCATCGGCCCACGCCTCATCGGAAATGGTAGATGTGCCGTCATCATTATAGGAGGCTGCGGGCTGAATCAGAATGTGGCGGATGTTGATGACATTTTTATCCAACTTGAAGATGCCGTAGGAATTCAGCATGGCTTCATTTTCCTCATAGAAGGCATCCAGTTCTGCATCGGTGGTGGTCATATTGTTCTCCATGTTGGCCAGATAACTGTTCACATAGATATTTTTGGCATAATAGTCCAGATAACTCTCTACGCTGGCATGGGGGCCGAAATAGGCTTGCAGATAGGCGTCGCCATCGGCAAAGCCGTAGGACTTACCGATCTCATTCAGTTGCTCCGCCGCGCCGTCCACACTGGCCTGCTCATCATCGGACATGGTATGGCCTTCCGCTCTGGCCTCAGCCTCCACGGCTGCCATCTGGCGGAACATGGCAACAGCGCCGTTGATAAAGGACTGCTCCCAGGTGTTGGCGCCGTCCATGCTGACCTGCTCGTCCAGAGCCTGCTCCGTATTCATCAGCCAGCTCAGATAGTCGCCGTAGCTGCTCTGGAAGCTGTAGACCTGATCGTCATAGTAGTACATGAGCTGACCGTTGTCCAGCGTCTGGCCGGCACAGGAGGCCACCTCCTGCGCCATCAGGACATCCACTTCCTCCCCGGTGAGGGTGACGGTCTCGCCTGCCTCATTCAGATAGGAATAGGTAATGGAGCCATCCTCCGCCACCGCAAAGTGGATGCTGTGGGAGGGCAGGCCATGGGCGTTGGTGTGGTGACCGGCAGAAAGGATCTCCACAGGCACTTCTTCCTCGGGGGTTTCCTCAGGAGGATCCGCAGGGGCTTCCGGTTCAGTGGGTTCGGAAACAGAGGGCTCCTGCTTCGCGTCGAAGCGCTCAATCAGGTTTTTCACGGCAAAAAACACCGATACCGCCAGCGCAATGGACAAAACCACAATGACGGCAATGGCGATCCACTCGGTTTTCTTCTTTGCAGCAGGCTGTTCTGCGGTGATTTCTTCCGGTTCTGCGGTCATGGGCTCCAGCTCGGTGCCGCAGCTCTCGCAGATATGAGAAGTGTCGGGATTATCGGCCTGACACTGCTTGCAGATTTTCATGGAAATACACTCACTTTCTTTCGTAGAACTTGCGTTCCTAAGTGTACCACAGCACCGTGTTTTTTTCAATGCGAAACCCCTGAACAAATTGTAAACTTGTTTTAACAAACCGGGGATTTCTGAAATTTTTTCCAGAAAACTTGCGCCTTTTCGCTCCATCTTTTATAATATACAAAGTCAGGGCCACCCGTATAACGAGTGGCCTCATCCTGTCGAAAAAGTCCCTTGTGGCTGGCAGTACAAGCCTCCCCTGTGTAAGGGGTGATTCCCCCGGCGGGGGAAATGTCGCCGCAGGCGACAAAAGGGGGGGCGCTAGTGGTGAGCGAAGGCGAACCAGAGGGGTTGTTGCAGAGAAAAGTTGCAATATCGTATTGATTTTCTTCGAATACGGAACTTCCTGCACAACAATCCCTCAGTCGGCCTTACGGCCGCCAGCCTTCGGCCCAGGTCGCAAGCACAGCTTGCTCCCCGCTTTGGCTAAAAACATGCCACCGGCATGTTTTTTTAACGCGTCGCGCCCTTTACACAAGGGAGCCTTTGGTACATCCTGCATAATTAGGTTTTTCGACAGCCTCGGGCTGCCCCTATAAGGGGCTAATACTTGCTGAGACTTATCATTTTCCTCTCGCATACCGGCCCCACTGCCAACTTCAGTTGGCGGTGGGGCTTTTTTATGGGGCGCGTTGCAAAATGCGCCCAGACTTATGGTCAGGAAATCAGCAGGGACGGGCATCCACGCGGCCGGTTCTGGGAACAGGCAGGCGGACAATGGAATTGGCTGCCACGGTGCGGGTCTCCAAAAGCTTGCCGAAGCAATCGAAAATCTCTGCCTTGAGGGCGGTTTCCGTGGGATTTTCGAAGATCAGGCCGCTTTCTTCGCCGCTGACGAACACATCGCAGGCCTTGCCGGTGAAGGTATAGGGCTGGCTGGCATAGAGCACGGTGATGGTCTTGTTCTCACCCTCGGCGGTGACAGCGGGAATGGCCTCGTAATAGGGGATTCTCCGGTTGTCGATGCGGATCTCGGCGGTGTAGTGGCCGACCCAGGTGCAGTTGCCGGTGAAGAAGGACACAGAATAGCCCAGCTTGTCCTGCTCCTGCAGATCCTTGATCCAGCAGGCGATCTCCGTGGGGGTGCAGACATCGGAAATGGCCACGGTCAGGGCGTTCTTGTTCTCCGCGCCGACGGTGGTGAGAATGGGTGCGCCGCTGTAGAAGGTGGATTTGTTCACTGCGGGCAGGAACCACTGCTTCATCTGGCGGTTCCGTTTCAGCTGGGGCGCCCAGATGGAGAGGGTGTCAAACATTTCCTCTTCCCATTCAAAGGTGACAGGGGAAAGCGGCATACCTTCGGGGGTATCGATCTCCACCCGGTACAGGTCGATACCGTCCTGAGAGGAAACAGGCGTGATCTGTGCCTGAATTTTGGGATTTTCAGTTCTGATGCAGAACTCACGATTTATAATTATAATCTCCTGTTTATAAACTTTGTCGTGATTTTGGTGCAGGATTACTTTACCATAGTGAAAAGCAGATATCTACATTTATATTGCAAAAGGCCGGTTTAAGCGAATCGACAGAATATTGCAAAAACTTCCTCTTGACAAGGAATACACGTTGTGCTATGATATTCAAGCATTAAAGATGTTCTATATCGCGGGATAGAGCAGTCCGGTAGCTCGTCGGGCTCATAACCCGGAGGTCGTCGGTTCAAATCCGGCTCCCGCAACCAGAAGGAAAGACTTGGAATCTCAGGGTTCCAAGTCTTTTTTCGCTTATTTTTTCCGCTTTCGCAGTAGACGGAACGATTGGGATTTAGACGGAAGCAGGCGGTACTTTTTGGTCGGCATTTCGTCGGTCTGAAAACCCTTCCACCCACCCCACGTCGGTCCGCCGTCGGCGCGGTCAGCTGTGCTGACCAGAGATACAGCAATTATTGATGAGCGTCTATTCTGATCATAATTTCACGAGTTAAGACTGTCGTTTTGAAAAGGGATAGAGGGCTTTTTTGTTGTATCCGCTTAATACGCTCGATTAAAACAAATTACCTGACTCATTAAAAGTAAAGGGTTCCGGATCTCCCAATACAACCAGCCGGGGATCCTTCTTTACTTCTTCCAGCAGTGCTTCAGAAATCCAGATCTCACCCAATTCCATCGTATTCTTGATGCGGATGAGTTTGATATGCTCCCGATCTTGGGCAAAAACACAGGTAATAATGGCTGCCGCGATGGCATCATGGTCATTGTCCATGGTCATGGGGATCTTAGGGAGCTTGGTCAGCGCACTGGTGATGGCGTTGGTATAGGCCGCCTCAATATCCAGCTTGTCCACCAAACGCCGGGTGGTGGTGTCAAACACGCCCAACCCATGGCCATTGCCATGGGAATCCTTATGGATATCCAGAACAACCCGCTTATACGCACTGATACCGCCTTGCAGATTGGAATCAAAGGCACCGGTCACATTGGGGTCGGCGCCGTTGCCGCTGATATTCTTGCCGATCTCATCTACCACCAATACATCGGTGTGGTCAAACAGGATTGTTCCCATCAGCGACTTCGCTTTTTCCAAAAGGATCGGTTCCTGGGTACGGATCCCATCTGGGGTCAGTGCGTGGATCTCAGCAGTTTCGTCATAGGCATTTTCCAGGATACCGATACCAAATAGTACTGGCGTATTATTCAAGATCACATTTCCGAAGGCCGGGATCATTTCATGAAGTCTGTGGCAGCCCGCATAATGGCACATCTGAGCGCCGTACTGTTTACCCAGACCGATAGCCATCATTTTCATTAGTCCGCTCTCGTAAGGGCCGCGGAACTCTGTGTGTGCCTTGATGCGGTTGATAAGGATAATACCGTCAGCTTCCGCCGCATGCTTGTCTATGTAGACATCCTGACCTTTTTCCGTCCGTCCTACTTTTTTGACTTCCATGGAAGAGATGATCGGACATCCACAGAATTCTTCTGTCACGCCCAGGTCACAGAGAATCTGCAACTGACCTTCTGCAGTAGCTCCGCCGTGACTACCCATAGCGGGAACAATAAAGGGGGCTGCACCACGCTCTTTGCATACGGATACGATCTGCCGCAGCATTTCCGCAATTTTGTGGATCCCCCGGCTACCGCAGGTAATGGCAATACGTTTGCCGGAGAGATCCATTTGGCGTATCTCAGGTTTTTCCAATTCTGTGCGAATCTTGCCGGCAACATCCGTGATCTTCGGCCTGTCAAAATTCTGGCGGACCCGGATCATTCGCGGCATTGTTACCGACTGTACTAATGCACCATAGCTTGTCATAAACATCACACTCCTAAATCATTAGAATATTGTCCTGTGTCAGCTTAAGTTCCCAGCAACTTCTGCAAGCACGTCCTGTAGCCCTTTTTGTGGCCATCTGAGCCAGAGGTGAGTTTACAGCAACACTTGCTGAAATACCCAAAGAATTAAATCTGTGTTGACGTATGCACAACAATCAGATTCTTGCAACACCGGTGGCGAGGGCTGCCTCGGCAACTGCCTTGGCAACTGCGGGGCCAACACGGTCATCGAAGGCTGCGGGAATAATATAGTTCTCATTCAGATCTTCATCGGAAATGAGGTTTGCCAGAGCCATGGACGCTGCCATCTTCATCTCCTCGTTGATACAAGAAGCACGGACATCGAAGGTACCGCGGAAGATGCCGGGGAATGCAAGAACGTTGTTGATCTGGTTGGGGTAGTCGCTGCGACCGGTGGAAACGACCTTTGCGCCGCCTGCTTTCGCATCATCGGGGAAGATCTCAGGAGTAGGGTTGGCACAGGCAAAGACGATCGCGTCCTTGTTCATGGTTTTGACCATTTCAGTGGTCAGTATACCGGGGGCGGAAACACCGATGAAGATATCGGCGCCCTTGATCACATCACAGAGTTTGCCCTGCTCCTTTTGACAGTTGGTGACCTGTGCCATTTCCTTCTTGATCCAGTTGAGGCTCTCGCGGCCTTCGTAGATAGCGCCGTTGCGGTCAGTCATGACGATGTTCTTAAAGCCTGCGCTCAGCAACAGCTTGACAATAGCGATGGCGGCAGCACCTGCACCGGAGGTGACTACTTTGACCTCTTCCTTTTTCTTGCCGACAACCTTCAGCGCATTGGTCAAACCGGCCAGAGTGATGACAGCGGTACCGTGTTGGTCGTCATGGAAGATGGGAATGTCGCACTTTTCTTTCAGCTTACGCTCGATCTCAAAGCAGCGCGGAGCGGAGATATCCTCCAGATTCACACCGCCGAAAGAGCCGGACATCAGATACACAGCGTTGACAAACTCATCCACATCCTTGGTCTTAACGCACAGGGGGAAGGCATCCACATCGGCAAATGCCTTGAACAGAGCGCATTTGCCTTCCATCACAGGCATACCTGCTTCAGGGCCAATATCACCCAGGCCCAGAACAGCGGAACCATCGGTAATGACAGCACACAGGTTATGACGGCGGGTCAGCTCGTAGGACTTATTGATATCCTTCTGGATCTCCAGACAGGGCTGAGCAACACCGGGTGTGTAGGCTAGGGAGAGGTCATCCTTGGACTTGCAGGGCACCTTGCTGATCACTTCGATCTTGCCGCCCCACTCGGCATGCTTCTTCAAAGATTCTTTTGCGTAATTCATAATAACCTCCAAATGGAAACAATATTCTTTGCAGTCAGGGAGTACGCGCCCCACTGTATTACTAAATTCCAGTTGTACAATATAGCTGACAAAGCACGCCAATTGCATACCCAAACATCAACTAAGGAAATGTACACTCTGATGAAAACCCCAAAGCAATGCTTTGGGGTTCATCCAGTCATGAGAAGGTACCTGCCTCATTTTGAAACACAGAAAGATGGAAGATATAAAAGGTTACCCTTACGTTCAATGTGTCGGTCATTCCTGTCTTTCGGGTTATTGCGCCGATTTATCTTTCAAAGTAGGCATCGTAGTCCATATTAAGGTAGTCACACAGATTGCGAAATTCATCCAAAGTCCGGTCATTAACAGGAATGCCCGACTTTTTCCGCGCCTTAACCGCCTCTGCTTCCTTTTCTCCGTGGGTATAGATTCGTGTGGCACCCTCAGCTACAGGAGATTCTCTCAGTTCCTGCAAATAACGGGAGAAGTGCTCCTTGATTGCCTGAGGATCTCCGAAGAAAGACGGATCAATGGCGATAAAACAGTGGCACAGGTTGCCTTTGTTGTTGATCACACAATGATTGGAGGTTGCACCCATGGACAGACCAGCAGAGAATAATTCTACTAACATACCGTAGCCATAGCCCTTATGGGAGCCCTGCAGTTCGGTAGATCCACCCAAGGGAAGAATACCACCGCCGGCTTTGGACAAGATATTTGCATATACGAGCGAAGCGTCTGTTGTGGGCTGACCATTTTGATCCAAAGTCCAACCAGCAGGAAGAGGCTTGTCCATCTTCTTATAAACCTCCAGTTTGCCCCGGGTGACTACAGTGGTGGAGGCATCAAAGAAAAAGTCATAAGGTTCTGCAGGGAAGGCACAGGCAATAGGGTTGGAACCCAGCATTGCCCTACGCCCGAATGTTGGAACCATGATTGCCTCGGAGTTGGTACAGCTGATACCCAGCAGTCCATGTCGACAGGCCATTTTTGCATAGTATCCAGCAATTCCGTAGTGATTTGAGTTGCGCACGGCAACAATTCCGACACCCATAGACTTAGCCTTTTCAATGGCTAAATTCATTGCACGGTAAGCAATGAGCTGACCCATACCATCGTGCCCGTCAATTACTGCTGAAATGGGAGTTTGAAAAACGACCTCAGGCACTGCGTGAATATCAATCTGCCCTTTTTCAATGTACTTGTGGTACATAACCATTCGTTGAACACCGTGTGACTCGATACCGTACATATCCGATGTCAACAGAACATCCTGTATAATATTCGCCTCTTCTTCGCTGAAACCAAATTTCTGGAAAGCATCTGTACAGAAGCGGTACAGTGTATGATAATCCCAATTTTGATACGCCATAACCACTTGCTCCTGCTTACAAAAGCTTCAAGATTTTTTCTTCCTCTTCGGGGCTGATTTTATAGGTATGTTCGCCGTCAATGGGGAACTTTCCGCTGCGGACTTCCTGACAGTATTCCGTAAAGGCACGCTCCAGCTCCTTCCCGATCTCTGCATACTTCTTTACAAACTTCGGTGTGAAATTGTCATACATGCCAACCATATCTGCATAGATCAGCAACTGACCATGTGTATGGGAGCCTGCACCGATTCCGAGCACGGGAATACTTAGTTTTTCGGTAATTAATCTGCCGACAACGGAGGGAACACCCTCTACCAGAATTGCACAGGCACCGGCCTCCTGAATTCGCAGTGCTTCCGCCAACAGTTTTTCAGCTGCTTCCGCACTCTTGCCCTGAGCTTTGTAACCGCCCATCTGTGCTGCGAACTGGGGAGTCAAACCGATATGGCCAAAAACAAGAATTCCCACAGAAGAAATTGCCTTGATTCGCTTGCAAATTTCCGGGCCGCCACCTTCCAGCTTAATTGCGTCGCAAAGAGATTCTTTGGTCAGCCGGCCAGCGTTGAACACGGCATCCTGATCAGAAGTCTGATAGGACATATATGGCATATCGCCAACAATAAATGTATTAGGAGCGCCCCGACGGACAGCGCTGCAGTGACTGACCATATCGTCCATGGTAACAGGATATGTTGTGTCATAGCCCAACTGGACCATGCCCAAAGAGTCTCCTACCAGAATCAGATCCACACCGGCTTTTTCTTGGTATTTGGCAGTCAGGTAATCATATCCGGTCAGCCATGTAATCTTCTCTCCGGTTTTAGCCATGTTACGGAAATCAAGAATACTTTTTTTCATAATGATTGTTTTCCCCTTTCTATATAGTTCGTTAATACCGAACAATGTTCGACAATAACGTCTCGTTATTATTATAAGTATATTCATAAAGAATGTCAATTGCTTTTTAAGGGACCTTAGAACCAGATCGGCTTGACGTTCAATAAACTTTGTGAGATAATGAGCACAAACTTTGAAGGGGTAGGAGTGCCATGGAACAAGAGACGAAGGAGACAAAACGGAAAAATTCCGTACAGTCGGTTGAACGGGCAATTCAAATTCTGAAATGCTTTGAGTCCTATGAGTCTCTTGGGATCTCAGAACTGAGCAGACTGCTGGATCGACCCAAAAGTACGGTTTCTGGTCTGGTTGCTGCTCTGGAGGCGGATATGCTGCTTGAACAGGATCCTGTTACCGGAAAATACCGGTTAGGTCGAACGATGTTCCGACTGGGTTCTCGTTATAAGCAAGATCTGCGCGGCAAAAGTATGCCCTTTCTGCAGAAATTATGTGATATGACAGGTGAAACCATTAATCTTGTAGTTCCTGACGGCAAGAATGTTCTGTATATTGCTAAAGTGGAAAGTAACCAATCCATTCGAATCAGTACAAATGTGGGTGGCAGCTTGCCAATGTACTGTACTGCTGTAGGAAAAGCGATTTTGGCGTATATGGAGCCCAATAGGGCACAGGATCTGGTAGAAAAATCCGGGGACTTGCGTTTTGCTTCAAAGAATTTGGATCATAAAGCACTGTTAGATCAGTTGCTGCAAATACGGCAGCAAGGTTATGCTCTTGATTTAGAAGAATTAAACATAGGCCTTATTTGTGTTGGTGTTCCTATTCTCGATCATGAGAATATTCCTGTGGCAGCGATTAGTGTTTCTGGCCCGGCTTTTCGCATGACACAGGAGAAGCAGAGAGCCTGTGCATCATTGCTGATTGAGTTTAGCAAGGCGATTCAATCGCAGGTGTTTTAGGTTCATGTAAAAGGGACTCCCCTGACCTTGTGTCATACCGGAGATTGAGGAAAGATACTGCAAAGCAGTTCTTTAATGTAATTAGTGACAGACAAAGGGGAAAATCTTGTGATCGAATACTGACCAGCTGTTAAGCTGGTGGATTTTCAGGCCAGATCTCTGTTTTCTTCTACTGGCTAGGACTAGGTCACCGGTGGGATTTGCGGTGGAGATTTCTTTTTTGATTTCTGTGCAGATTTTGGGGAATTGGGGAATTTGGGGTTGGAGCGGGGTGGTTGTTGTCCCTTGTTTTGGCAGTTTGGCTGCGGGAATTTCCCCGTGGATTTCCCGCTGGAGGTTGATTTCACCGGGAATTTGGGCGAGCTTGGGGAGATTGGTTTCTGGCTAAGCCGCAGCTGTAGAGGAAGGCAAAGATGTTTTGAGGCCATTCGTCGCCAATTCGTCGGCGAAGGCGAAGAAACACACCTGCCTTGTGATCGCTTGCCTCGGTAGTTGGCACTTCGAATCCAGTTCTCATAACCCGGAGGTCGTCGGTTCAAATCCGGCTCCCGCAACCAGAAGGAAAGACTTGGAATCTCAGGGTTCCAAGTCTTTTTTTTGCTTATTTTTTCCGTTTTCGCACCAGACGGAAGTATTGGGATTTAGACCAAACCAGACAGATCCATTCGGTCGGCATTTCGCCGGTTGAAAACCATTCCAGCCCACCCTCCGCCGGTCCGCCGTCGGCACAGGCAGAGGGTGGCGCCAGAGAGGCAACAACTATTGCGAAGTTCACTAAGACAAACAAGATCTTGCACTACAGTCAATGTAAAATAATGCAAGAAAGAAACAGTAACACATGGGGCAGACAGCTTTTGCTGATCTACTCTGTACTTTTTACTTGATGACAGCATATCTGGAGCATAGTGACCGTTGCATCGAGATAAACAGCAAGGGCTTGCCACCTGTGATTCACCGCCGGCAAGTCCTTGCGCTTATTAAACAATTCTTTCTAAAGAATATGATTTGACGTTTTTGGTTGCTTTGTTTACGCAAACGTTTTTTGATGCCTTGTTTGTAAAACAGTCTGCCAGCCCAGACAGGCAAGGTATAGCCATCCTGATTATGATCTACGTCTGTGGTCAGGAAGATACCGTCGGGGAAGGCCTGCCGGTACTGCCCGGGGGGGTATGCCCACGATTTTCCGGAAGGTTTTTGTAAAATAACTTGGGTCATTAAATCCCACTGCCGCACAAACCTGCTGCAGGGTGTAGTCTCCGTAGGCAATCATTTCCGCCGCATGGAAGATGCGGACGTAATTCAGATAGGTTCTGACCGTGAAGCCGCAGTTTCGCTTGAATGCTGTGCAGATGTAATTGCGGTTATAGCCGGTGGCGGCGGAGGAAAAGCCCTCCGTGTTCAGAAATTCGCTGGTTTCCTCTTCTCCGTCCATCCTTGTCAGACAGAGAAGATGATGCAACATGGCGGCAAGGTAGCTGTTACCCTCTCCGCGGGCCTGCACAGTCCGGCGGCGGCTGACATCATACACGGCGGCAATCAGCTCTGCCAAAAGAGAATCCCCCCCTGAAACACCTGCCCGCAGGGACTGTTGGTGGCGGATCACATTGCCGGAAAACCCTGCAAGTAGCTGAAATTGAACCAGATCCCCTCCTGTGTGTACTTTCATCCCGAAACCGCCATGGTGTGCGAGGGTACCATCAGTGAGATCGGCAGCACCGTGCATCCTCATCCCACTGTTTCAGAGGCTGTCATGGAAACAGCCCATGCCTGCCATGTCTGTTGTACCAATGCACCCAAAGAGAGAAAATAAGGAAAATTGTGTACATTCTTTTGATGCGCCTGATCGTAACGATATAGGGACAACGATCTCTTATACCATCATTCCTTCACAAGCTGCGTGCTGGCCGGGAATATCTTCATGCAGGGTTCTCCAAACAATCGGCAAATCGATCCGTTCCTTCACAAAGGCTTCATATTGTCGCTATACCGAGAGAGATTGAAAAACCTTTCTTTTTCGCAAAAAACGCAGGTCCTCGGGGTATAATAGAAGCATCGCGCAAAGGAGGAACTATTATGTCTGAACGAATCATTACTTCCAATCACATCTCGGCGTACGGAAGACATTTGCAAGAAGATGAACGGCAAAAAGGCACTGTGGAAAAGTATCTGCGTGACGTTGCAAATCTGGCTTCCTATCTACAAAATAGCACCACGACCCGGGAGAAGACTGCCCAGTGGCGCACATGGCTGCTAGAGCAGGGCTACGCACCGGTGACGATCAATTCCATGCTGGCGGCAGTCAACGGCTTTTTCCGTTTCGTGGGCTGGGAGGACTGCCGGGTGCGGTTCCTGAAGATTCAGCGGAAACTGTTCCGGGAACAGTCCCGGGAGCTGACCAGACGAGAATTTGACCGGCTGGTGGAGACGGCAAAACGACTGCAGAAAACCCGTCTGGCGCTGGTCATGGAGACCATCTGCGGCAGCGGCATCCGAGTATCCGAAGTGCGGTATATCACACTGGAAGCGGCACAGCAGGGTCGTGTGCAGATCTCGCTCAAGGGCAAAATTCGCACCATACTGCTGCCGGACAAGCTGTGCAAAAAATTGATCAAGTATGCCAAAGCGAAAAAAATCACCTCCGGTGAGATCTTTCTCACGCGGAGCGGACAGAGTCTTTCCCGCGGTCAGATCTGGGCGGAGATGAAGGCGCTATGTAAAAAAGCCGGGGTCGAAGAGGGGAAAGTGTTCCCTCACAACCTGCGGCATCTGTTCGCGGTGGCAGTATATAAGGCCTGCAAAGACGTTGCCAGACTGGCAGACCTGTTGGGTCACAGCAGTCTGGAGACCACACGTATCTACCTGACCACATCGTGGTCAGAACACCGGCGATGGCTCAACAGCGTTGCGGTACTAAAATAAACAAAATCTGCATTTTGTCCCGATTCAGGCGGTCATAGTAATCCTTTGCTCCATGGGAGGAACTATGGTGCCTGTTTTTTATTGGATAATATCCAAATATTGTCATCAATAATTTGTTTTTGTGCAGGGCCACAAAATAAAACCTTTGTGGCCTTTGATTTTTTACGCTCTTTTTCAGGTTTTCTGTTGACGATGTCCCAATATCGTGTTAAACTTTTGATAAATGAATCGGCATTTTGGAAGTGTTTTATGTAAAGACAGGACAAAATGCAGATTTTGTCCCGATTTTTGTTTGCTCAGAGTTGGCGGTCTCATGAAAAAAAGACTGCAGAATCACAATTCTAGACCTATTCTGGCAACAGGATATCCCACCCTCTTAATCCAGTGACACCCGCTCCGGAATGACATGCTGACGCCGAACCAGATGACTGTCAACAGCCATAATATAGTCCCGGCTGCACTGCGCTGCTGACACGAGTGGTAAGCAGTAACCTATTGCGGAGCTGGGGCAGAAAGAACAGACGTCCTGTCTGTGCCGGAAAAGCGAAAACACGGAGGTAACAAGATGAGCGAAGGCACGGTCATGCAAAAAAAGCGGAAACCTTCGGAGGAAAAAGTCTGGTTGAAATATCTTCCCAAGGCTTCTCTGACCACCGAAATTCCTCAACTTACGATCTACAGATATCTGAAAAACACCTGCCAACAGCAACCGGACAGAAAAGCGCTTTGCTATTACGGCACCGGCGTTTCCTACGGTGCACTTCTCCAAAAAATTGACCGGGCAGCCGAAGCTTTTTATGCCATGGGTATCCGTGAAGGAGATTACGTCACATTTCTGACTCCCACCACCCCGGAAGCCATTTACGCCCTCTATGGCATGAATAAAATCGGTGCCATTCCCAATTTTGTGGATCCACGCATGGACACCCAGCGAATTCTGGAAGCCATTCAGGGTGTCGGTTCGAAAATCCTCGTGACCATTGATCTGGCATTCCCCAAAGTCAGAGCCATTATGAATCAGCTGAATGCGGAGCAGATCGTCGTCACATCGGCCAATAACTCTCTGTCTCTGGTGGCGAAGGTCATGCGGACCCTAACCACCAAGGATAAACCCCAGATCCCCTACAGCGATAAGACCATTTCGTGGAAAGAGATGATGCGGCGCGGCAGCGGTCAGGCTGCCCCGGAAATTCCCTTCCGGGAGGATTCTGTGGCCGCCATTACATACACCGGCGGCACCACCGGTACTCCCAAAGGCGTCATGCTGACCAACGATGGCCTCAACTCCATGGCCGAGAGCTTCCGTCTGGCAGGCGTGGACCGCAAACCCGGTGACCGGTTCCTCGAAATCATGCCCATCTTTGCTGCCTACGGCGTCGGCTGCGGTATCCACATGCCCCTTGCCATGCAGATGGAAGCGGTCATCATTCCCAAATTCACGCCCGATGAACTGGGCGGCCTGATCAGGAAGTACCGCCCCAACCACATGATGGGCGTTCCCGCTTTTTATGAAAAGATCATGCATAGCAAAGCCCTGTGGGACTTCGACCTGAACTTCCTGCGAACCACCGGCTGCGGTGGTGACACCATGAACCCAGGTCTGGAAGCCCGGTTCAATCAGTTCCTGAAAGAGCATAATGGCAAATACTGCCTTTCTCAGGGCTATGGAATGTCCGAAATGAGCGGTGCAGCCACCTGCTGCTACAGCCATGTGTATAAAGATGACAGCTCCGGCATCCCGCTGCTGTGCAACACCGTCGGCATTTTTGATCCGGATACCGGAGAAGAGCTGGACTACTACCATGAAGGCGAGATCTGCATGACTGGCCGCGGCATGATGAAGGGCTATTTCAATATGCCGGAGGAGACCGATCATATTATCCGCCGCCATGCGGATGGCAAGCTGTGGATTCACAGCGGCGATATCGGTTATCTGGATGATGACGGCTTTTTGTTCATCAAGGGCCGCATTAAGCAGATCATCATCAAATTTGATGGACATAAGGTATTTCCTGTGCAGGTGGAGGGCGTCATTGCCCGCCATAAAGCCGTGGGCTCCTGTGCAGTTGTGGGTATCCCCGATCCGGATCATGGTCAGGGACAGGTGCCGCTGGGCATCGTGGAGCTGAAAAGCACCCTTGCTGAAGATGTGGATAAGGACGCCATCCGCAAGGAAATCATTGCCTTGTGTGACCAACTTTGTGAGGAGCGCGGCAAGCCCGCCGATATTGTGTTTATCGATAAGATGCTCCATACAGCGCTCAATAAGCACGATTATCGACGGCTGACGGCGATGTACCGGGATCATCAGATCCGCCCCTGAGTCCGGGGAAAATCCAGCGGCAGCCAGCCGCTTTGATATAAAATAGTTAGTCAATAATTTGGACGCGGATTACCGCATCCAGAAAAAATGGAGGTACTATGAAAAGAAGACTGATTTCTGTACTACTTGTCCTCTGCATGCTTCTGGCAATTGCACCTGTCAGCATATTTGCTGCAGAGGGACAGGACGCCGCAAAGACCTATGTTTCTCTCGGCGCGTCTAACGTCAACGGCTATGGCCATCGCGGCTATCTGCCCGATGCGGTTACAGAAGATCCTCTGGCTGCACCCAAGGCAGAGATGAACGTGTACGGTTACGAAGCTGCTCCCAAAAATGCCTATCCCGCACAGGTGGCGAAAAAACTGGGCGTTCAACTGAAGCAGCTGGCCATTTCCTCTATGCGTACGGAGGAACTGCGCGTCCTGCTGGATAACGAGTATTACGGTGATGCATACACCGAATGGCGTTTTACCGGTGGTGAGAAGTGGTTTGAGATTGCTTGTGATGGTGGTCTGGAAGCACTCCGTGCTGCATACCAGAAGGAAATCAAAAACGCTGACTACATCACTGTGGACATTGGCTGGAACAACTTTGGTGTTTATGCATTCAACAACATCAAGACCATTCTGGCTGATGGCCAGTATTGGAAGGCTCCCGTATTTGAAGATGTTTTGACGGCAGAAGAAAAGGCTTACTATGACAATGTAAAGCAGATTGCACTGGATTATCTGAAGAACGATGTCGGTGTGGCTGATGCTGCTCTGCAGGAGAAACTCGAAATGATGGCAGACACTCTGGCATATGCCACCATGGGTGCTTGTTATCACTTCGACATTGTCATGGAGAAGATCTATGAACTCAATCCCGATGCCACTGTTGTTTCCATCAACATTCAGAATCTGGCTGACGGTCTGGTTGTCGATTTTGAAGGCATCCGTCTGAACCTCGGCGACCTCTATGGTAAGCTGATCGAGATGACCGATCTCTATAGAGCTGCGACCAGTTCTTACGCGGACAGATATTTGTTTGCCGATGCAGGCGACATTGAGACTTTCCTGGATGAGATCGTTGCGTGGGATGGTAATCCCGAAACGCTCGGCAACGACATGAAGGACTGCTTCGATATGTACGATGACAGCCTCTATGTCAGAAGCATCGTTGAGTACATGATGGTCGGCCAGGCGCTGCGCGAATTGTTCGAACGCTTCGGATTTAAGGACGACAGCAGCTATACTTATGAGTTTGCGCTGGAAAGAGATCCTGAAGAGCTTCTCGCTCTGGATCTCTCCAAACTGGATCTGAACAATCCTGATGGTGAAGATAAGGCTGTCGAGGAATACGGCGCTGCTGTTGCAAAGCATCTCAAGAACCTGAGAAACTTTGAAACCGGAAAGCATGCGTATGATTACGTATCTAATAAACTTCCTGCTGAATATAAGAATGCGTTTGATAAAAATCTCCAAGGTATTTACGATGCTTATAACAATACCCTGAACTACGCTTATGACGTGGTTGCTACCATTGTTCAGTATGCAGCATCCATTGATGCACTGGAGATCAATGCAAACACCCTGAGTGGTTTTAACGCTGCAGCTGACGGCATGATGGAGCTTGTTGCCAATGACTTCATCGGCGGCGCAATGGCTAAGTTCGAATATGAACTGTATAAGAACGGTGTAAGTACAACTTCCGTTCCTGAAGTTCCCGAATACACACTGAATGAGTCCATTATTGATCCTGCTGTTCGTGCGATTGCAGTTCTTGCCGTTCGCTACGAACTGGGCAACTCCTTCTTTGCACATCCCAATACAACCGGTCATAAACAGACCGCTGATGCAATTATGGCTGCAATCGAAAGCGGCTCCACCGGTAAGGATGTGCTGGAAGACGAAGCTGTGATCGCTCTGGAGCAGTTCTATGACTTTGTTCTGGAGTACTACGATGAAGCTTATGCTTACGGCTATGCTTACGCAGCCGAAAACGACTACGTTGCTGATGCAGTCGCCGCCATTGACGGTGTGATTGCCGATCTGAAGGCCATTGATCTTTCCGATGCTGAAATGACCGACGCCTTCAAGGCTGAGGCTGCCGGCGAAATCAAGGAGATCATCGACATTCTGGAAGCTGCCAAGGCTCTGCTGCTGGAGGCCGATGTTCTGGATCAGGCGACGCTGGATAGCCTGATTGCCATGCTGAACGAAGCTGGCGAAGCTGCTGAGAACCTGCTGAATGTTCTGGATCAGGCTGCTTCCGATGTTGTTGAACTGGCTATCATTCCTGCTGTCAAGAAGGCACTGGATAAGCTGGAAAATGAGGTTGTCCCCGCCATCATCGAAGATCTGCAGGATGCTGTGGATGCCGGTACCGCATGGCTGATGGAGCAGGCACAGGCCGCTTACGACGCAATGGTCGCAGCAATCGTGGAACTGGCTCCCAAGTTTGACCAGTGGGCCTACGACTGGCTGTACAACAACCCCGATAAGGTCATCGCCTTCTTCAAGGAATACGGTGACGAGGGTGTTGCATTCCTCGCAGAGCACAAGGACGTGATCTTCACCGTTCTGGGCTATCTGGCTCAGGAATACGGCGATGACGTTGTGGATTACGTTCTGAGCAACCCCGAAGAAGTCCTGGCAAAGATGTGCCAGTGGGCAGAAAAGTACGGCGACCGCACTTGGGATATGATCCTGGTTTATCTTGATGAGCTGGGCCTGATCCCCACTGAGGAGGAAATTGAAGCTGTAACGGGCGCTCTGAAGGATGCTCTGGATCAGCTGATAACTGCTGCCGATACCATGACCAAAAAGCAGCTGCAGGCTCTGGTTGATATCCTGAAGGAAGCAGCTGCCGATCTGAAGGAAGCCGTTGTCAACTCTCCTGAGATTCAGGCTTTGATTAAGGAAGTCGAAGCTGCGATTGCTGCTCTCGAAGCTCTGGTTAACGATTTTGAAAACGCGGCAATTGAGGCTCTGCAGGCTGCGCTGGAAGACGTTAATGACGCTTTGAAGGCTCTGGTCGATGCTGCCAAGGTTTGTGCTGATTCTGCAGTTCAGGATGCGATTCATACACTGATGGTTGCTCTGTATGATGCAACTCACGGCGAGTATACAGTTAGCAAACAGTCTTACTATGTGTCTCTGGGTGACTCCACTGTTACTGGCTATGGCGCAGACTTTGGCAACAACCCTGAGGGCTATGGTAATCACGGCTACATGACCGTTGTTCCCGATTCCTTCCCCTATATGCTGGCTGAAAAGCTGGGCCTCGATCTTGAGACCGAGGAGACCCCTGAAATGCAGTACATCCAGCTGGCTATGGCTGGCCTGCGTACCAACGACTTGCTCTATATCCTCGATGAGAGCAAAACTCCCGATGATTACTTCAACAAGCGCGTTCTGAACGAGTATATCAATGTGTACGGCGGCAGCCTCGAAACAGTGCGTGAGGACTACAAGAGAGAGCTTGCCAAGGCTGATCTGGTAACGATTGCTATTGGTAACTGCAACTTCACCGGCGTTCAGGAAACCGGCATCATTGCCCAGTGGATCAACAATGATCCTACGCTGAGTGCATGGATGGAGAATCAGTATTTTGGCGATACGATCAAGGCCGCATTCGCTGATATGGGCGTTAACCTGAATGCTCCGGTCTATGCTACAGATTGGGATAGCTACTTCAATGAAGAAGAGCAGGCTATTCTGCAGGCTGCTTTCGAAAATGTCAAGGAAGCTCTGATTGAAAACGGTATCCCCGAGGAACAGTCTGTTGATGTTGGCGAGATGTTGGAACTTCCTCTACCTTCCGGTTCGATTGTTGTTACGATCCCTGTCGCTGATCTCATGAGCCAGTTTATTGAGTGGTACACCTATTGTTATGTTACTCATGCATTCAACTACGATGATGTCCTTGATAAGATTCACGAAATGACCCGTCCTGATGCACAGGTCGTTGTTGTCGGTATGTTCAATCCCATGGATGAACTGGTAATTTCTTATGAAGGTCAGGAAATTGCTGTTGGCGAGTATATCGACTATGCTCTTGGCGTGCTCAATCTCAGCGGTTTTGCATACGCAATGCTGAACGAGAATACCACCTATGTTCCCGTCCACGATGTTGAAAGTGTTGCTGACTACGATATGGCTCAGACCGGCAATATCTTTGAACTGATAGAGTTTATCAACAAGTATGCAACTGAGGTCAATGGCAACTTTACCAACCACCACGAAACAGTTGCAGGCCATGCCTACATTGCAGAGTGCATTTATAATGCCCTGACTGTGACCAAGGAAGAAACCGGTCTGCTTGGTGATGTGAACACGGACGGTGTTGTCGACTCCATCGACGCTGCTATGATTCTGGCTTATGACGTCGATAACATTGACGAAGAAGACCTCGATTTGAGTGTTGGTGACGTCTCCGGTGACGGTGTCGTCGATTCCATCGATGCGGCAATGATTCTTGCTTACGATGTCGGGAACATGACCTCTTTCCCTGCAGAAGCAAACTAAACTAACAGACTAAAGGAGATATAATATGAAGAAGTTTACTAGTATTTTACTCCTGCTTGCGCTGTTGCTCACATTTATGGTACCTGCGGCACTTGCCGCAGGCACCGCCTCCGTGAGTGTTTCCAGTGTCAATGCAAAGCCAGGAAATGAAGTCAATGTTTCGTTTTCCCTGAGTGGTCTTGAGGAAGGATTTGTTTCCGGCAAGCTCACCATCAGCTACGATTCTTCTGTTCTGACCCTCACTGACCTGTCCGGCGTCGCATTTAACGGTCAGGTCAATCTGAGCAACGGTCAGATCAACCATGCCAGTTCTGCACCTGTGACCGCAGGAACTCTGGCTGTTGCCACCTTCAAGGTTGCGGATGATGCAGCAAGCGGCAGCTACTCTGTTTCCGGCTCCGTGTCCTCCATGACCGATGTTGATTTTAACAGAATCAATGTTTCCGACGGTTCCGGAACCATCACTGTTACCGTTCCCCACGTCTGCGATCCTGAGTTCGTGGAAGAAGATCCCGCTTCCTGCACCAAAATCGGCACCAAGGCTCACTACGCCTGCGAATGCGGCAAGCTGTACAGCGATGCCGAAGGCAAGAACGAAGTGACTGCCTCTGATCTGGAAATCCCTATGCTTGACCATGATTATCGATGGATTGTCGACAAGGTTGCTACTGAAGACGAAACCGGACTGAAGCACGAGGAATGCTCGGTTTGCCATGACAAGAAAAATGAGGGCACCGAGATTCCCAAGCTGGATCATGAGCATGTTCTGACCAAAGTGGAAGCTGTTGCTCCTACCTGCGGCAAGCCCGGTAATGTGGAATACTATGTCTGCTCTGACGATGACTGCGCAGATATCTGCTTTGACGCAGAAGGCAATGTGATCAATGACGTTGTGCTTCCTGCCACCGGCGAACACACATATGAAAGCGGCGTCTGCACCGAATGCGGCGCAGCAAAGCCCTCCGATCCCGTCACCCCCGCTCCTACGCCCGATGATGACAAGGAAGAGGAAAAGAAGCCCACCTTCATCGACGTGCTGCCCGGTGCTTACTACTATGACGCCGTGGAATGGGCTGTTGCCGAAGGCATCACCAACGGTATTACCGCTACTACCTTCTGCCCCGATATGGTCTGCACCAGAGCACAGATGGTCACTTTCCTGTGGCGTGCTGCAGGCAAGCCTGTTCCCAAGACCACAGAGATGCCCTTTAAGGATGTCGCTTTTGGCGTTTACTACTACGATGCAGTTCTTTGGGCAGTGGAAGAGGGCATTACCAATGGCACCTCTGCAACTACCTTCAGCCCTGATGCTACAGTAACCCGTGCACAGACTGTCACCTTCCTGTGGAGAATGCAGAATTCTCCCGAGGCTGATGGCAAGATGGTATTCTCTGACGTTAAGCAGGATGCCTATTACACCGACGCTGTCCTGTGGGCTGTGGAAGAAGGTATCACCAACGGCACCTCCGCAACCACCTTCAGCCCCGATGCCGGCTGCACCAGAGCACAGATCGTTACCTTCCTGTACCGTTATTTCAATAAATAACAACCACGAAGCCGCAGGCAAATGCCTGCGGCTTCCCTCATATGAAAAGGCTCCCTACGGGCTGTTTCCGAGGCTTCTGATACCCCATCACGGCATTGCTCCGTATGGCAGTCATTGCATAAAAAGAGCAGAGTTGTCAGTCCCGACATCACTCTGCGTCTTTTGGTTCTTTTCATCATATATTTGTATTTTTGCCGCCACCCGTACAATTACTTCGCGGTTTGGGCGGCAAGCAGGTTGGATCGCGCTTTTTGACAGAGGACAGCACCCTCTTTGGTCAGCTGCAGCAGTTCCTCCATGGGAACTTCCAGAACATATGCCAGTCTTCTGACCAGCGCGGCGGAGGGGTTACCTTTTACGCCCCGCTCCAAATCCCGTAGATAGCGGACGGAACAGCCGCAGAGCTCTGCCAGCGTTTCCTGCGTCAGCTTCTTTTCCCTGCGGAGCTGCAGCATCTTCTCATGCAAAAAGCGTACCAGCATCATTTCACCTCCCTTTTATGAAATCGAAAAGAGAAGGTGAGACAAGCAATTTGGGCGGGCGGGTATGCCCCGGCCGATAGGTACATACCCGCCACAAAAGAGGAGACTGCTT
>JAZSCX010000006.1:0-5133 GCA_045530865.1 Candidatus Avilachnospira sp.
ATTCACCCATGCGGCTGGACATGCCTGCCGCAACGATCAATGCGCCAACTTCCATAGAAAATCCCCCAAACGTGCGGTTTTCCAAATTATACTACAATTTTATCGAATTGTAAATAAATACAATTCGAAATATATACTCCCGGAAAGCAAAAAGCCACCCTCGCATCAAGCGAGGGTGGCTGATGGAAATCAATTAGAGCAGAATATACTTCAGAACGAAGAGGGCTGCCAGGATGTACATCAGGACAGTAACCTTCTTTCTGTTTTCCTTACCGGTGCAAGCATTGATGACAACGTAGGAGATGATACCCAGAGAGATGCCTTCAGAGATGCAGTACAGGAAGGGCATAGCCATAATTGCGATGAATGCGGGAATGGCTTCGGAGTAATCCTTGAAGTCGATCTTGACAACTGCAGTCATCATCATGAAGCCCACGACGATCAGAGCGGGAGCAGTTGCGAAGGAGGGGATTGCCAGGAACAGGGGGGACAGGAACAGAGACAGAGCGAACAGAATTGCAGTGACGATGCCGGTCAGACCGGTACGGCCGCCTTCTGCAACACCTGCAGCAGACTCAACGTAAGTAGTAACAGTGGTAGTGCCGCATGCTGCGCCGAAGGTGGTAGCAATTGCGTCAGCCAGCATAGCGCCCTTAGCCTTGGGCAGCTTGCCATCCTTATCCAGCAGATCAGCCTGGGAAGCAACACCGATCAGGGTGCCCATGGTATCAAACACGTCCACAAATAGGAATGCGAACATGATGATGAAGAAGTCAAAGGTCTTCATGATGGAGAAGTCGATCTGCATGAAGGTGGGAGCCATGCTGGGAACTGCCAGACCATTGGAGAAGTCGGGGAACAGGCTGTAGAAACCAGCTTCGGGGTTGGGAACATAAATACCAGCCAGCTGGCAGATCATGCCCAGTGCCCAGGTAGCCAGAACGCCCCACAGGATGCCGCCCTTGATCTTCTTGACCATAAAGACAGCGGTGATCAGGGTACCGACCAGAGCCAGAACGACGCTGATGCCCACAGAGGAGAAGGAGCCGTCGCTGATGGAAGCGCTGAAGGAGAACATATCGACCAGAGTGGAATCGTTATTCACAACGATCTTAGCATTCTGCAGGCCGATGAAGGTGATAAAGAAACCGATACCAACAGAAACACCGTGCTTCAGGTTGGTGGGGATGGCATTGAAGATTGCTTCACGGACGTTGGTAACAGACAGGATGATGAAGATGATACCTTCAACAAAAATGGCTGCCAGTGCCTGCTGCCAGCTGTAGCCCATGCCCAGAACGACAGTGTAAGCAAAGTAGGCGTTCAGACCCATTGCGGGAGCCAGCGCAAAGGGATGGTTGGAAAATACTGCCATCAGGATGGTGCCAACCGCAGAAGCGATTGCGGTTGCGGTGAAGACTGCGCCGCTATCCATGCCGGAAGCAGACAGAATGCTGGGGTTAACTGCCAAGATGTAAGCCATGGTCATAAACATGGTGATACCGGCCACGATCTCGGTCTTCACATTGGTGTTGCGTTCTTTCAGATGAAAGATCTTGTCAAGATTCATGATAATTCCCTTCTTTATTATTTATTTAGAAATATTGCCATTGTGATTATAGAGCGTATTCCAATCTTTGTCAATGGATATTTGAACATAATATGAACAATTCAAAGGAGTGATTTTACAGCATCCACCATGGCTTGATAGCCGGTGCATCTACAAAGATTCCCGGACAAACCGCGTCGAATTTCTTCCTCCGTGGGATTCGGAATTTCATCCAGCAAAGCACAGGTCGCCATGATCATACCGGGAGAGCAGAAGCCGCACTGAACAGCTCCGTGATCTACAAACGCTTGCTGAATTCTTGCCAGCTTGGGATTCTTCTCAACGCCTTCCACAGTCATGATCTCACATCCATCCGCCTGAATGGCCGGATAAATACAGGAATTGACGCTCTTTCCGTTCACTAGGATCGTACATGCACCGCAATCACCTTCACCGCAGCTCTCTTTTGTTCCGGTAAGGCCAAGTTTTTCTCTCAGCACATGGAGCAGGGTCTCTGTCGGCTCAATTTGGATCGTATGTAATTCTCCGTTAACTTTCAGCTGAATGCTTAACATACGGATTCCTCCTTCCACAACTGCTTCAAATTATGCATCAGCATGCGAAATGCCACGCTCTGACGGTATTCCTTGGTTGCGCGGACATCATCGATAGGACAAATATCTTTCAACAGTGCTTCTTTCAGCGCTACCTTAAATTCAGTGCTATCCAATGCGGATGCTTCCGTTCCTTTCAGTATGGCTTCTGCATGGTATGCACGTACTGCGATAGGCGCTACAGAACCCAGCGCCACACGGATTTCCTGGATCTTGCCTTGCTCGGTTTCCATGTAGACAGCCTGATTGCAAATGGCAATAGCCAAGGCATTACGCTTACCGGCTTTACTGAACACAGAATGGCCCTTTTTTGTGGGAATGATGATCTCGGTCATCAACTCTCCGGACCTTAAATCCGTTCTTCCCGGGCCCTTCATAAACTCCGAAAGAGCAACGATTCTTTCACCCGACACAGACTTTAATACAACGGTTGCATCCAAAGCTATCAACGCTGGCACAGAATCTGCAGCAGGAGATGCGGAAACAATATTGCCGCCTACAGTACCTCTGTTGCGGATCTGCGGTGCGCCTACTTGCGCAGCGGCCATAGTAAAGCAATTGGCACCGGGTATTGCCAGCTTCTCGGCGCAGGCAAAATTCACCATACTGCCAATATGCCAGCCATCTTCTTTCTGGATAACCTGCTTTAAATCCTGCAGTTTATCCAAACTGACATAATCTTTATCCAAAAACTTTCCGTGTTTTCTGTCCACATAGAGGTTTGTTCCGCCTGCGCAGGCCATAGTGTTTTCCTTGGCCAAATTTGTGATTGCCTCTTCTACAGTCAACGGCTGATAAAACATAGACATATGATCAACCTCCTACACATTCTTCGCGTGCTTCCAAAGCCTTCAGAATTTCTTCCGGACTCAAGGGCAGTTTTGTAAGTATTGCGCCGGATGCCTGACGAACTGCCTCGTTGATGGCGGGAGCGATGGAAACTGTGGAGACTTCCGCGGCACCTTTGACACCCATGGGACCGGATGCTTCGTAAGCGTCCACATGATAGCTTGCGATGTTGGGTACATCCAAGGCAGTAGGCATTAAATAAGTTGCGAAATTCTTGTGAATCAGCTGACCATCTTTCCAGGTACAGTCCTCGCCCAGGCAGAAACCGATGGACATGCCGATACCGCCCTGGATCTGGCCTGCAAGACCGAGGGGATTGATCACCTTGCCGCATTCTGTAGCGGCTGCGATGTCCAGCAAGGATACGCTGCCGGTAATGGGATCCACACGCAGTTTCACTGCCTGTGCCACGAAGGTGTACATGGCATGAGGGAAGCCAATGCGGCCCAGATCCTTAGAGGATTCGGGGAATGCCGCTTCGCCCATGGCTATGTCGGAAGAAAGACCTGCTTCCTTCATCTTCTTATACTGTTTTACCGCCGCCATAAGTGCATTGCCGGCAATGAAAACAGAACGGGAAGCTGCAGTGCAGCCGCAGTCTTCGGTCTTGTCGGTATCCGCCATGATCATATGGATGTTTTCAATATCAGTTTCCAAAAGGTCTGCCGCCATGGCTGCCAGCGCCGTGGTGCTGCCCTGACCGATATCTACCAGACCGCAGCCAATGTCAAAACCGCCGTCTTCCCGCTCCCGCACGGATACTTTCGCATTGTCGGGAATCTTCTGACCTAGACCGCAGCTCAAGAAACCACCGGCCACACCGTAACCCACATAAGGATCGGTGTTGGATTCCCGTTCTTTCCACAAATCGGATTCCTGCACCAATTTCAGCGCTTCCCGCAGGCCGACGCAATGATCCATGGGCTGCCCCAAAGCACCCACAGAGCCCTGCACCAGCGCATTATCCAAACGCATGCCGATGGGATCCAAACCCAGCTGCGCAACGGCACGGCTGATAATGGATTCAGTTGCGAAAGCACCCTGAGGCGCGCCAAAGCCACGCATGGCATGAGCGATGGGCTTGTTGGTGTAGTAGGTTTCGGTTTTCAGGCGGACATTGGGAATTTCGTAAGGTCCGGGGAAGTGCTCCGTAAACAGGCCGTGCACAGAGGCACCGTAGCCGGCATAAGCGCCCGTATCCAAAATAGCGCTTCCGTCGAAGGCCAAAATCTTTCCCTCTTTGCTGAAACCCATTTTTACATGGGTCTTAATGCCATGGCGCTTATAGGTACAAGCCAGAACTTCCTCTCTGTCAAAAACGACCTTTGCCGGGCGCTTGGTCAGCCAGGAGACCAAGCTGGGGTAGATCTGGCAGGTATGTCCGTCCTTGCCGCCGAAGCCGCCGCCTACAAAGGCAGCACGCACACGCACTTGCTCCGGTGCCAAACCCAAAGCTCGGCAGATCATGAGCCGGTCGGCAAACACATTCTGAGAAGCGGTATAGACCATCAGACGGTCATCTTCCACATAGGCAAAGCAGGCATCCGGCTCCATATAGCCGTGATCCTGAGCGGGGGTCTCAAAATCGTCTTCTACAATGAGATAACTCTCTTCAAATGCTTTTTCTACATCGCCTTTTTCGTGGAAAAAGTCTGCCAGCAGATTGGAATCCCCGTGCAGCACCGGCAGGGCGGGATCCTTGGCGTCTTCTGTGTTGCGGACAATGGGCAGGCACTCGTACTCGACCTTCACCAGTTTTGCCGCTTCCTTGGCTTTTTCCCGGGTGTCCGCCGCGATGATCGCAATGGGCTCCCCGCGGAAACGGATCCTATCATAGGCCAGAACTGGGGTATCACAGAAAATATCCGCAACTACATTTTCGGCGAAATCTTTTCCGGTGAAGACCAGCACATCTTCGGGAAGGGCGGAAACATCAAGGGTGTGGACCGAGCCATGACTGATCTCAGAACGAACAAGAGCCAGCTCAAGCATATTTTCCATACGATAGTCGCCAGCATATAAGGCACGACCGGTAGCCTTGTCCATGCCTTCCAGCCGTCCGCGTTTTTCTCCAACGTATTGTCTCATTCTTTCTTCATCCTTTCTGTCAATAAACCGATG
>JAZSCX010000055.1:0-2220 GCA_045530865.1 Candidatus Avilachnospira sp.
TCCGGGACTGAGGCTCGAACTGTGCAAGCTGGGCAGAAGCTCTTCCTGCGTCTTCATCCAGCTCCAGGGATATAATGTCATCCAGAGAACGGATATAACCTTGTGTGTACAGATATCCTATCAGTAGTTCTTTTCGCTCACTGGGAGAACAGTATAGTGTCCTGTCCGTTTTTCCGGAAATCTCTACATGCAAAGCGGTTTCGTGGACCATCAAATCCCGCATGGGAACATATTCTCCCCGGATGTAGCGAACGATTTCCAGCTTATCCACCAGGGCTCTGGCTTCCCCTTCCGGTTCTTCTGTGGTGGTGCCTAAGTACTTTTCGTATTCGCTGCGGGTATTGATGTTGGTAAACATTTGAAGCTCCTTATCAAAACTGGCAGCCTCATCCTGGGAGATCACGCAGGCCCGGCTTGCGTAAATAAAGCGGAACAGAGAACTGTTTCCGGTTTCCAGCCGGTAAACCACCTCGTCCAACAGTGCGCGGGAATAAAAGGCGTTGAATGGCTCAAGCCGATCTTGAAATTTGCCGGCACAGATATCTGCTCCGGAATTCAAAAGATTATTTTTCAGATGGCGAACGAAATCCAAATTTACTACCGGCATATCGCAAGCCAGCAGATACACATATTGACTGCGGGCGTGGTTTAGTGCCGAATGGACACCGGCCAAAGGACCTTTACCCAGATAGATATCGCTGCAAAGCCGGACATCAATACCTTCATACAGCTGAGACTTGGCGGTGACAATCAGGATGTCAGAGAATTCTTCCTTCAGGGTTCGAATGATGTTTTCCAGAATTCGGCGGTCATCTGCCATTAGGAGCTGTTTATCAAAACCCATCCGGGAGGATTTTCCTCCTGCCAGGATGGCAGCGGTTCCAAACATAGGAAGAGCCTCCCGGAGCGTTTCCGCTCCGGGATTTTCGCTTGTAGTATTCACGGTTACGCCTTCTCGATCCGGGCGGCGCAGACCTTCAGCTCGGGGATCTTTGCGGTGGGATCGGTGACAGTGTTGGTCAGCAGGTTGGCAGGGCCGTCTGCAAAGTGGAAGGGCATAAACAGCACGCCTTCCGGTACGATGTCAGTAACTCTTGCTTCCACGACAACTCCGCCACGGCGGGAGGAGACCTTCACATCATCTCCTGGAGCGATGCCCAGCTTGGCAGCGTCGGCAGGGTTCACTTCCACATAGGAGCGGCCAGCGATATTCTTCAGGCCTTCGACGCGGCCGGTCATGGTGCTGGTGTGATAATGATACAGAATACGGCCTGTGGTGAAGATCATGGGATATTCACTGTCGGGAGTTTCTGCGGAGGGACGGTAGGGAGCGGGTTTGAACAGCGCGCGCTCACCGCGGCTGAACTTACCCACATGCAGAATGGGAGTGCCGGGATGATCGGCGGTGGGGCAGGGCCACTGCAGGCCTTCCTTTTCCAGGCGCTCATAGCTCATGCCACCGTAGGAGGGAGTGACAGATGCGATTTCAGCAAAGACTTCTTCAGCGGTACGGAAGCTGTTGCCGTAACCCAAAGCAGCCATCACATCAGAGAGGATCTCAAAGTCTGCGTGGCTCTGACCGATGGGGTTGATAGCCTTGCGAATCCGCTGTACACGGCGCTCGGTGTTGGTAAAGGTGCCGTCCTTTTCTGCAAAGGTGCAGCCGGGCAGAACTACATCTGCCAAAGCAGCGGTCTCGGTCAGGAAGATGTCCTGAACAACCAGCAATTCACAAGCCTTCAGCGCCTTTTCCACATGGTTCAGGTCGGGATCGGACATCATGGGGTTCTCGCCCATAATGTACAGGCCACGGATCTTTCCTTCTTCCACAGCATTCATGATCTCGGTCACGGTTAGACCGGGCTTGCCGGACAGGCTGACACCCCAAGCCTTTTCAAACTTTTCACGAACGGCATCGTTGAAAATCTTCTGGTAGCCGGGCATATCGCCGGGCAGACAACCCATATCGCAAGCGCCCTGAACATTGTTCTGACCGCGCAGGGGGTTGACACCGCAGCCGTACTTGCCGATTTTGCCGCACAGCAGAGCCAGGTTAGAGGTGCCCATAACGCCCTCAGTACCGGTGGAATGCTGGGTAACACCCATAGCATAGTAGATGCCGGCCTTGTCAGCCTTGGCATACAGGCGGGCGGCCTTCTTGAGTTCTTCTGCATCGATCTGGCAAATTTCAGCAACCACCTCGGGGGTGTAGTCCTTAAC
>JAZSCX010000123.1:0-3327 GCA_045530865.1 Candidatus Avilachnospira sp.
GTCTGCAGCTCTCCGGAGGGATTGCCGCCGGACTGGGTGCAGACCAGCGTCATGCCCTTGTCCGTCACGGCCTCCGCATGGAGGGTGACGCCCAGCGGCGCGGCGCAGAAGGTATAGTGGGCGGTGCCGCCCCAGGTGGAAAACCGATTCCATGTAGCGGATACTTCATAGACATAACCCTCATTTTTCAGTTCAAAGGACATATCTTCCACGGGAATCTGCTCCGCTTCCGTGTTCCAGTCACCCCAGTGCTTCACACTCCAGCCCCGGATGGTCACCTTGTCCGGCTCCTCCGCCCCAAACAGCAGCTGTGTCTGCGTGCCGTCCATGACCAGAACCTTGGTGTATTCTTTCGTGTCCAGCGGATGCATGGCATCGGCCTCCACGCCGCCCTGTGTACCGTCTCCGTTGTCATACCACCACGAATAGCCGCCGCCCAAGGCAGCCACAGCCTGCGTACCGTTGGCAATGGTCAGGCTGCAGGGCTCCTTCCGGGGCGCTTCCGTCTCCTCCACCGCGGGTTCCTGCGGTTCCTCCTCCTGCAGTTCCGGCGGAGCCAGGGGTGCGCCGTCCACGGCAGGTTCGATCTTTTCCAAAGGAATTTTTGACGCGCAGCCGCACAAAAACAGCAAAACCAGCAGACAAACAAGCATTTTTTTCATACCGCATACCTCCTTCTACTGATACAGACGTAAAAAATCCCCATCGGTTCTGGTTTTTTCAGAAAATTTGCTTTCCTGCTCCATTCGTGGTAAACTGAAAGCAGTCGAGCAAAAGGAGGCTTTTCCATGGCGATTTATCTGGACAATGCCGCCACATCCTTTCCCAAGCCGCCGCAGGTGGCGCAAAGAATGGTGGAATATATCACAAATGTGGGAGCCCCCATCAACCGCTCCGTCTATGCCGCCGCACAGGAGGCCGGACTGGTGACCCTGCGGCTGCGGGAACGGCTCTGCCGGGTGCTGGGCTTCAGCGGGCGGCCCACGCAGGCCATTCTCACCGCCGGCAACACCATGAGCCTGAATATGATTTTGCAGGGCTATCTGAATCCCGGCGACCACTGCATCGTCAGCGCCATGGAGCACAACGCCGTCATGCGTCCGCTGATGCAGCTGGGCATCGAATTTGACCGGATTCCCTGCGACAAAACGGGACTTCTGGATCCGCAGGACATTCTGCCCCTGATCCGCCCCAATACGAAGCTGCTGGTCATGGCCCACGGTTCCAACGTCTCCGGTGCGGTGCAGGATGCTGCCGCGGTGGGCGCTATCTGCAAGGCTCACGGCATCGCCTTTGCGCTGGATGCGGCCCAGACCGCAGGCCACATTCCCGTGGAATTCGACCGGTTTGGCTGCGACGCGCTGGCGGTACCTGCCCACAAGGGTCTGCTGGGCCCCGGCGGACTGGGTGCGCTGCTGATGACAAAGGATTTTGCAAAAAAGCTGCGTCCCCTGATCACCGGCGGCACCGGTTCTGCCTCCCACACAGAGGTGCAGCCGGAATTTCTGCCGGATAAATTCGAGGCCGGCACGCCCAACCTCCCCGGCATTTACGGCTGGGAGGCCGCTCTGGCCTTTCTGGAGGAAACGACCATCGAAGCAGTCCGCAGCCATGATCTGGCACTGACCCGGCGGTTTCTGCAGGGTTTGGAACAGATCCCCGGCGTCCGCCTCATCGGCCCTGCCGATTTGGAGCGTCGGGTGGGCGTGATTTCGCTGGATTTCCCCGGGCAGGACAATGCCCTGATCGGCGACCGATTGGAGCAGGAATTCGGGATTCTCACCCGCTGCGGCCTCCACTGTGCCCCCAATGCCCATAAAACCCTTGGCACCTTCCCCGGCGGCACCGTCCGGTTCAGCTTCGGCTGGTTCACCACAGAACGGGAGATCGATGCCGCACTGAAAGCGATCAAGCAATTGACGATATAAAAACGTACCGCAGGATGGATCATCCATCCTGCGGTACGTTTTTACACGAAAACAAACCAGATCAGCTTGCTGACGATATGGAACATGGCATGGCTGATGACCGCATAGACAAAGCCGTATTTGCGGTAGAGCCAGCCGAACAGCAGTGCCGCGCCGCCGTTGAGCAAAAAACAGCGGATCAACAGCAGCGGCGTCAATGTGCCGAAGATCATAGCCGTTGCAGGCAGGTGACCCGCGGCAAAAAGCGCTGCCGCCAGAATGTTGGCAAGGACGAACACCGTTTGCGGGATTTCCTCCCGGCCATAGCGGCGGAAAAACAGCTTCCAGATCAGGAACGCCAGCAGGGACAGGAAGAACAGCCGCAGCATCACTTCCTCCATCACGCCGCCATAGAGCAGAGATGCACCCACTGCAGCAGGGGTCATGCCGTCTGCCGCGGCAGCCTGAACACCCTCAATCACGCCGCCGAACGTCCAGTAATCCAGGCTGAACAGGGCACCTCCCAGAGCAGAAACACCAAGAGTCACCAGCAGAGGCCGCTTCTGCAGGCAGATGGGCCGCCAAAGCCCCAGCTTTTCCGATAAAATCTGCCCGAAAAAGCCGCAGAACAGGGCATAGCCTGCCGTCTGCAAGGCGGTGATGACCAGCAGCATTTCCCGGCTGCCCAACTGCGCGATGATATCTTCCAACATGGCTTCGCCATAGAGGTCTATCTGATACAGGCCCACCAGCCAGCCGCCCACAAGGGCAATGGGCAGCAAACACAGAGCGAAGAGCAGAGGCTTCTTAATCTTTGCCATGGCCGGTCTCCTCCTCGCAGGTTTCCACGCACCAGCGCTTCTTTCCGCAGCAGGTACAGGTGAGCTTCCGCGTGTTGGGCGTATGGTTTGCCCAAAAAGCTTCCTTCATGGTTGGCTTGAAAACACTGTGGCACTCCGGGCAGATATAGGACACGTTTTTGAAATAATATCGGCTGACGATGATCCCCCACGGGATCGCCACCATGGCCCAGACCGCAAACAGCCACCAGCTCCCGGTGACGATCCAGCGGATGATCGACCACCATTGCAGCGCAGTCACGGGAATGCCCGTCAGCACCATGGTCCAGCGCATTCTTCTCAGCTTCTTTTTACCTGACATGATTATGGCTATGTCCGGGATGGATTCGACGGAGAAATGGTCCACGGATTTCAGCCCTCTGCGAAGGCTTTCCAGCACCTCCAGATTTTCCTGCAGGGACTGCATTTCCTTCCGAACCTCGGCCTCCTGCCGATCCAGAAGGAGCTCCAGTGTTTTTTCCGGCTCCGGCTGGGACAGAAAATCACCGATGCTGTTGATGGAAAGGCCTGCATTGCGCAAAAAGCAGATGGTCTGCAGCCGCCGCAGATCGCCATCAGAA
>JAZSCX010000111.1:0-31421 GCA_045530865.1 Candidatus Avilachnospira sp.
CCAGTGTAAAATGTGTGTAGGACAATATACAAACCCCCTCGTGTGTTTTGTTGTGTGGTAACTACATTTTACACGATTGTTTGTATATTGTCTCTTTTTATTTTTGGTGTTGCACTTCAAATGATAACCTGCCCACCTCCCTTTACACAAGGGAGGCTTTGGTGCACTGCCACTTATTCAGAGAGGCTTTGTACAAAAATTTAGTATACTTATTTCAAGTATACTTCCAACATTTTTTCTGAAATCACCTTATAATTAAGATTATCTTAGAAATGAGGTGATTATATGGAACAATACACTTGTCAGGATTGTATGCACTTCAAGCAACACTACCATTTAACAGAAAGCCATGGATTTTTGGTGGACTGCGGGCATTGTGTATGTCCCGGCATTAAACACAGAAAAGCATCCGCAAAGATCTGCGAGCGGTTTCAGCAACGGGAAAGGCCTGACTGTCCAGACCGAAAAAAGACCATCCGGTATCTGACCACAGAGCTTGCACAATGGATCATGGAGCTGGATTTGCCACCCAACATAGAAGAGCTGCAAAATTCGAAGAATGCTCGAAAGAATCCGTAGGGGCGACTATTAGTCGCCCGCGGGCGGTCAATGACCGCCCCTACATCCGCAGAATGTAGGCAAATGGGTTCCTTGTACAGATCCTTACCCCAACTATTGACAAAGAACAAAAAAAACACAGCTTCTTTCGAAGCTGTGTTTTTTTATGGTGGACGATATAGGACTCGAACCTATGACCTTCCGCACGTCAAGCGGATGCTCTAGCCAGCTGAGCTAATCGTCCATGCCGGAGAACGAGACTTATTATAGCGACTATTCTCCGTTTTGTCAACACTTTTTTGCAAAAAATTTATACTTCAAAATCCACAGCTACCCGGTCCTCCCGGATGGACTTGCAGAGCCTGGAGACCTCCACATGACGGGGATCGTTTTTGTAAATCTCCAGCGCTTCCAGATTCTCAAAATCGGCGATCAGGCAGGCATCGTAGTTGCCGTCCTTCACATTGACGCCCACCTCGGAACGCAGGATCTGGGGAATCACGCCGTCCAGCGCCTGCAGTCTGGTCAGGAACTCGTTCATTTTCTCTTCTTCGCCCTTGCGAAATTTCCACATCACAACATGACGGATCATTGTTTTCCTCCTTAAGGAAACGCCCTCCGGTGAACGGAGGGCGTTTATGTAAGCACGGATTACTTGCTCAGCTTGGCATCGATGGCTGCGGCGGCCTTCTTGCCGGCGCCCATGGCCAGAATGACGGTAGCTGCACCGGTGACGGCATCGCCGCCGGCGTAGACGTTTTCGCGGGTGGTCATGGAGTCTTCGTCCACGATCAGACCGCCCTTGCGGTTGGTTTCCAGACCGGGGGTGGTGGAGCGGATCAGGGGGTTGGGAGAGGTGCCCAGGGACATGATGACAGTGTCCACATCCAGCACGAACTCGCTGCCTTCCACAGCGATGGGACGACGGCGGCCGGAAGCATCGGGCTCACCCAACTCCATCTTGATGCACTTCATACCGTTGACACGGCCATCTTCGCCGCCGAGGATCTCGGTGGGGTTGGTCAGGGTCATGAACACGATGCCCTCTTCCTTGGCATGGTGCTGCTCTTCCAGACGTGCGGGCATTTCAGCCTCGCCGCGGCGGTAGACAATATATACGTTCTCGGCGCCCAGACGCTTGGCGCAGCGGGCTGCGTCCATAGCGACGTTGCCGCCGCCGACGATGGCGACAGACCGGGAGACGATCACAGGGGTATCGCTGGTCTCGTCGTAAGCCTTCATCAGGTTCACGCGGGTCAGGTATTCGTTGGCAGAGTAGACGCCCTTCAGGGACTCACCGGGGATACCCATGAACATGGGCAGACCGGCGCCGGAGCCAACAAACACGGCCTTGAAGCCCATCTCAAACAGCTCGTCGATGGACAGGACCTTGCCGATGACCATGTTGGTCATGACCTTGACGCCCTGTGCTTCCAGCTTCTTGACCTCGTTGGCCACGATGGCCTTGGGCAGACGGAATTCGGGGATACCGTAGACCAGAACACCGCCGGCAGTGTGCAGCGCCTCGAAAATGGAGACCTCATAGCCCTTCTTTGCCAGCTCGGCTGCGCAGGTCAGACCTGCAGGGCCGGAGCCGACCACAGCGACCTGAATGCCGTTGGTCTCGGGCTTTTCGGGCATGGCGTTGACGTTTTCGCGGTACCAGTCGGCCACAAAACGCTCCAGACGGCCAATGGCGACAGGCTCACCCTTGACGCCGCGGACGCACTGTGCTTCACACTGGCTCTCCTGGGGGCAGACACGGCCGGACAGGGCAGGCAGAGCGTTGGTGGTGTTGATGATCTCATAAGCGGCCATAAAGTCGCCTTCTGCGACCTTGCCGATGAATTCAGGGATGCGGATATTGACAGGGCAGCCTTCCACGCACTTGGGCTTCTTGCAGCCCAGGCAGCGCTTGGCTTCTTCCATGGCCATTTCGGGGGTGTAGCCCAGAGCCACTTCCAGGAAGTTATGATTGCGGACGTTGGGATCCTGCTCCGGCATGGGAGTCTTTGTCAAAGTCATATTAGCCATGTTCCAATCCTCCTTACTTGATCAGGTCATGGGCCAGCTTGTCCATGCGGCACATATGGGTCTGCTTGGTTTCGGCTTCGCGCTCACGGTAGACGCTGTTGCGGTTCATGAGCTCTGCGAAATCCACCTGATGGCCGTCGAAATCGGGGCCGTCCACACAAGCAAACTTGACTTCGCCGCCGACAGTGACACGGCAGCCGCCGCACATGCCGGTGCCGTCAACCATGATGGGGTTCAGGCTGACGATGGTCTTGACGCCGAAAGGCTCGGTGGTCTTGGCAACAAACTTCATCATGGGGATGGGGCCGATGGCCAGCACTTCGTCGTACTGGTTGCCGGCTTCCAGCAGCTGCTGCAGCTTCACGGTAACGAAGCCCTGCTCGCCGTAGGAGCCGTCGTCGGTCATCAGGTACAGGTTATCGGAAGCGGCCTTGAACTCTTCTTCCAGAATGACGATATCCTTATTGCGGAAGCCGACGATCACATCGACCTCAGCACCGGCTTCCTTGAAAGCCACAGCGGAGGGATATGCAATGGCGCAGCCGACGCCGCCGCCGACCACACAGACGCGCTTCTTGCCTTCCACTTCGGTGGGCTTGCCCAGGGGGCCGACGAAGTCCTGAATGTAGTCGCCTTCGTTCATTTCGCCCAGCATGGTGGTGGACAGACCAACCTTCTGGAAGATGATGGCGACAGTACCCTTTTCGCGGTCATAACCTGCGATGGTAAGAGGCACGCGCTCGCCCTTCTCATCGATGCGGAAAATGATGAACTGACCGGCCTTGGCCTTCTTGGCAACGAAAGGTGCTTCGATCTCCATATAGGTGACCGCAGCATTCAGTTCCTTCTTGCATACGATCTTATACATGATGTTTCCATCCCTTTCTATATCTGCGTGTTTACTCACGCTTTAATCCATGATGATTATAGCAGTCAAACCGGAAAATGTAAAGCGATTGGCGGGGAAAAGGGGAAAATTTCAGAAATTCCGCAGGATAATCGGTGTTTTTTGTACCTTGCTCCAGTCAAACTGCAAAACCAGTTCAGCAGCGGTTGCTTTTTCCGGCTTTTCCAATATTCCTGCCAGATGCGCCAGCTTGCCGAGGATCTCCTCCGCCGTACAGGTCTGCCGCAGAGCGCCCAGATCCAGATCCCGCTCCCGCTTGCTCAGCCGCCGTCCATCCGGCGCCACCAGCAGGGGCACATGATAAAATTCCGGCGGCTGCAGTCCCAGCTGCTCGTACAGATACAGCTGCCGTGGCGTGGAGTCCAGCAGATCCATGCCCCGCACCACCTGTGTGATGCCGCCCTCGCCGTCATCGGTCACCACCGCCAGCTGATAGGCGTACACGCCATCCGCCCTTCGAATGATGAAATCGCCGCACTCAGATGCCAGATTTTCGGAAAAACTGCCCTGCAGTCCGTCGGTGAAGCCGTATTCCCGGTTGGGAGCCATGAGCCGCCATGCAGGCAGCTTCTGCTTTTCCGCCCGTTGGGCATCCGTCAGGCTGCGGCAGGTGCCGGCATAGAGCACCCGCCCGTCGGAGGCATGAGGTGCTGAAGCGGCGTGGAGTTCATTACGGGTACAGTAGCAGGGGTACACCAGACCCTGCTGTGCCAGTTGTTCAAATCGCGCTTCATAGGCGCCGCTTCGCAGGCTCTGGGGTGTCTGTTCCCGATCCCAGTCAAGGCCCAGCCACCGCAGATCCTCCTTCAGGGTTTCCGCGTATTCGGGACGGCAGCGATCCGGATCCAGATCCTCGATCCGCAGCACCATTTCTCCGCCCTGACTGCGGACGGACAGCCATGCCAGCATGGCGGAAAACACATTGCCCAGATGCATCCTGCCGGACGGACTGGGTGCAAAACGACCGGTCATGGAAACCCTCCTCATCGCATTTGTCTGATCAATACCGCTTTCTATTCTCCAACATCCGGCGAAAGACCGAGCAGCAACCCCTCCGGCACGGCATGGATATGCCGCGCCACCTCCCCTTGCACAGGGGAGGCTTTGCTGCGGCGGTATTATCTACAGTGTAGCATGACGGCTCTCCAAAGGCAACCTTTGCCATTTGTTCACAGAAAGTTAACGGGGAACTTAAGGGTGACTTCAGTTTTTGGCACTATGTTAGAACCGTCAAGGGGGTGAACCTATGAATTTTCGCCATGAGTGGAAGCACGAGATCAATCGGTGCGATCTGCTAATTCTCCGGCAGCGGCTGAGCGCCGTGATGAAACGGGACGAGCATGCCAGCGGCGGCACTTATTTTATCCGCAGTCTGTATTTTGACAATGCCGCCGATAAAGCCCTGCGGGAAAAGCTGGACGGCGTCAACCACCGGGAGAAATTCCGCATCCGGTACTACAATCATGACCCTTCCCTGATCCATCTGGAAAAAAAGTGCAAGCAAAACGGACTTGGCACCAAGAAAACGGCTGAGCTGACCGCTTCCGAAGCCCAATCCATTGTGGATGACCAATGGAAATGGATGAAGGAGGACAGCCGGCCTCTGATCAGAGAGCTTTACACAAAAATGCAGGGGCAGGGCCTGCGGCCCAAAACCATCGTGGACTACACACGGGAGCCTTTTGTGTATGACCCCGGCAATGTCCGCGTCACACTGGATTATGACATTCGCACCGGCCTTGGCTGCACAGATTTTCTGAACCCGGACTGTGTAACCATCCCCGCCGGAAACGCGCCCATTCTTGTGGAAGTAAAATGGGACGCATTCCTGCCCGAGATCATCCGGGACATCATTCAGCTGGACGGGCGGCACGCCTCCGCCTTTTCCAAATACGCAATCTGCAGAATATATGATTAAGGAGCAACGCAAATGACATACCAAGACATCTTCAAATCCAGCTTTCTGGAAAACGTAAACAGTGTGAGCCTGCTGGATATGGGCATTGCACTGGTTCTGGCCTTCTGTCTGGGCCTGTTCATCTTCCTTGTTTACAAAAAGACCTTCAGCGGCGTCATGTATTCCGCTTCCTTCGGCGTGACCCTGATCGCCCTGACCATGATCACCACACTGGTGATCCTCGCCGTGACCAGCAATGTGGTGCTGAGCCTCGGCATGGTGGGCGCATTGTCCATCGTCCGGTTCCGCACCGCCATCAAAGAGCCGCTGGACATTGCCTTCCTGTTCTGGTCCATTGCCGTGGGCATTGTGCTGGCTGCCGGTATGATTCCGCTGGCCGTCATCGGCAGCGTTCTGATCGGCGTGATCCTGCTGGTCTTTGTCAACCGAAAATCCCACACCCGCCCCTATATTCTGGTACTGGAGTGCGACGGTCAGGAGAGCGAAAACAAAGCAAAGGCCTTCCTCACGCCCCATGTAGAGCGCTGCGCCGTGAAGAGCAAGACGGCGCAGGCCGGGAAAATTGAGCTCAATCTGGAAGTTCGGCTGAAGGCCGACAACACCGATTTTGTTGCAGCCCTGTCCCGGCTGCCGGGTGTCCGCAGCGCCGTTCTGGTCAGTTATAACGGCGACTACATGGGTTAAAGCCATGGCAGCAAATAAGTTTATTGACAGGATCTGTGGGTTGGCGATTGTGGTCGCGCTGGTGATCTGTGCGGTATTCTTGAACGGCGAAGCGCTGGGCATCACCGCGCAGGCCAGAACCATGGGCTATGAGGACAGGCTGTTCGACACGGGCCGGGTACACACCATTGACATCGTGATCGATGACTGGGAAGGATTTCTTTCCACCGCCCAGAGCGAGGAATACTCAGTCTGCAGTGTGGTGATCGATGGCGAAGCCTTCCGCAATGTGGGCATCCGCGGCAAAGGCAACACCTCTCTGAGCAACGTGGCCTCCATGGATTCGGATCGCTACAGCTTCAAGATCGAATTTGACCAGTACGATTCCACCCACAGCTATTACGGACTGGACAAGGTGAGTCTGAACAATCTGATTCAGGACAACACCATGATGAAGGACTATCTGACCTACCGGATGATGAATGAATTTGGTGTGCCCGCACCGCTGTGCAGCTACGCCTGGATCACCGTCAACGGTGAGGACTGGGGCCTGTATCTGGCCGTGGAAGCCGTGGAAGAGAGCTTCCTGCAGCGCAGCTACGGCAGCGACTACGGCGAAGTATACAAGCCCGACAGTATGGATATGGGCGGTGGCCGCGGCAACGGCAAGGATTTTACCTTTGAGGACTTTATGGGCGGCGCAGAAGCCGAAGCATCTGCCGATTTTGCCATGCCCAGCGGCAGAGATCAGGGTGGAAAGATGCAGCCGGGAGGCGGAGCAGTTTTTTCACCGGAGAATTCTGATTTCGCTCAGGGCGGCGGCTTTATGGGGAATTCCGGCATGGGCTCCGAGGTCACAAAGCTGCAGTACATTGACGATCAGATCAGCAGCTACGCCGCCATTTTTGACAGCGCCAAAACGGACATCACCACCGCCGATCAGAACCGTCTGATTGTCTCTCTGAAACAGCTCAGTGAGGGAACCAATCTGGAATCTGTTCTGGCCATCGAGGACGTCATCCGTTACTTTGTGGTGCACAACTATGTGGTCAACGGCGACAGCTACACCGGCTCTATGATCCATAATTATTATCTTTACGAGCAGGATGGCAGGCTTTCCATGATCCCATGGGATTATAATCTGGCCTTCGGTACCTTTCAGGGCGGTAGCGCAAACAGCTCAGTCAACGATGACATCGACAGTCCCCTCTCTGTTACCGGCAGTGACCGTCCCATGATCGACTGGATTTTTGCCGATGAAACATACACCGCACAGTATCATCAGCTTTTTCAGGAATTTCTGGATACCGTGGATGTGCAGACCATGATTGCGGAGGCACAAGAGCTGATCACGCCCTATGTGGAACAGGATCCCACCAAGTTCTGCACCTATGAAGAATTTGAGCAGGGCGTGGAAACGCTGGCTGCTTTCTGCGATCTGCGCTCTCAGAGTATATCTGCCCAGCTGGCGAGTGAAACCGCCAGTATCGACGCATCCTCCATCACTCTGTCCGACATGGGCACCATGAGCATGGGTATGGGCGGAGGACGCGGTCAGATGCCCGAGGGAATGGAAATGCCGGAAGGCATGACGTTCCCTCATGGAATGGAAATGCCCGAGGGAATGCAGATGCCCGCCGGTGACAATACGGAAAATCCGCAGAATGGAGCCGCCGCAGAACCCACACAAAACGGTCAGTCCGGCTTCCCGCTGGGCAATTTCCCTGCCGGTAACCGTCCGGACAGCGCCATGACCCAGAGCGGAAATTCGTGGATCCTGCTGAGAATCTCTGTCGTGGTTCTGGCGGCAGCCCTCCTGTTCGCCTTTAAGTTTAAACGGTAGAATCACCGGAACCGGAAGCAATGCTTCCGGTTCCGGTTGCTTTTTTCAATTACAGCTGTTTCAGCAGGCGCTGATAAGCGGCTTCCCACTCGGGGGTGTGGTTGGGCTGGTATTCGTTGACATTTTCGGAGTTGCGAACCACCTGACGGATCTCATCCATGGTGTTCAGCAGACCCAATGCCTTGGCCTGCAGCAGCAGGTTACCGATGGCAGCGCCCTCCACGGGGCCGGTAACCACCTTGCGGTCGGTGGCATCGGCAGCCATCTGGTTCAGCATTTTGTTGTTGATGCCGCCGCCGACGATGTTCAGCTGCATCAGCTTCTCGCCCTTGATCTCCTCCAGACGCTCCAGCGCCCAGCGGTACTTCAGTGCCAGAGACTCATAGATAGCTCTTGCCACCTGACCGACGGTCTCGGGAACCGGCTCGCCGATCTTGCGGCAGTAGTCCTGCACCTTGCGAACCATGTCGCCGCCGCCGAAGAATTCGTCATAGTCGGGGTTGATGATGGTGCGGAAGGGCTCAGCGGCCTGTGCCTGCTCCACGATCTCGCCCCAGCCGTAGGTGACGCCGGTCTTTTTCGCCCAGTCGCGGCGGCATTCCTGAATGAGCCACAGACCCATGATGTTCTTCAGCGGACGGAAACCGCCCTGCACGGTGCCCTCATTGGAGAAATTGGCCTCGCGGACAGCATCCTCCAGAATGGGCTTGTCGGTTTCCACGCCGAACAGAGACCAGGTGCCGCTGGAGCAGAAAGCAAAGTTGCCGCTGCCGGGGATGGCAGCCACGGCGGAAGCCGTGTCATGACAGCCGACAGCCGCGAAGTTGGCGCGGTTCAGCTCCAGCTCCTCTGCCAGTTCCGCGCGCAGGCAGCCGCGGAGAGAACCGGCCTGGTCGATCTCGGCGAACATCTCCCTGGGCAGCCCCAGCTCTTCAATGGTCTCCCAGTCCCAATCCTTGGTGGCAGGGTTATAGAGCATGGAGGTGGTGGTAATGGTATATTCGGATTTCTTCTCGCCGGTGAAGAAGTAGCCCAGCAGGTCGGGCATAAAGAGCATGGTCTTGGCGTTCTCCAGCGCCACATCGCCCTCTGCCTTTCTTCTGTACAGCTGATACAGGGTATTGAAATTCTGGGTGGCAATGCCGGTGCGGCGGAACAGGGTGGGAAAATCCACCTTTTCCCAGACGCGATCCATGTCCTCATTCATGGCATAGCGGTAGGACCGGGGGTTGCCCAGCAGATGACCGTTCTTGTCCAGCAGGCCGTAGTCCACGCCCCAGGTATCGATGCCGAAGCAGTCCAGCCCGCCCACATTCAGCTGCCGGAAAGCCAGCAGACCCTGCTTCATCTGGTTAAACAGATAGGGCAGATCCCAGTAGTAGACGCCATTCATTTCCACATAGTTATTCTCAAACCGATGCAGCTCCTGCATCTCGATTTTCTCACCGTCAAAGCGGCCCAGAATGGCGCGGCCGTTGCTTGCGCCCAGATCGAATGCCAGCAGATTATAGACCTTGCTCATAATGTCACTCCTAAATCCATTTTTTGCCTGATATCTGAGTTTATTATAGGACATTTCCCTGGAATTGTCTATCCGTTTTCCACAGAAGTTTTAAAATTCCGTCAGCATCGGATGCAGCAAAAAATCTCTTTTATCCGGAGACAAAAGAGATTTTTCTGGTGCACCTTCAGGGACTCGAACCCGGGACCTACTGATTAAGAGTCAGCCGCTCTACCAACTGAGCTAAAGGTGCATTGGTGACCCATACCGGATTCGAACCGATGTTAACGGCGTGAGAGGCCGCTGTCTTAACCACTTGACCAATGGGCCATATTTAATTTCTATAGTATATTTTATAGAAAAATACGAAAAAGTCAAGTTTTTTCTGCAAATCTACAAAAAAGCAGCCACATGCCGGGATCCACAAAAAGATGCCGCGCAGGCAGAATCGAAAAACACCGCGTTGGTTGACCAGACCAATGCGGTGTTTTTCGAAACAAAAAAAGAAAAGAGAGGAGAAAATGAAAAAACGCTTGCTTTGTGATTATAGAATAACAGGCGTTTTTTAAAAATCATAGTGGGAAGTTTTTAAATCTTTGTTAAATCTTTCATAAATTTTCTAAACAAAAGAAACGCGTTTCATTTTTCATTTCCTCGAATTTCCAAACTTCCCCTCATTCCTGTCCCCGCTCTTTCCGGGCCACTTCGCCCTGATGCTTATAGATGCTGTTTTCCGGCACCACGCCGCGGACACTGGACAGGGGATAGACACTGGTGTTGCGGCCAACCACCGTGCCGGGGTTCAGCACCGTGCTGCAGCCGATCTCCACATGGTCGCCCAGCATGGCGCCCACCTTTTTTCTTCCGGTTTCGATTTTCTCTTCGCCGTTTTTGATGACCACCGGCAGCTTATCGCTCTTCACATTAGAGGTGATGGAGCCGGCGCCCATATGGGCTTTGTAACCCAGAATGGAGTCGCCCACATAGTTATAATGGGGCACCTGCACCTTGTCAAACAAGATCACATTTTTCAGTTCGGTGGAGTTGCCCACCACGGCGCCCTCGCCCACCAGCGCATTGCCCCGGATAAACGCGCAGTGCCGCACCTCCGCATCCTTTCCAATGATGCAGGGGCCGGTGATACTGGCGGTGGGCGCTACTTTTGCGCTTTTTGCGATCCAGACAAATTCCGCAGGATGGTCATATTCTGTCTCCGGCAGGGCTGCGCCCAGCTGCTTGATCGTTTCACCGATCTCCCCAAGGGCTTCCCACGGATAGGTAAACCGTTCCAGCATGGGCGCTGCCAGGGTATGGGTCAGATCGAACAGGTCAAAAATGGTATACATAGGGGGTTCTCCTTTTTATTGGTATGGTTTATTATATGCCCGCAATCAGGGCCTCCACCAGTCTGGCGGAGTTTTCCGCCGCCATGCGCTCAAAGGTGGGATAGTCCATCTCGGCAGAGTCGTCGGCCTTATCGGAGATGGCCCGCAGTACCAGCACAGGAATGCCGTTGCGGTAGGCTGCATGGGCAATGGCTGCGCCCTCCATTTCGGTACAAATACCGCCCACACGGGCAAGGATGGCTTCCTTCTCCGCCTTTTCCGCAATAAACTGGTCGCCGGAGACGATGCGTCCCCTGCGGCAGTTGACGCCCTGTGCCCTGCAAAGCCGCTCCGCCGCAGCCGCCATGGCGGCATCCGCCGGGAAACCATGGACATCCATGCCGGGCACCTGTCCCCAGGCGTAGCCGAAGGGGTCCACATGGAAATCGTGATACATGACATCGGTGGAAATGGCCACATCACCAATGTCCAGCGCCGCATCCAGAGAACCGGCAATGCCCGTATTGATCAGATGGGTCACCTCAAACAGATCCGCCATAATCTGCACGCAGAGGGCGGCATTTACCTTGCCGATACCGCTCTGGCAGATGACCACATCCGTTCCATGGAGCTTGCCTGCATAGAACCGCATGCCGGCCCGCTCCGTGATCTGCAGCTCCTGCAGCTTGGATTTCAGTGCCTCCACTTCCAGCTCCATGGCGCCGATGATACCGATAATTTTCATTCTGTTCCTCCTTACTCCGGATAGACCAGACGGTCATCCGCAATGCCGTAAAGCACCTCGTTCAGGTACTTGTTTGCCAGATACTTTGCCATGGGCAGGTTCATATCCAGATAGTTGCCGCAGTCCTTTGCGGAAGCGCCGGGTACTTCGCCGTCAAAATCCCGAATGAACTCCCACATCCCCGTCAGCAGGGACACGATCTCCCGGCTGGTCAGATCGCCCGCCAGCAGCAGATAAAAGCCTGTCCGGCAGCCCATGGGGCCAAAATAGATGACCCGATCCTTCCAGTCCGGCTCGTTGCGCAGATAGGTAGCGGCCAGATGCTCGATGGTGTGCATCTCCGCCGTGTTCATGACCGGCTCTTCGTTGGGGCTGGTCATACGCAGATCAAAGGTGGTGACCATCTCCGCGCCGATGCGGTCCTTGCGGGAAACATAGACGCCCGGCTGCAGTTTGAGGTGGTCAATGGTGAAGCTTGCAATTTTTTCCATGGTTTGTCCCTCAGATTCTTCGGAATTTGTTTCATTATACACCATTTGTCAAAAAAAAGATATAGCTATTCCGTGCGAGATTTGTTATAATACTCTGGTATATTGGATTAGTATGGGGTAAAGGAGGCGTTTCATGGAATTTAACGGATTTCTGGGAAATGCCGAGCTGAAGCAGCGGCTTTCCGCCTCTTTTCAGGCCGGCCGCAGCTCCCACTGCTATCTGATTTGCGGCCCCGAAGGCTCCGGCAAGCGTACCCTTGCCGGGATTCTCGCCGCTGCCCTGCAGTGCACGCAGCCCTCTGCGCCCTGCGGCCGCTGCCCCGCCTGCCGGAAAACCACGGCAGGAATCCATCCCGATGTCATCACCATCGACGATCCGGAAAAAACCATCGTCCCGGTGAGCCTGATCCGTCAGCTGCAGGCCGATGTCTACATCCGTCCTAATGAGGGGCAGAAAAAGATTTATATCATCCCCCGGGCGCAGGATATGAACGAAAGCGCCCAGAATGCCCTGCTAAAGCTGATCGAAGAGCCCCCTGCCTATGCGGTATTCCTGCTGATCGCCGCCAATGCCGCCAAGCTGCTGCCCACGGTGCGCAGCCGGTGTGCGGAACTGCGGTTGGAACCGGTGCCGCAGGCTGAGGCCTTGCCATGGCTGTCCCGGCGCTTTCCCGACCGGCCCCGGGAGACTTTGCAGGCCGCGTATCTTCGTTCCGGCGGTTATCTGGGACAGGCCCAAGCCCTGCTGCAGGGCGCCTTCTATCTGCCGCAGACCACAGAATTTGCCGGCGCTTTTGCCAAAAAAGATACGCTGGAGCTGACACGCATCCTCTGCGGCATGGAAAAACAGCCGCGGAACAAACTTTCAGATATTCTGATTCAGTGGCGGCAGCTGCTGACCGACGCCATGCTGGCGCGCTCCGGTCTGCCCGGAACCCCCGAAGCCGCCGCCATCAGCCGCACCAGAACGGGTACGGAGCTTGCCGCCGCCGTACAGGCGCTGCAAAAGGCACAGGATGCCTGCACCGCCAATATCGGCGCCGGACACATCTGCGGATGGCTGGTGACCGTCCTTTCCTGATTTTTACCGTAACACCCAAAAGGAGAACGACAATGACTGACGAAATCATGACTTCCGAAAAACAGGAAGTTTTACAGACAGAAGCTCCCGAAGAGGCGCTGCCCGTTGAGGCCGCTCCCCTGCCGGAGCGCGTGACCGTGGCGGACATTCAGTTCCGCTCCGGCAGTAAGGTCTATTTCTTTGACCCCGGCGAGCTGACCGTCAAGGCCGGCGACCATGTGATTATGGACACCGCCCGCGGCCATGAATTTGGCTACTGCACCGGCGGCAACCACGAGGTTTCCTCCAAAGATATCGTACCGCCCCTGCGGAAGATTCTTCGAATCGCCAATGAGAGAGACGAGCAGATCAACAACGAGAATATACAGAAGGAAAAGAAGGCCTTTGAGGTCTGCCAGCAGAAAATTCTGGAGCATGGCCTGGATATGCAGCTGGTATCCGCTGAGTGCGCCTTTGACGGCAGCAAGATTATTTTCTTCTTCACGGCAGACGGCCGTGTGGATTTCCGCGAGTTGGTAAAAAATCTGGCTTCCGTGTTCCGCACCCGCATTGAGCTGCGCCAGATCGGCGTTCGGGACAAAGCAAAGATGGTCGGCGGTCTGGGCATTTGCGGACGACCCTTCTGCTGCAAGGAATTCCTCGATGACTTCCAGCCCGTTTCCATCAAGATGGCAAAGACCCAGAATCTGAGCCTGAACCCCACCAAAATCTCCGGCACCTGCGGCAGACTGATGTGCTGCCTGAAATATGAGCAGGACGCCTATGAGGATCTGCTGAAGACCAGCCCCAAGAACGAGTCCTTTGTAGACACGGTGGATGGCCGCGGTACCGTGGTAGAAGTGAACCTTCTGCGGCAGTGCGTCCGGGTCCGCATGGAAAACCAGCCCGAGACCATCAACACCTACAAGAACTGCGACATCTGTGTGCTGCGCAATGGCAAGGCCAAAAAGACCGATCCTCCCATTCCCGAGGATCTGGCACCCCTGTCCTCCCTGCCCAAGCCCGCCAAGAAGCGGTTTGTAGAGCTGGAAAGCGAGCCCATGCCCGAGGTGATCATCGGCAAGACAAAGCCCGCCGAGGCACCTGCGGCAGAAACGCCTGTCCGCAAGGTCGAAAAGCCGGAACCCAAGGAAAAGTCCGAGGGCAGCAGCAACAACCGCCGCAGACGAAAGAAAAAGCCTGCCGCGCCGCAGGAAGCCGCCGCCCCCAAGGCAGAGACCCAGGAAAAGCCCAAGCAGCCCAAGGCCGACAAGCCCAAGCATGAAAAGAAGAGCGAACAGCCCAAACCCCAGAAAGCAAAGCAGGAGCCCAATCCCAAGGCCGAAAAGTCCGAACCGGCAGAAGGCGCTCCCAAGGCCGAAGGCGGTAGCCGCAAGCCCCATTACCGCCGCCGCAGACGCCCCCACTCCGGCCCCAAACCCGATGGTGCCCCGAAAGGCGAGTAAATAACAATAAGCTCCCCCTGCAGCGCAGGGGGAGCTTATTGTTTCGATCACCGGACTGCTTCCGCTAACTGTTTGCCATAGACCTCATCATACAAAATCATGGAGGTCAAATACCAGTCCACAGCGGAGCGTCTTTCATCGGGAACAAAATATAAAATTTCGGAGCCATAGTAAATCTCAAAGTTTTCTCCCGCGCCAAACAGCAGCCGGTAGACCCGTTTCAGAGAGAAGCCGGCCTCATAAGCCTCGCCGTCCTTTGTGCCCACATAGGCCAGGCCTTCCCGACTCAGGGTGCAGACGCCCCTTCCGGCGCTGCGGGTCAGAGATTTCCCATCAACAGAGGGCAGACGCAGCTCCACCTCGGCCCGCAGAGAAAATGCCGGATCCCGGCGTACCTCCTCCCGGATCAAGTCCTTCTGCCAATCATACCACTGGGCAAAATTGGCAAAGCAGAAATGCGGGTCAAAGGCGTAGCGGCTGTCGAGAGTTGTGAGCTTTCCGCAATACTCGCAGAACACCTCCCGGTTTTTCGTGGTGATAGTGTGCCGCCCCCTGCACACGGGACAAATGGACAAAATATTCTCCAGTCCTTCTGCCAGACGGCGGGAGCGGTAGCGCATCTCCGGTCTGGTCTCCAGCCATTGGAACTCATCATACCAGAGCCGCTTTTCCACACCCTGTTTGATCTCCTCCACAGACAGGCGCGCCACTTCATCGGCTTCAAACAGAATATCCAGCTCACTTTCCACGACAGCGCCCCGCCGCAGACCCTTGCCCCACTTGGGATCGGCAAAGTAATCCCCACGAATCCGAAAGGTATACACCGGCACGCCTACTTTCCTCAAAAAGGAATAGGTTCCCTCCTGAATATCCTCGAACCTGCCCGCCGTGGACAGCCGTGCCTCCGGCATCATGATCAGCACATCGCCATTCTGCAGAACGCGGAGGCAGTTTTTGGTACTCTCCACATCCACGGCAAACATACTCTTGGGAAAGCCGCCCAACTGCTGCAGCAGCCGGGAAAGCCACTTGTGATAAAAATACAGCCTTGCAATGACAAAATGGGGCCAGCACCGTCTGAGCGCCGTTCCAGCATAGGCAAAATCAATAAAAGAGCCGTGATTGCACAGCACCACCGCAGGCCCCTGTGGCAGCTTCCCGCATTTGTTGGAAAAGGAAAACCGGATTCCGGCCAGGGCACAGTAAACACGCAGGCCCCAGCACAGCACGGTATACAGCGGACGGTTCACTTTCCTGACTTTCACCTTTGAGAAGCTGTTTTCCATAAAATCCCACCTTATCGCAAGGATAGACATATCATACCATAATTCTGCATTTTTTGCAATTGTTCAGAAAAAGGGCGGTCGCATGGACCGCCCTCACGAATTTATGTCAAAGAATCAGATATTCAGCAGATCGCTGTAGACCTGCAGAGCGCCGTCGGTATCGTGGGCCAGCACCTTCTTCGCCAGCACCTTGCCCAGCTGCACACCTTCCTGATCGAAGCTGTTCAGATTCCAAACGAAGCCCTGGAACATGACCTTGTTCTCAAAGTGGGCCAGAATGGCGCCCATGGCACCGGGCGTCAGCTGCTGCCCGATGATGATGCTGGAGGGACGGCCGCCGGCAAAATACTTGTTGCGGTTTTCATCCTCCTTGCCGCAGGCAAAGGCCACGATCTGTGCCGCCACGTTGGCGCACAGCTTCTGCTGGCTGGTGCTGCCCTGAATGACCACATCGGAGCCCATCTGGTTGTTTTTAAAGCCCATGAACTGCAGGGGGATGATGTCCGTGCCCTGATGGAGCAGCTGATAGAAGGAATGCTGACCGTTGGTGCCGGGTTCGCCAAAAATCACGGGACCGGTGACATAATCCACAGGCTCACCGAAGCGGTTGACGGACTTGCCGTTGGACTCCATATCCAGCTGCTGCAGGTGAGCGGGGAACCGGCTCATGGCCTGAGAGTAAGGGAGCACGGCGGTGGCGGGATAGCCCAGCACATTGCGCTCATACACGCCGATCAGGGCATCCAGCATGGCGGCATTCTGCTTCAGATCAGGGTTCTTTGCCATGGCGTCGGCAGTGGCAGCACCCTGCAGGAACTGCTCGAACACTTCGGGGCCAAAGGCCAGAGACAGCACAGCGCCGCCCACGGCAGAGGTGGAGGAATAGCGGCCTCCGATGTAATCGTCCATGAAGAAGGCTGCCAGATAACCGGCATTCTTCGCCAGAGGAGAGGTCTCGCTGGTGACAGCGATCATATGCTTGGCAGGATCCAGACCGGCCTTTTCCAGCGCATCCTTTACAAAGGATTCGTTGGTCAGGGTTTCGAGGGTAGTGCCGGACTTGGAGACCAGGATGAACAGGGAACGGGAGGCATCGATCCGGCTCAGGACAGCAGCGGCGTCATCGGGATCCACGTTGCTGATGAATTCAGCCTTCATCTTCAGGGTATTATTGGCCTTTGCCCAATTTTCCAGTGCCAGATAGATGGCGCGGGGGCCCAGATCGCTGCCGCCGATGCCGATCTGCACCACAGTGGTAAAGGGCTCGCCTGCTGCGTTGGTCAGTTCACCGGCATGCACCTTGTTGGCCAGCTCTGTGACCTTCTTCTGCTGCTCGGCATAGAACTGGCGCTTGTCCACGCCGTCAGCCATGACGGTCTCGCCCAGCTGACCGCGGGTCAGATGGTGCAGCACGCGGCGCTTTTCACCGGTGTTGATCACTTCGCCATTGTACAGAGCGGCATATTTCTCCGTCAGCTGTGCTTCCTCCGCCAGCTTTGCCAGAACTTCGAGAATCTGATCGTTCACGGGACTTGCGCCGTAGTTGAAGTCCAGATCTTCGCCCATGGGCACGCTGTAGCTTCTCACGCGGGCAGCGCCTTCCTCGCCGGACATGGCAACAGCCAGTGCCACGGGCTGTACCTTCCGCAGTTCTTCATAAGCCGTCAGTGTATCCATGTTTTTCCATGCAATCATGTGGATTTCCTCCTGAAAACGTACTTTTATATTTCTATATATTCATTATACTACCGATTTTTGTAAATAACAAGTCCGTGTCCGCGGCGAAACATGTTTCATAATGAATAAAAGCCACTGCCTTTGCAGACAGCGGCTTTTGAAACAGATGTTGCCGTAAAAATAGCACGTTCCGGGCTGTACGGTGCGTCGTCACCTCATGCGGGATCAGCATTTCCGTCGGGCCGTCAAATACGGCAACCGCCTGATCGCAGACGGTCTGCCATGTGCCGTCACAGATCTCACCGTCATAGATCTCCGAAAACCAGATCGAACTTTCGCCGCATTTCCATGCTTCATCGGAAAGGATCACTTCCCGGCTGCCGTCGGCATACTCCATTGTGATTCGGGCGGTCATACCCGGCTCCTGATAGGGCCAGGAGCCGGAACCGGAGTACCAACTTCTGTACCAGCCCTTGCCAACAGTGACGGTCAGTTCGTTTTCTTTCCGCAGCAGCTCAGTGATATCATAGGTCTGCACCTGCAGCCGCTTGCGGTAGGTCGTCCAGCGCGGCGCCAGAATAAAACCGCCCACACGTTGGTTATTGAGCATGGCCTCATAGACGCCGATGGCGGTCAGCTCCAGTGTGGCCTTGGCAATTTCGCCGGACAGCGTAAAATTTCTAAAAAACACAGGCACTGCCTCGCCAAAATCGGCAGCGGGCTGGATCCATTTTGCATTCTAGTTCATCAGGGCATTCCTCCTGTTGCAGTTTACACAGATTATAGCAAAACCGCTTCTTATGTCAGGCCGGTTTTTCCATGAGCGGTGCAACTTTTTCAGGGAAGTCCAGATAGCTGTCAAGAGATCCAGTGCGTAATACTAATTATAGGGCTTCGGCGCCATGCACAACAGAGAACGGGAACAGGATATTCTGAACATAAGGTTCTGCTCTGCGACAGCAGCAAATTCAGTCTGCGGGCGACCTATGCGCAGTGCCGCCTGCAGGAGGTGGATTACCTGTTCAGTGAAGACGACTGTGCCCGGGAGTTCTCCTTTCTCAGCAGCGTGAAAGCATTGTAAGCACTCTTTTCACAAAACCGTCATTTCTTTGTCATATATTATTTACGGATTGTTTCTTTTCAGTTCAGATTTACGCCATATACTTCCAATCAGGGAATTACGACCCAATATATTCCCGATATCCCACAATTGGAAAGGAACACCAAAAATGAAACACCCAGCACTCTCCGCAAAAACATTCAATATTCTCTGCGTCGTCCTCATGTTGGCACTGGTCATCTGCCAATTTGTGCCCTTCTGGAGTCTGGACGGGCAAACGGCTTCCATCAGCGGCTATATCTGGTTCCCTGAGGATCACGCGGACTTCACAGCCCATTTTGAACAAACACCCGGCAACGAAGATTTCAAGGTCGTCAATCTCGTGTTATATAATGTGGTCATCATGCTGGGTGGTTTGGCCAGTGCGGTCTTGTGCATCTGGAAGCCGCATTCCGCATGGCCCGGCGCGCTCGGTGTGCTTTGCGGACTGGCAGGTACGATTGGCCATACCAGCAAACCTGTGTTCCATCTGGGATCCGGCTGGCAGTTCCATCTGATACTGTCCATTTTCGTTCTGCTTGCTGCAGCAGGCAATCTGATCTATCAGTATAAATTACGAAACAAGTCCCATGCTTCCTCTTAAGCAACCGGTAACTCCACAGCAGAAACCGACCTGTGAAATCTTTCACAGGTCGGTTTCTGCATGGATATTGCCGCACTTATCGGCGCATAAGGGTTTTATACTGATCCTTGGTAGACAATGTTCCCCGATTGAATTCCGCTTCTTCGGTCACCGTCATCAGCAGCTGCACCGCCGATGGATCTTCGGGATCGAGAACCAATGTGCCGACGCCCTGATTCTTCCAGGAATCCTCCCAATCAAACTGCACGGTATGGTCATCTGCAATGAAAGCATATATCGGCTCTGTCACATATACCGGCGACGAGTTGACGCCCACAAAAGAAACCGAAAGCTCGATCGCCTTCGTCTCGTTATCCACATTCAGGATGCTCACGGTGTAGCATGGCCCCTCCACCGTTTCTGTATCGGAATATTTGCCGCAAAACACGGTATAATCGACCGGTGTTTCTGTCGGCTGTTCGGTTTCTGCCGTTGCGGGCACCTCTTCCGTTGGAGGGATCTCTGGATCTGTCTGCGGCCCAGTCTTGCTGGCACAGGAAGCCAGCAAACACAGCAGTACCGCCACCATCAAAATAATCAACCGTTTATTTATCATACAGTCTCCTTTCCATTTTCAGGCAGCCGAACAGTGCCACACCCCTTGCGGCAGCAATTCTCATAAGACCGCCTACATCCTATTCTCTTTGCCGCCCGGTCATTTTTTCATGATCAGCTGCATTATAACACAATCGGCTTTCAAAAGTAAAGAATGCAGTATAATCCTTCCCAATTTACAGATAATAGCATCGGAATTTGTAATTTAAGAGGAGAGGAAATATATGAAAGCAACGGGCATTGTCCGCAGAATTGACTCTTCTGTAATAATAGGGGCAAAATTCGACTGTGTTTGACAAGCGTATTAAAGACCTGACCAGAGAAGACCTGATCCGGCTTTGGGTCGAAGAAGGAAAAAGCGACCGTATGATTGCAGAACAATTTCATACGACTGTGTACAAAGTCAGGCATCGCAGAAAAGAACTGGAACTGCGGTTTATAGATAACGATTAAAGGAGCACATCATCCTTCGATGTGCTCCTCTCTTTGAAATAAATTATTCTCCGAACTGTTCGCGAATTACCTCGTTATTTCTTGCATCCATACGAGGTATTTGCTTCATATCTGTTTCATGGATGCTTGTTGTTGCGATATCATCTTTTTCTCCATACTGTGGGAAATTAACCAACCAATAACCTCGAACACATTTATCATAACAGATCCAGCCCTGCATACCCTTGTGCACGCCCTCTTTCGCATACTTCTCTTTTTCAACAATTAGTTCAACAATATCCAGTTCTTTCATATTATTTTCCTCCATATGGTGTATTCAATCGTATTATCCCGTTAGGTTCGACCATCCATCCAGTTACAAACGATACTGTTCCGGAGCCACTTTTTCTATCCAATTCTATCCGGATGTTAATCCGCTGGCCATTCTCATTCAGCTTTCCCAAAGAATAGTTGCCGGACGAATATTTGTACAACGCTTGTTGTTCAATTTCTTCCTGCAGCCATTTAGAGTCTGCGGCCGTATACCCCCAACTCTCAAAAGCTTTGTTTTTACCATGCCCGTATTCATGCTTTACATCAAATAAATATGGATCAAATTTACTATAGGCACTTTGAGCATCGGCACAATCAATAACTTTCGAATATGATATTGGCATTTTTACGCAATGGCAATACGGATGCAGCGGGGCCTTGGGACTTAGATTTTTTGCAAACCAACAGCCGTCCAATTCCAAACAGTCCTTACAGTGCGTCTTGCCCTGTGAAATATGTTTCCACTTGTTCCACCTTGTCGATGGATCGTCACCAAATTCATTCCCCTTCAAAAAGCCTTTCAAAAAATCATCCATGCTTCCTGTCCTCCAATCAGCTTCCACTCATTCGAACTTATGTTCTAATATGATTATACTGCATATCTACCTGAATGTCAATCCCATATGCTGCAAGACAATTCTTCGGGTATAAATCCACTTTTTTGACAAACAATAGGCCTTGTGGAAATCAAAGCTACAAGGAGAGAGGATTATGAAAGCAACAGGCATTGTCCGAAGAATTGATGACCTTGGCAGAGTTGTCATTCCCAAGGAGATCAGAAGAACTCTCCGCATCCGTGAAGGCGATCCGCTGGAGATCTACACGGAGCGGGATGGCGAGGTCATTTTCAAAAAATACTCCCCCATGGGGGATCTGACGGAGCTGGCAGGCCAGATCTGCGAGTCCATTTCCAAGAACACCGGCCACATCGCGGTGATCTGCGATCGGGACAGCGTCATTGCCGTATCCGGTGCATCCAAGCGGGATCTGATGGATAAGCGGAACTCCGCCGAGCTGGAGCAGCTGATGGAGCAGAGAAAGACCTACCGCTATCAGCCCGGCGAAAGCAAGATCCGCGTCAGCGACCATGCGGAACGCTATCATCTGGGCGTGGCAACGCCTATTTTGTCTGAAGGCGACCTGATGGGCTGTGTGATGATCCTGCTGGAAGAAAACGATCCGGCGCTGAACGAACCGGAGCAGAAGCTGGTACAGACCGTGGCAGGCTTTCTGGGCAGACAGATGGAAAACTGACAAAAAAGTGCTGACGGAATAGCCGTCAGCACTTTTTCATCATTGCAGCACACTGGCGCCGTTGATCAGGGTGCTGGAGTAGAGAATCAGCACATCCTGCCCATGGAAATCCACAAAGCGATCCAGCATCATGGAGTTCACATAGCGCATATCCACCAGCGTAATACTCTTGTAGGCCGGCAAAAGCAGGGGCGCGATGCTGCTTCCGTAGGAATCCCGGAAGAGGATCAGTTCCCGATCGGTCTCCGCCAGCGGATTTTCCACATGGAGCACCGCCTGTGCGCCATGAAGGAACACATCGTAGCCGTCCATGCCGTCAAACCGCTCCGGCGCATAGACCGGGTGCTCTCCCTGCAGCTCCGGGCCTGTGACCACGGCGTTCTTCGTGACCTCATTTTCCAGATAGACCAGATCCTCTGCCGGCATAGGCAAGGCAGCTTGACCATAATAGACGCCGTGGAAGCCCGGCAGCACCGTCTGCTCATAGGTATCCACATCCGGCAGCTCCACATCCAGTATCAGTTCCAGATCCTCCAGCACCCACTGCAGCTTTTCCTGCCGCCAATGGGAGTCGGTGGTATAGTAGCTGTCGGAAATCAGGCTGTCGAACAGGTTGCGCCGCACATCCATGTCCGTCAGGCCATCCTCCAGCATGGTCATGAGCCGGTCATAATTCATGCGGGGATAGCCATCCAGATAGTACATCTTATCCGGCACCACCACGCAGGCCACATTGGAATCCGCAAAAAATTTCTCCTGCAGAGCGTTGAACTTGGAGATAAACATCCCCACCTGCTTTTCATCCAGCGTGGGCTCCAGCTTTGCCACCGTGTTCTCCTCGGAGAAGGGATCCTTGCCGATGACGATGCCGTTGTTGTCCTTCTGACCCAGAATATAATAGGTCCAGACGGATTTCAGCGTCCGGAACGCATCCCGGGCCGGGAACTGATCCAGCAGGTAATCCTCCAGCTCGGAGGCATATTCGCCAGAAAGCAGGTTTTCTTTCGTGATTTCCGGAACCTGCAGCAGCTTCCGCCGCTCAGATTTGGAGAGTTCGGCATCAGGCAGCAGCAGATGCAGCAGCATTCCGCCCACCAAAAGCAGAGCCAGCACGGAAACCGTCAGTATTCTCTTGGTTTTTTCCATGATCAGCCCTCCTTTAGAAGCGGAAATACAGGAACGGATTGAAAGAGCCGTCCACCAGACAACCGGTCACCAGCAGCAGCATGACCAGCACAAATACCGGCTGCAGCGCCACGGATACCCGGGTGGTCTGCAGCTTTCTGCCAAGCTTCGCAGGCAGCGGCGTGGCGCCCACAAAAGCCAGCACCAGCAAAATGCCGTAGCTCCGCAGATAGTACAGGGCCGTGGTATTCCAGACCGGCAGGCTGCCCAGACCGAGCATCCGTCCGATCTCTGCCACGGCGTCTCCGGCGGTGGCGCTGTGGAACAACACAAAGCCGAATACCGTCAGCAGCAGCACATAGGCATGGCTGAGAACGGGATTTTTCAGATACTTGCCCAGCCACAGCTTTTCGATCAGCAGCAAAATGCCATAGTAAAGGCCCCAGAGCAGGAAGTTCCAGCTGGCGCCGTGCCAGATACCGGTGAGCATCCACACCACCAGCACATTCCGCAGCCATTTTCCCTTGGAGGTGCGGCTGCCGCCCAGAGGGATATACACATAGTCCCGAAACCAGCCGCCCAGGCTCATGTGCCAGCGGCGCCAGAACTCCGTGATGGAACGGGACAGGTAGGGATAATTGAAGTTCTCCAGAAACCGGAACCCCATCATGCTGCCCATGCCGATGGCCATATCGGAATAGCCGGAGAAATCAAAATAGATCTGCAAAGCATAGGCGATGGCCCGCAGCCAGGAGAACAGCACACTGCCATCGGGCACAGACAGCTCCGCCAGCTGACCCAGCGTATTGGCCAGCAGAACCTTTTTGCCAAGACCAACGGCAAACCGAACCGCGCCGCCGCTGACCATTTCCAGGTCGATGGTGCGGCTGCGCAGCTCCCGATCCACATCGCTGTAGCGGACGATGGGGCCGGCGATCAGCTGCGGGAACAGACACAGATAGGTGGCATAGGAGGCCGCATTCTTCTGCACCCGCGTATCACCGCGGTAGACATCGATGATATAGCTCATGTTCTGGAACGTATAGAAGCTGATGCCGATGGGCAGAGACAGCTTCAGCAGGGGGATCTGGACGCCCAGCAGGCCGTTGACCGTGCCGATCAGGAAATCGGCATACTTGAAAAACAACAGAAACGCCAGATTCCAAATCAGACCGCTGACCAGAATGGCTTTGCTGCCGGGATGCTTGCCGAAACCCAGACCGTGCAGCCAGCCCACCAGTGCGGAGATCAGCAGCAAAATCAGGTACCGCGGCTCGCCGGAGGCATAGAACACCACGCTGGCCGCCAGCAGCACATGGTTTTTCAGCCGGAACGGCACCAGATAATACAGTCCCATGGTAATGGGCAGGAACAGATACAAAAAGGTAATGCTGGAAAATAACATTGGGCATTCTCCTTGGAAAAAAGCGCGCTGCTCAGACGCAATGTCATTCAGTTTCGGATGTCATTGCGAGCACCGCAGGTGCGTGGCAATCCGTAATACCCTTTGAGAAACGGATTCCTACGTCGCTAACGTTCCTCGGAATGACAGGGTTTTCTGAACTGAATGACATTGAGCGCAGGCAGCGCGCTTTTATTTTTTCATCATTAGCCGCCGAACACGGTGTTAAAGTTCTCTTCAATGGCGCCGGCCATATCTTCGGTGGACATAACCATCAGGACATGGTTGCCGCTGCTCTTGACCCAGGTGGTCTCCGCTTCCACGCAGACCCACTTTCTGGGGTTCATCAGGCCTTCCATCTCTTCGATGAAAGCGGGGATGTCGGTACCCTCGGGCACTTCCACCAGAACCACTTCATGGGCAATGGAGCCGATCATGGGCATGGAGACCACAGCGTAAGCGCCTTCGATGGCGGGAATGGCATAGTACTCATACATGTCGGAGGTGATCTCCATGGTGCCGACCATCAGCTCGTCGTTGATGTTGGCAACCAGCTGATCCATCAGGCCCATCATCTCATTGAGCTTCTCTTCGGGCATGTACTCGATCTCGGGAGTCTCTTCCACGGAGCCGTCTGCATCGGGCATGTCGGCAGGCTCGTCAACAGCGGGCTCGTCCTCAGCAGGCTGCTCTTCCTCGGGCATGGTGGCGGGCTCGTCCACGGTGGGCTCTTCGACTTCGGGAGCTTCCACGTTGGGGGTTTCGTCCACTTCGGGAGAGGGTTCTTCCTTGGTTGCGCAGGCCATGAAGCTCACAGCCATGATCAGAGCCAGAAACAGTGCAGTCAGTTTTTTCATTTTTATGTTTTCCTCCAAATATGGTTTTTTTACGTTCTCTCGCGGTTTTCCTCCGCTCACTTCTTCAGACGAAGACGAAGAAAAAAAGTTCCCGCTTTTGAAAAAATTTTTTATTTAATGAGTTCGTATTCGAAACAGAAAGACCGCAGTCTGCTGCCATCCGTAGTGCCCTCCGGCAGCAGGAACAGCGCCGTCTGGCGCTCCTCTCCGGCATCACTGACCAAAATGGCATAATCGCCGCAGATCTCTTTGACCGTCATAAAGACTTCCTCCATGGCTCCGCCTCCTTTATTTCCAAGGTAGTATAGCATGAAACATCGGAAAAATGAACATATTATTTCTGTAATTTCTGCATTTTGGGAGGTTTTTTATGGATCGGGATACGCTTTTTTTGCTGGAAGACTGCACAGCGGGCATTGCCATGACCGTTTCCGCTGTGGACGGCGTGCTGCCCAACGTCAAGGATCAGGTGCTGCGGCGGCGGCTGCAGGACAGCATCCGCGCACAGGAAAATCTGCGGGAGCAGAGCTGTCAGCTGCTGCGGCAGTGGGGCGGTACGGAAAAGCACCCCTCCGCCATAGCAAAAGGTATGACGCGGCTGCGGAACGGCACCCGTATGGCGCTGGGCCGGGACGATCCCACCGCAGCGGATGTGGTGGCCAACAGCTGTGACCGTCAGGTGCGGGAGCTCTGCCGCAGCCGCAACCGGTATGCCGGCGCCAACCCCGAAGCCCTGTTTCTGGCTGACCGGGTGATTGCCTGTCAGGAGCAGCTTTCCGCCGGCCTGAGAAGCTTTTTGTAATATCCATGCATTTGCTCTAAAAATCCTTGTATTTTCCGGAAACCTCTTGTATAATAATTCCAACGAGATTATAAGGAGGTCGATTCCATGACGAAAAAAGTTATCACCATCAGCCGCGCCTTCGGCAGCGGCGGTCGTACAATCGGAAAAGAGGTCGCAAAGCGATTAAATATTCCCTATTACGATAAGGAATTGGTGGATAAGGTTGCGGAGGAAAGCGGCTTCCATGCGGATTTCATCGAAGAGGCAGGCGAGTATGCCCCCGTCACCAACAGTTTCCTGTTCAACATTGCCATGTCCTCCAACCCCATGTCCACCATCGGCCATATGTCCATGGCAGATAAGCTGTTTGTCTGTCAGGCCAATGTGATCCGCCGTCTGGCGGACGAAGGCCCCTGCGTCATCATCGGCCGCTGCGCCGACTACATCCTGCGGGACCGCGAAGACTGCCTGCATGTGTTCATCCATGCCGATCTGGAGCAGCGCGGCGACCGTATTCTGGAGAAATACGGCGCAACCAAGCAGCCCATGGATAAGCGCCTGACGGAAAAGGACAGTAAGCGCAAGGTCTATTACCGCCATTACACCAACCGAAATTGGGGCGAAGCCAAGAATTACCACCTCTGCCTGAACTCCGGTATGGTAGGCGTGGACAAATGTGTGGACATCATCGTGGACGTGGCAAAGCTGTACGAATAATACAATCATTCACCTCTCAGTATAGGCGCGCCAGGGTCGTCGCGCCCTACAGAATTTCCAATTATCGGCGAAGCCGATACCACACTTCTTCCCTATTCACTTTTACCTATTACCTGTAAACACAGAAAGAGTCAGCCCAAGGCTGACTCTTTCTGTGTTTAATAGATTTCCGGGCTGATCTGATCCATCAGCTCCACTTCCACCTGATAGTATTTGCCGTTTCGGTAGATGGTCAGCAGCACCACATCGCCGGCCACCAGATCGTTCTTCGCCGCCACCAGATCCTCCAGCGAGGAAATGGGGATATCGTTGAGCCCCACGATCAGGTCATCGGTAGCCAGGCCCTGCTCTGCCGCATGGGACTCCTCCAACACGCCGGTGACAATGACGCCGCTGGGCAGATGATAGAAGAACTGGGCGCGGATATCCAGCGTCTGACCCTGAATACCCAGCGCCGGCCGGCCGGACACATAGCCCTGCTCGATCAGTTCATCGATGATGGGCTTGGCAGCGGTGATGGGAATAGCGAAGCCCAGACCCTCCACCGTGGCGGAGGTGGCGGAATAGCTGCTCATTTTCATGGTATTGATACCGATAACCTGCCCGTAGCAGTTGATCAGCGGGCCGCCGGAATTGCCGGAATTCAAAGCCGCGTTGGTCTGAATCAGGGTCATCTGCCGCCCGGAGAGGTTCAGATCCCGGTTGATGGCGGACACGATGCCGTCGGTCATGGTGCCCCGCAGTTCCGTACCCAGCGGGTCGCCGATGGCAACCACCATGTCGCCCACCCGCAGCACATCGGAATCGCCGAATTCCGCAGGCTGCAGATCGTTGGCCTCCACCTTGAGCACGGCAATATCCGTGGTCTCGTCGCCGCCCACCAGCGTTGCCACATAGGGCTCCCGCTCCTCCACCAGCACATAGATCTGCTGGGCGTCGTCGATCACATGAAAGTTGGTGATGACGTAGCCGTCGGCAGTCATGACGATACCTGTTCCGGTGCCGGAGCCGTTTCGATGCACGCAGGAAATGGAGGCCACACTGGGGCCGACCTTTTTGTAGATCTGCTGCAGGCTCAATGCCTTTTCATCATCTGCCGGACGGTTCTCCACGCTCTGGGGAGACGGCTCCAGCATCAGCGGAGACTGTTCTTCGTATACCTCCGGTTCTGGCTGTACCGACGGTTCTTCCGCAGGCTGCTGCGGCTGCTCCGGTTCCTTGGGCAGCTCCGCAGGGTCGGCAGAGGTCTTGCCGAGGGTCACCGCAAGCCCCTTGGAGCTCATATCCACCCGCAGACCCATGACATTCACCGCCCAGGAGACCGCACCGGTCAGCAGCGCCAGTACCACCAGCACCGCCAGCAGTCCCGTGTGCTTCTTCTTGGGCTTTTTCTGCTGCATATAATAGTTGTAAGTTGGATCATACCCGGTCTGATCCTGCTGCCGGGGTTCCTGATCATAATCCCGCATATTCACACCTCATTTCACCGAACCAGCGGCAGAGAAAACACAAAGGTCGTCACACCATCGCGGCTGGTAACCGTGATATCCTCTCCATGGCTGTTGAGGATGGTTTTTACGATATAAAGGCCGAGACCCACGCCCTCCCGGTCGGCAGAGCGGCTCTTATCCGCCTTATGGAACCGGTCAAACAGCAGCGGCAGCTCCTCCGCGGGAACCGTGCCGCCGGTGTTCTGGACGGTCACTCTGGCCTTGCCGCCCTCCGGCTTCAGCCAGATACTCAGGCGGCCGCCCTCGTCACAGAATTTTACCGCATTGTCGGTCAGATTATAGATCACCTGCGTGATGCTGTCGGGATCGGCCTTGACCCACACACTGCGGTCCGGCAGCTCCACATCCATATGGAGCCGCTTTCCGTTCACCCGGCGTTCAAAGGAAATGAGCACCTGTCCGATGGCCTCGCAAAGATCAAAGCGCCGCTTTTTCTCCTCGCTGATGCCCTGAGACCGAAGCCGGGAGATCTCCAGCATACTGCGAACCAGCCGGGACAGTCTCCGAACCTCATCAGACACCAGTTCCATGTAATGCCGGTGCATTTCCGGCGGAATGGTGCCGTCCAGCATACCGTCCATAAAGCCGGAAATGGTGGTCATAGGCGTTTTCAGCTCGTGGCTCACATTGGCCACAAACTCCTGCCGCTGCCGCTCCGACTGGGACAGGCTCTCGGCCATGGTATTGAACGCCACCGCCAGATCGTCCACCTCCACGGTGTTCTTGCCGCCCACCGGTACGCGGGCATCCAGCTCTCCCCGGCCAAACCGGACTGCAGCCCGGGTGACCGTCTGAATGGACTGCGCCTGTTTCCGGCTCAGCAGGAAGCTGGCGATCATGGCCACCACCAGCACCACCACAGAGACATAGAAGAACAAAATGGTGGTCTGCATCACAACGCCGCCGATCTGCTGCTCCGGCGCGGCCACGATCAGCACACCGATGGTCTCGCCCGTCACCTGCGAGGTGACTGCCATGCCTTCAATAAAATGCATGCTGTCATAGATCCCGCCCATTGTGCCTTCGGAGAAATCCTCGCCGGAGGCCAAAATCCGGTCAATCAGCGCTGGATCGGCAGAACGGTCATGGTGGATGCAGCCCATGTCATCGCAGGAACAAAGGACGATCTCACCGTCCAGGCTGCAAAACATGGCGTCCGTACCGGCAATTTGCGCCGCGGATGCCAGTGTGATCCGGAAATCACCCCAACGGGAATCCAGCTCACCGGCAGCATCATAGACCGATGCCAGATAGGTCAGGGTCTGGGCGTTGTTGTGCAGGGTCTCCCGCTTTTCCTCTTCCAGATAGTTGCTCAGGGTCAGGCGAAAGGCCACACCCAGCAAAATCAGGCACAGCAGGATAACCACCGCAAACAGCGCAAATGTCCGGCTGAATGTGGTTTTCATCCTTACAGCTCCTCAAATTTGTAGCCCACGCCCCAGACGGTCTTGAGGGACCACTTGTCGGAAACGCCCTCCAGCTTTTCCCGCAGGCGCTTGATATGGACGTCCACCGTGCGGCTGTCGCCGAAATAATCAAAGCCCCAGACCTCGTCCAGCAGCTGATTTCTCGTATAGACCCGGTTGGGAGAAGAGGCCAGATGGTACAGCAGTTCCATTTCCTTGGGCGGCGTATCCACTTTTTTCCCGTCCACGATCAGCTCAAAGGCATCCAGATCGATGATCATCTTGTCAAAGGTCAGCCGCTTGCTGGTCTCCTGTGCCGCGTCTGTGCAGCTGCCCCGACGCAGCACTGCCTCGATCCGGGCCAGCACTTCTTTCATTTCAAAGGGTTTGGTGATATAGTCATCGGCACCCATTTTCAGGCCGGCCACCTTGTCGCCAGTTTCGCCCTTGGCGGTCAGCATGATGACCGGCACTTTGGAATCCTGCCGGATGGAACGGAGCACACCCCAGCCGTCCAGCACCGGCAGCATCACATCCAGCAGTACCAGATCCGGCTGCAGGCGGCAGAACATGTCCACTCCAACGCCGCCGTCTCCGGCAATGGCCGCCACATACCCCTCTTTTTCCAAATATAGCCGCAGAAGATCGGCAATATTCTTATCATCTTCCACGATCAAAACGGACTTTGCCATAGTAAGCCCTCCTGTTTTCTCTGTTTGCCTCCATTATACCCGATAAAAAAGGATTTCGGTGAATATTTTGTAAAATAGTCTGCCGTTTTCAAAATATTCAAGTTTTATTCACAATCTTTTCTCGTTCCGTTCACAACTGCGGGAGGATTCTGTTGTAAGATCATAACCGTAAACAGCACACTCCAAATTTCTCCCTCTCTTTCTTTCACAAACAGCCTGCAGCGAAAGCTGCAGGCTGTTTGTGTTTATATCAGAGAAAATTTCGCAACGCGGCAATCCGTTTTCGTATCACTCCGTAGGGGCGACCATCGCTCACCCGCGTGCAAGCAGTCATCTTCTGTATCGGAAGTGCCCTATTCTTCCGATATTTCTTCTTCCTCTTGTTCATAGGAAGCAAAGAACAACTCTTCGCATTCTTCCTGTGCTTCGATCAGAATTTGAATGGCATCTTCTATCGCACGCATCATAATCGAATACATTTCCTTGTAATTCGTACTCATTACTATCACCTCAAAACACAGTTTAGAACAATATGTTCAAAAACGCAATAGAACAAATCGTTCAAACCTATACTTTAGCTGGTGATGAATATGAAAAAATACCAGCGCATTCGTGATTTACGAGAGGATGCCGATCTGACACAGCGAGAGATCGGAGAAGCCATCAATGTACCGCAGCGAACCTATGCCTATTATGAGAGTGGCCAGAGAATGGTGCCACCGGAGGTTCTCTGCGCACTGGCGGATTATTACCATGTGAGTGTGGATTATATTCTCGGCAGGACTGACAAGAAGCGCCAGTAGGGGCGACCATTGGTCGCCCGTAATGCCTCCCCTTGAGGGGAGGTGGCACGGTGAAGCCGTGACGGAGAGGTGTATGCAGGCAGTCATCTTCGGTGATGCGCTGCCATATGCTCCGCAGGCCCTATTTCTTTTGTGTCGCGCAAAAGAAATAGGGGAAAGAAAACCGCGCATAGGGAAGGGCTTTTTACAAAGACGCCTTGCCGGGTTGGAACTAAGGCTTTGTGCTTCACGTTGTTTGCACAAGGCCAAGTTCCTGCCCAGCTTCTTCGCTCCCTTGCCTCCGCCACAGGCGGCGGTCGCTCGAAGCCCTATGTACCCCTCCTCCTAAGATGGG
>JAZSCX010000008.1:0-10359 GCA_045530865.1 Candidatus Avilachnospira sp.
CCATATGGATACCTCTCCCGATGCCGGCGGCAAGGATATTAAGGCCAGAGTCACCGATGCCTATGACGGCGGCGATGTGCTGCTGAACGAAGAAAAGGGTATTTATCTGTCTCCCAAGGATTATCCCAGCCTGAAAAACCATGTGGGCAAGCACCTGATCGTCACCGACGGAACCACCCTGCTGGGTGCGGATGACAAGGCCGGCGTGGCGGAGATTCTCGACTGCGCCAGGATCCTGCTGCAGTCCGATAAGCCCCATGGCGCAGTCCGCATCGGCTTTACCCCCGATGAAGAGATCGGCCGCGGCGCCGATCTGTTTGGTGTGCCCGGTTTTGCAGCCGACTATGCCTATACCGTGGACGGCGGCGCACTGGGCGAGCTGGAGTACGAAAACTTCAACGGCGCTTCCGCCAAGATCGAGATCTTTGGCAAGAGCATCCATCCCGGTTCCGCCCGGGGCAAGATGCGCAGCGCCGCCCTTATGGCCATGGAGTTCAACAGTCTGCTGCCTGTCCATGAGATTCCCGCCTGCACCGATGGCTACGAGGGCTTCTTCCACCTGACAGAAATGTCCGGCGAAGTGGAATATGCCAGACTGCACTATATCATCCGGGACCATGACGCGGAAAAATATGAGGCCAGAAAGGCAATTGTGGAGGCGGCAGGCCGGTTCTTCAACGAAAAGTACGGCGAAGGCACCTGTAAGGTCACTGTTACCGACAGCTACCGGAACATGAAGGAAAAGATCCTGCCCCATATGTATATTGTGGATAATGCCTGCGCCGCCATGGATGCCTGCGGTGTTCAGCCCCAGATCGTGCCCATCCGCGGCGGCACCGACGGCGCCCGTCTGTCCTACGAAGGTCTGCCCTGCCCCAACCTGTGCACCGGCGGTGAAAACTACCACGGCAGATTTGAATACATCCCCGTGGAGGATATGGAAAAAGTCGTGGACATTCTGGAGACCATCATCCTCTCTGCCGCAAACTAACGTCCAACGCGTAGGGCGGCCCCAAAGCCTTCCCCTTGAGTAAGCACTGATTAAATAACATGTCATTGCGAGGGAGCGAAGCGACCGTGGCAATCCGCATCCAAAAGGTTACATATTTTCCGGGACTTTCAACACAAATGGAACATTAAGGACACGGATTCCCACGGCCTTCGGCCTCAGAACGACATGCTTTAATGGAAAAGGATACTTTTTTGACACGCTGAAAAAACCAACATCCCCGGATGTTGGTTTTTTATCAATTTCCTGTAACCACCGGATCCCAAACGGTGCTTATCGGGGTGAAAGGCCTTTTCAGACTGACAGAAAGGAGATGAACGCCTTGGAAGACAGCAGAATCGTGGATCTGTACCTGACCCGTGACCCCGCTGCCATTACCCATACCTCAGAAAAATTCGGCAGCCGCCTCCGGTCGCTGGCCTGCGGCATCGTCCATGACGACCATACTGCGGAGGAATGCGAAAATGACACCTATCTGCAGGCTTGGAACACCATTCCGCCCCATGAGCCCAGAACTTATCTCTATGCCTATCTGGCCCGGATCACCCGCCATATTGCCCTGAATGTCTGCCGCAGCCGCAGCAGTCTGAAGCGCAGCGCCTTTCTCTGCGAGCTCAGCGCGGAAATGGAGCAATGCATTCCCGCCCCGGATGACCTTCAGTGCCGCCTGGATGAACAGGCTCTTCGAGAGGCCATCAACGGTTTCCTACGGACACTGGACGAGGAAAAACGGAATCTATTTGTTCGCCGGTACTGGTATCTGGATTCCATTGCCGAGATTTCCAGGCGCTTTGGCATCTCCCAGAGCAAAGTGAAAACCACGCTTTTCCGCTGCCGCACCGGGCTGCGGAAGTATCTGGAACAGGAGGGCTACACCGTATGAGAGGACAGGAATTGCTGGATCGCATGGAGTTGATCGATCCGGCTTATGTGGAGGCAGCAAACCGGCTGCCCCGAAAGAAAAAGCAGACCTTTATCAGATGGGGGGCATTGGCAGCCTGCCTGTGCCTTGCCTTGGTGGGCGCATCGCTTCTGCCGAAGCTGCAGAATGATCCGGCCCTTGGGCCGGAGCCGGCTCCTGCACCAAATCCGACAGAAATCATTGAACGGAGTGAGGAACCGGAGGTCTACCCGGAGCATCCTATCCTGCATCCCGGTGAGGAAGGTTACGAAGAACCCGAACCCCCTCCGGAGGAACCCGACGAAAGAGAACACCCCCGGGAAATCGGCACCATTCTGTTCAATGAACCCACGGCCGCCATGGATGTCTGCCGTGCCTATATCCCCGGCTGTTTCACCGAAGAGCTGAATGAAACGGAGCTTGCCGCCGTCACCCCTGATCGTCTGGCTGCGGGCATGACACTTTCCGGCTTTGCGCGCTTTGACGGAGAGGGCCGCTTCCTGAGTGTATCCCTTGCCGTCCAAATTCCGTCTTTTTCCAATCCCGTGTCCGTCGTCTTTGAAAAAGGTGAACCGCTGATCTGCTATATAGTGGAGGGCGGCGAAGTGGTTTCCACTGTCAACGGAACCGAGCTCATCCTCTATCAAGGCTCCTATGACGAAGAAAACCACTGGCTGCAGGCCTATGGCACAATCGGAGACTACTCCATCACGGTTTCCTACGAAGCCGCAGGGATCTCCCTTGAGCAGGCGCAGGCCGATCTGATCACCGTTCTGGACTGCTTCACCTGTTATGCAGGCGGCAAACCGGACTTCTCCGCCATCACCGCCGAATACATTCCGCCATATATCTTCGAGGAACTGACCTTCACGGAGGCACAGGCCGATTCGGACTTCGGCGCGTATATGCCCACCGCCCTGCCCGAAGGCTTTGCGGAAGAGCGGTTCCACCGCCATATGGAGCAGAATGTCGATTATCTCTCCGGACATTGGTCAAAGGGCTGGGGCAGCGACTTCGCAGATCTCTATTGGGAAATCTCCTTTTTTGACAAAAGCAAGCAGCAGCGGCTGACCGCCGCTGCCGATACGCAAAACTATGATCTTTCTTTGTATCCCATTCCCCGGGCAGACTCCGTTCCGGAGGAGCTGCGGGAGATCGTGGACAACCCCATCTTCCTTGCGGAAGAGCTGACTCTGGAAGTGGTGCAGGCCCGTGCCTACAAAGTTCAGGATGCCGGTGACAGCCACGGCTGGCGCATGGCCTTCAGCGTCAAATACGGCGGCATCGTGGTGGAAGTCCGCTCCAAAGGCATAGAACCCGATTGGATGTACCAACAGCTGCAGCAGCTTGCAGAGAACAACACCTAACATCACAGGCCGCCCGAAGGCTCCCCTGTCGGCCTCAAGGCCGACTGAGGGGATCAGAGTATTCCTCATTCCCAGACACCAGCTTAAGAATCCGTAGGGCGGCCAGACCTCTGGCCGCCTTTTCCCATCGCCGTCAGGCAATACATTCATAATCAATTGTCAATTTCAATTATTTACAGTCCAAACCCAAAGGGCAACAACTCCTGCAGGGTGACCGTCCGGATCTCTCCGCCCGCGCCGCCCATGTGGATCAAAAAGTCCGGGCCGCAGAATTCCTGCATCACCTGACGGCAGACGCCGCAGGGCGGGAAAAATCCGGTGATCCCGCCGCCTTTTCCGCCCACAACGGCAATGGCAGAAAACTGCCGCTCACCCTCGGAGACTGCCTTGAAAAATGCCGTCCGTTCGGCGCAGTTGGTAGGCCCAAAGGCAGCATTTTCAATGTTGCAGCCGGTATAGACCGCTCCCTGCTTTGTCAGCAGCGCCGCACCAACCCAATAGCCCGAATAGGGCGCATAGGCCCTCTGCATGGCTTCCACTGCCAGCTCCACCAGTTTTTCAGGGCTCATAGAGTTCCTCCTTAAAACTTCTTCCCGGCGTTTCAAAGGAAACGCCCAGCATATCGCAGGCCGTTGCCGCCACATCGGCAAAGCTCTCCCGGATGCCCAGTGCGGCAGGACGAACCTGCTTGCCCCAGACCAGCAGCGGCACATCCTCTCGGGTGTGATCGGTAGAGCGATCTGAAGGGTCACATCCGTGGTCTGCAGTTAACATAACAATATCATTATTGGAAACCATAGATAAAAACTCCGGCAGCCAACGGTCAAATTCCGTCACTGCGGCAGCATAACCATCGGGATCCTGCCGATGCCCATAGAGCATATCGAAGTCTACCAGATTGACAAAGCAGAGTCCATGAAAATCCCGCTGTGCCAACTCCATGGTCTTCTCCATGGCAGCGGCATTGCCCTTGACCGGATGACTTTCCGTCAGCCCGGAGCCGGCAAAAATATCGGAAATTTTCCCCACACCGATCACATCCAGCCCAGCCTCGGAAATGGCATTGAGCATGGTTTTCGGCGGCATCAGGGAAAAATCATGGCGGTTCGCCGTTCTGGTGAAGGGCCAATCCCCTGTAAAGGGTCTGGCGATCACACGCCCCACGCCGTGCTCGCCCTGCAGAATCTTCCGTGCCTTGCGGCAAATGTCGTACAGTTCTTCTACCGGGATCACATCCTCATGGGCGGCGATCTGGAAAACCGAATCCGCTGAGGTATAGACGATGGGCGTTCCGGTTTCCATATGCTCCCTGCCGTAATCCTTGATGACCTCTGTGCCGGAGTAGGGTTTGTTGCACAGATACCCCCTGCCCCAGGCCTCGCAGATCTGTTCCAACAGCTCTTCCGGGAAGCCTTCCGGATAAGTGGGCATGGCATTAAGAGAAACTACCCCCGCCAATTCCCAGTGGCCGATGGTGGTATCCTTGCCCATAGAGCATTCCCGCAAACGTCCGAAGGCGGCTGTTGGTGCGTCAGAGGGTGGTACACCTTCCGCGCCGGGAACGTTCCCTAAGCCCATTTTTTGCAGATTTTCCGCGAAAAATGCCTTACTTTTGCTGATGGAACGGAGCGTATTGGCCTCTGAATCGCCGAATTTGGCAGCATCTGAGGCCGCTCCGACACCAAAAGAGTCCAGAACAATCAGGAAAATTCGTTGAATCATGGCTATTTCTCCAGCTTTTTCGCAGTTTCCAGCGCCAGTTCCATCATCTGCGTGAAGGAATTCTGCCGCTCCACCGCTGTGGTTACCTCTCCAGTGAGGATATGATCGGACACCGTGCAGATGGCAAGCGCGTTTTTGCCGCAGCGGGCGGCATTCATGTAAAGGGCTGCCGCTTCCATCTCAATGGCCATCACGCCCATTTTCCGCCAGCCCGTATTGGCCTGCAGGACCTCCGGCAGACCGGCATCATCGCCGTAGAACCGGTCGGAGGAAAGCAGGTTGCCCACATGGTAGGTAAGGCCCATGGCCTCCGCCGTTTCTACCGCCGTTTTCAGCATTTCAAACGAGCAGATGGGCGCAAAATCTCCTGCCAGATGATACTGGGAGGCCCAGCGACTGTCGGTACAGGCGCCCTGCCCAAGCACGATCTCCCGCAGATGGATCTGCGGCTGCAGCGCACCGGCAGAGCCGACACGGATAATATTTTCCACGCCGAACACGTTGTACAGCTCGTGGGAATAGATTCCCATGGATGGCATGCCCATACCGGAAGCCATGACGGAAACACGGGTGCCCTTATAGGTGCCGGTATAGCCCTGCACGCCGCGGACATTGTTCACCAAAACCGGATTTTTCAGATAGGTCTCCGCAATGAATTTGGATCGCAGGGGATCACCGGGCATCAGCACGGTCTGCCCGAAGTCACCGGGCACAGCCTGAATATGAGGTGTGGGATAATTTGCCATAGAATTGCTCCTTTCTGAAAAAAACCGCAGGAAGCCCTGCGGTTTTTACGGTCAAAACAGCTTTTTCAGTGCGCCCAGACCATCGGACAGCTTGTCGGCGGTCAGCTTTGCCTTGACGCCGTCCACGATCTTTTCCACCATGTCATCGGGCAGATCCACACCCAGCAGCTTTTCCACGGCCTTGACGGGGTCTTTCTTGAACTGCGCCTGCAGATCCTTGTCGTTCTTGATCTTATCCACCAGTTCGGTGATTTTTGCCTTGATATCCATAGAGAAATCTCCTCTCATTTGATTTGCTTGAATCATACCATCCCCTTGGCGGGATGTCAATGCAAAACAGTCTGTGCAAAGCACAGACTGTTTTGCATTTATTTCTTTTCGGCAATGCTCAGGCGAACCTGGGCGCGCTTGAGACGGGCATTGGCATACTGCCTGGTCTGCTCATCGCAGTCGGGGGCAGCCAGCATTTTCTCGGCACGGGCCAGAGAGGCCTTGGCCCGCTCCACATCGATCTCATCGGCCCACTCAAAGGTGGTGGCGACGACCTTGACCTCGCCATCGGTGACAGCCAGCATACCGCCGATGCAGGCTGCATGGCGCTCACCGTCCTCAGTGACCAGCTTCGCAGGACCCATACCCAGCGCCGTGACAAAGTTGATATGCCGCGCCAGAATACCGACCTGCCCATTGATGGTGGGAACCAGAAACCGCTCCGCCTGACCATCATACCGCTGCCCATCGGGCGTTACGATCTGCAAATGGTACGTCATGCCTGATCACCCTTTGCCTTTGCCACGACTTCATCGATGGAACCGACAAACAGGAATGCAGATTCCGGAATGTCATCATGGACGCCTTCAATGATCTCGCGGAAGCCGCGGATGGTCTCTTTCAGAGGCACATACTTGCCCTGATAGCCGGTGAACTGCTCGGCAACGGAGAAGGGCTGAGACAGGAAGCGCTGGACCTTTCGGGCACGGTTGACCGTCAGCTTATCGGCCTCGGACAGTTCGTCCATACCCATAATAGCGATGATATCCTGCAGTTCCTTGTAGCGCTGCAGAATTCTCTGCACACTTCTGGCGACCTCATAGTGCTCCTGACCCACCACATCGGCAGACAGGATTCGGGAAGTAGAGGCCAGCGGATCCACGGCGGGATAGATGCCCAGAGAGGCAATGGAACGATCCAGAACCGTGGTGGCATCCAGATGGGTAAAGGTGGTGGCGGGAGCCGGGTCCGTCAGGTCATCTGCAGGGACATAAACTGCCTGAATGGACGTAATGGAGCCTTCCCTGGTGGAGGTGATTCGCTCCTGCAAAGCGCCCATTTCCGTGGCAAGCGTGGGCTGATAGCCGACGGCGGAGGGCATACGGCCCAGCAGGGCGGAGACCTCGGAGCCAGCCTGGGTGAAACGGAAAATGTTATCGATGAACAACAGCACGTCCTGATGCTTCACATCGCGGAAATACTCCGCCATGGTCAGGCCGGACAGTCCCACACGCATACGGGCCCCGGGGGGTTCGTTCATCTGACCGTAGACCAGCGCTGTCTTGCTGAGAACGCCGGATTCCTTCATTTCGTTGTACAGGTCGTTGCCTTCACGGGTACGCTCACCGACGCCGGTGAACACGGATAGACCGCCGTGCTGCTTGGCAACGTTGTTGATCAGCTCCATGATCAGAACGGTCTTGCCGACGCCTGCGCCGCCGAACAGACCGATCTTGCCGCCCTTGGCATAGGGGCAGATCAGGTCGACGACCTTGATGCCGGTCTCCAGAATCTCCGTAGTGGATTCCTGCTCATCAAAGCTGGGAGCAGGACGGTGGATGGGCCAGCGTTCCGCCTGCTCCGGTGCAGGCTGGTTGTCCACAGGCTCACCCAGCAGATTGAAGATTCGGCCCAGACACTCCTCACCGACGGGCACAGTGATGGCCTTGCCGGTGTCCACCGCTTCCATGCCGCGCTCCAGACCGTCAGTGGAGGCCATGGCGATACAGCGGGCGATGTTATCGCCGATATGCTGCGCCACTTCCACCGTCAGCTTGGCGCCGCGGTGCTGGATCTCGATGGCATTGAGCAGGTTGGGCAACTGACCGTCGGGGAAACGGATATCCAGAACAGGTCCGATGACCTGTGCAATGGTACCGATATTGGACAAAAGGGGTCAACTCCTTTCTGACTGTTTTCATGTGTGTGCCACAGGCAGTCTGTCAGCAGACTGCGGAGTAACGGATTGCCACGTCGGCTCCGCCTCCTCGCAATGACACACGGAAGAAGCAGTGCTTCTTTAGTTCTCTGCGCCGGCGACGATCTCCGTGATCTCCTGCGTGATGGCGCCCTGACGGGCACGGTTATACTGCAGGGACAGGCCTTCGATCATTTCATCGGCATTTTTCGTAGCGGAGTCCATGGCGGTACGGCGGGCAGCCTGCTCGGAGCAGAGGCTCTCCCGCAGTGCACCGTAGATCACGCCGCCCAGATATTCCGGTACAATGGCGTTGAACACGGAAACGCTGTCCGGCTCGTAAATCGTCAGCTGTCGGAAGCCCTCCCGCTTTTTGGGGGATGCCACCACCGACAGGGGCAGCATGGGCAGGGATGCGGGGGTCTGGGTCAGCACCGACACAAAGTTGGTGTAGCACACCACCACCTGATCGAATCTGCCTTCCAGATACTCCTTACACAGCTGCTTTGCCATGGTATAGCATTCGCCAGAATTGACATCCTCCGCCACGGGATAGAGCGTATTGACCAGCGGGATCCCGCGGGAACGGAAATACTCCGTGGCCTTCTTGCCGATAGGCAGCACCACGGCATCCTTCCCTTCCATCTGTGCCATGGCCAGCTTCAGTACATTGTTGTTGTAGCCGCCGGCCAGACCACGGTCACCGGCAATGACCACAAAGCAGTACTTTTCGCCTCTGGGCGCCTGCACATAGGGGGAGGTCAGATCCGTGTTGGCGTCGGCAATGTCATGGATCGTCTGATAGAGAACTTCAAAATAAGGACGGCTGGCAATGGCGCGTTCCTGCGCGCCGCGCAGCTTGGAGGCAGCCACCATTTCCATGGCCTTGGTGGTCTGCTTGGTGGATTCCATGCTGCGGATGCGGCTTTTGATCTCCTTGGAGGAAACACCTGCCATAGTGACGCACTCCTTTACACTTCGGGATGGAACTGGCTCAGCAGTTCATTCAGCGCGGACTTCAGGTTTTCCTCAGTTTCGGGCTCCAGTTTGCCGCTTTCACGGATAGCGGTCAGCACATGGCTGTATCGGGTATCCATGAATTCTTCCAGCTGCCGTTCAAACTCAGGGATCTCATCCAGAGTCAGGTTGTTCAAATAGCCCTTGGTAACAGCATAAATGATGCAAACCTGCTGGGCAACTTCCTTGGGAGCATTGTTGCGCTGCTTCAGAACAGCCACGATCCGCTCACCCAGAGCCAGACGGGACTTGGTGTCAGCATCCAGATCGGAACCGAACTGGGCGAAGCTCTGCAGCTCACGGTACTGGGAGTACAAAAGCTTCAGGGAGCCTGCGACCTTCTTCATAGCCTTGATCTGGGCATCGCCGCCGACACGGGAAACGGAAATACCGGGGTTAACGGCGGGCATAACACCTGCGTTAAAGAGCCCAGTCTCCAGGAAGATCTGGCCGTCGGTAATGGAGATCACGTTGGTGGGGATATAGGCGGAAACGTCGCCTGCCTGGGTCACGATGATAGGCAGCGCGGCCAAAGAACCGCCGCCGCGCGCATCGGACATCTGTGCAGCGCGCTCCAGAAGACGGGAATGGAGATAGAAAACGTCGCCGGGGTAAGCTTCGCGTCCGGGTGGACGGCGGATCAGCAAACTAATGGCACGGTAGGCCACAGCATGCTTGCTCAGGTCATCGTAAATGACCAGCACATCCTTACCCTGGTGCATGAAATGCTCACCCATGGAACAGCCGGAGTAGGGGGCGATATACTGCATAGGAGCCAGCTCCGAAGCGGTGGCGGAAACCACGATGGTATAGTCCATAGCGCCGCCTGCGGTCAGATTCTCTACCACCTGTGCAACGGTGGAGCGCTTCTGGCCGATGGCCACGTAAACGCAGATCACGTCCTTGCCCTTCTGGTTGATAATGGTGTCGATTGCCAGGGTGGTCTTACCGGTCTGGCGGTCGCCGATGATCAGCTCACGCTGACCGCGACCGATGGGGATCATGGCGTCGATAGCCTTGATACCGGTCTGCAGGGGTACCGAAACCGATTTTCTCTCGATAATGCCGGGCGCCTTGCGCTCGATGGGGCGGATCTCGCTATAGCTGACGGGTCCCTTGCCGTCTATGGGCTGTCCGAGGGCGTCAACCACTCTGCCGATCAGCGACTCGCCAACGGGCACCGAAACCACGTTGCCCGTCCGCGTTACCACGCTTCCCTCCGAGATACCCACATCGGTACCCAGAAGAACGGCAGACACGCAATTCTCCTCCAGATCCAGTGCCATACGGTAGGAGCCGTTGCAGAATTTCAAAAGCTCGTTGGAGCGACACTGATCAAGACCAGACACCTTGGCAATTCCGTCGCCGAGCTGAATTACGTTTCCGGTCTCGTCGCGCTCGGTCTTGTC
>JAZSCX010000087.1:0-10806 GCA_045530865.1 Candidatus Avilachnospira sp.
ACGATGTTTACCGCATGGTCGGAGATTCTCTCAATATCTCCGATAACGTGGAGGAGCTTGTTTGTTTCGTTGCTGTCAGCCTCGGTCATGTCGTGAGAGGAAAGCTTAACGAGGTAAGAACCGATCTTATCCTCGAATACGTCTACCTTATCCTCTGCCTCGCGCACCTTGTCAGCTTCCTTTTCGCTGTAGGAGCCGAGGAGCTTAAGAGAATCTCTGATAGACATAACCGCAACCTCTGCCATTGTAACTGCAACACTGCGGCTGCGCTCGATGGCAACGGAGGGAACTGTGTAGAAACGCTCGTCGAGAAGCTTGTTCTCTTCGCTCTCCTCGCTGTCACGCACGATAAGGCAAGCCAGCTTTTCAAGTCCCTTTGAAAAGGGAGCGATTATTGCAAGAGCTACCAGCTTGAACGCTGTGTGTACGACAGCGATGGAAACGTAACCCATCTGCATATCCATGAATGCAAAATCCACGAAGGAATCAACAAGATAGAACACGGGAAGAATTATGAGTGTTGCAATAATGTTGAAGGCAAGGTGGATTATTGCCGCGCGGCGCGCATTCTTACCCGTACCGATGGAGGAGATCATCGCACTTACGCAAGTACCGATGTTCTGACCCATGATAATGGGAATCGCCATGCCGTATGTAATGGAACCGGTCATGGCCAGTGCCTGCAGGATACCGACAGAGGCGGCGGAGGACTGGATCAGCGCCGTGAACAGGGCGCCGACGATCACGCCGATGACGGGATTGGTGAACTTCACCATCAGGGCACCAAATTCGGGCATATCCGCCAGAGGACTGACAGCATCGGACATGAAGCTCATGCCGTACATCAGAACTGCAAAACCCACCAGGATATTGCCGATGGATTTATTCCGGCTCTTCTTGGCCAGCATGGTCATGAACACGCCGATGACAGCCAGAATGGGAGAGAAGTTGATGGGCTTCAGCATCTGCAGGAAGAAATTGCTGCTCTCAATACCGCTGAGGGACAGGATCCACGCCGTCAGGGTGGTGCCGATATTGGCGCCGAAGATGACGTTCAAGGTCTGAGAGAAGTGCATGATGCCGGAGTTGACCAGACCGACCAGCATGACCGTGGCAGCGGAAGAGGACTGCATGGCAATGGTGATGGCTGCGCCCAGACCGCAGCTGATGATGGCGTTGGAGGTCATTTTCTTCAGAGTGCCTTCCAGCTTACCGCCGGCCAGACGCTCCAGATTGTGGCTCATGGTCTGCATACCAAACAGGAAGAATGCAAGGCCGCAGCATAGTTTCAGGATGCTGAAAAAGTTCATACAAATTCTCCTATTATCTTTTTCTCAGGTTGTTTCTATCTCAGAGCAGGGTCTGCTCATTGATGATGAGTTTGAATTCCAGTCCCAGCTTCCCCGCCGCCCTGCGGCACAGGTTCATCCGGTGCAGGAAAATTTCAAAATAATCCATGATGGAGCCGTATTTCGTATCAACATGGAGCTTCAGCTTGATATTGGTGTGGCTCTCGTTGATCTTCAGCGATGATTGCTTCACCGAATAATTGACCCGGTCATGGATATCGAAGGTCGTTTTATCCTGATTGCGCACACGGCTGCGGCGCACATCGGATTTATCCGCCAATATCAGCGCCGCAGCCACCGGATCCACCGGTTCTCCCACCGACTCATCGTGGTTGGCAATGGCAGAGACCACCACCGCCAGATCCTTCGGATCCATGTCCATACCCCGCAAAATCGCAAATGCCATGGTGGCGCCGGACTGCGCATGCTCCACCCGGTTCACCAGATTGCCGATATCATGGAGATAGCCCGCGATTTTTGCCAGTTCCACCTCATGGGCCGAATAGCCCATGGTCTCCAGAATGCTTCCGGCTGTCTCTGCCACCTTTCCCACATGGGCGTAGCTATGCTCCGTAAAGCCCAGCGCCGCAAGAGAACGGTCTGCCTGCTCAATGTAGGCACGGACTTCTTCATTTTTTCTAAGTTGTTCCAGTGTGATCATTCGCATTCTCCCTTTCATCCGCCTGATGGGCCGCGGGAAACAGAACCGTAACGGTGGTGCCTGCATCCACACGGCTGGTCAACTCGATTCTCGCGTTGATCGCGGCTGCACCATGCTTGACAATGCTCAGGCCAAGGCCGGTGCCGCCTACCTCCCGGGAGTGGCTCTTATCCACCCGGTAAAACCGTTCAAAGATTCGGGACTGCTCCGCTTCGGGGATACCAATGCCCGTGTCTGCCACGGAAACCGCCACGGTGTTCTCCCGCTCCTCGATCGTGACATGTACCGTGCCGCCGGAGCGGTTATACTGGATGGCATTGTCGCAGAGGTTATAGAGGATCTCCTCCACCACCTGCGGCACCGAAATCACCCAGCCTTCTTCGCCGGACAAGAACATCTGCACCTGACAAAGCTCCGCGGCGGCCTGCAGCTGCTTATGCACCCGCTCCGCCGTTTCATAAAGGCTCACCGGCACAGGTTGATGGGGAAGACTCTGCTCTTCCAACCGGCTGAGACGGATAATATCTCCCACCAATGTGATCAGCCGCTGGGCTTCCTCGTAGATTTTCCCGGAAAAGCGGGGCACATCCTCCTGCCGCGCCAGACCATCCCGCATCAGCTCCGCAAAGCCGGAAATGGAGGTCAGGGGGGTCTTCAGTTCATGGGACACATTGGCGGTGAAATCCCGCCGCATTTTATCCTGCCGCTCATGCTCCCGGGCCAGTGCTTCCATCTGGCTGCGGATCTGGCGGTTCTGATCTGCCAGCCGCCGCACCAGCGGCTTGATCTCCTCTTCCACATCCCGTTCATCCGGTCTGGAAAGATCGATCCGCTCCAGAGGTTCCGTCGCAGACCGGGAAACCAGAATGGCCAGCAGCAGCGACAGCACCACACCCAGAACCGTAACTGTCAATATCGGGGTAAACAGCTGCACCACGCCGATTTCCGCCACGCTGCGATACATCCAGACTGCCAGAATGGCGGCGCTGATCAGGCAGACGGACAGAGAAGTCCAAAATATCATTTTAAAGAGCTTCTGCCGCAAGCCGCCACCTCCCGCATGAATACAACATTCCATTATCTACTATACACATACTTTGCCGGATTCTCCAGAGGGTATTGTAAAATTTATGTTAAATCCCAACGGCAATGGCTGCGAGGATCCTTTGCTTTGTGGAAACCAAACCATGAAAAAGGTCGAAAACGCTGCATTTTCTTTCGTTTTGTCCGTTGACTTTGCCTATGCCCCTCGCATAAAATAAGGGCAAGCCCTTTGTAGAGTTTCGGAAGATTTTTCCGTTTGTATACCTATGATCGGAGGTACCGGATATGACAGAACTGGATCGGATTCCCCATATGTTCGGCAGCATGGTGTTCAATGAGAGCGCTATGGCAAAATATGTCAGCTGCGAGGCCGTGGTCTCGTGGAAGCAGTGCCTGAAGGACGGCACTTCCCTGCCGCTGGAAACAGCCAATGCCATTGCGGAGGGCATGAAGGCCTGGGCCTTGGAACACGGTGCCACCCACTATACCCACTGGTTCCAGCCCATGACCGGCTACACCGCCGAAAAGCATGACAGCTTCCTGACCCCCGCCGGCAGCGGCAAGGTGCTCATGTCCTTCAGCGGCAAGAATCTCGTCCGCGGTGAGGCCGACGCCTCCTCCTTCCCCTCCGGCGGTCTCCGCGCCACCTTTGAAGCCCGCGGCTACACCGCTTGGGATCCCACTTCCTTTGCCTTTATCAAGGACGGCAGCCTGTGCATCCCCACAGTCATGTGCTCCTGGTCCGGCGAAGCACTGGACAAGAAAACGCCTCTGCTGCGCTCCATGGATGCCATCAACAAGCAGGCCCTGCGGGTGCTGCGGCTCTTCGGCGACAACCAGACCAGAAAAATCACCCCCAACGTGGGCGCGGAGCAGGAATACTTCCTGCTGGACAAGGAGCTGTACCTGAAGCGGGAAGATCTGCGCCTGTGCGGACGCACCCTTTTCGGTGCCAAGCCTCCCAAGGGACAGGAGCTGGATGACCACTACTTCGGCGCCATCAAGCCCCGGATCGCCGCCTACATGAAGGATCTGGACGAAGAGCTCTGGAAGCTGGGCGTGCTTTCTAAGACCAAGCACAACGAAGCGGCCCCCGCGCAGCACGAAATGGCCCCCATCTACTCCGATGCCAACACCGCCTGCGACCACAACCAGCTGACCATGGAGATCATGAAGGTGGTTGCCGACCGGCACGGTCTGGTGTGCCTGCTCCACGAAAAGCCCTTCGCGGGCGTCAACGGCTCCGGCAAGCACAACAACTGGTCTCTGGGCACCGACACGGGCAAAAACCTCTTCGCCCCCGGCAAGACCCCCAGCCAGAACGCCCAGTTCCTGCTGTTTCTGGCCGCCTTCCTGAAAGGCATCGATGAATATCAGGAGCTGCTGCGGTGCACCGTGGCCTCCGCCGGCAACGACCACCGTCTGGGCGCGCAGGAAGCGCCTCCCGCCATCATCTCCATCTTCCTCGGCGATGAGCTGGTGCAGATCATCGACAGCATCATTGAAGGCACCGACTATGTGGATATGTACAAGCGCTCCCTGCAGATCGGTGTGGACGTGCTGCCCCATATCCCTCAGGACACCACCGACCGCAACCGCACCTCTCCCCTGGCATTCACCGGCAACAAGTTTGAGCTGCGTATGCCCGGTGCCAGCCAGTCTGTGTCCGATCCCAACACCGTGCTCAACACCATTATGGCAGAGGAGCTGCGACAGTTTGCCGATTTCCTCGAGCAGTCCCATGATTTCCAGGGCGACCTGCACAATCTGATCCGTCAGGTGCTCACCGACCACCGCCGCATTATCTTCGAAGGCAACGGCTATGACGAAGCATGGGTGGAAGAAGCCGAACGCCGCGGGCTGAAGAATCTGAAAAATGCCGCGCAGGCCCTTTCCACCTTCCTGCTGCCCAAAAATGTGGAGCTGATGACCCGCCACGGCATCTTTACCCAGGGAGAAATGACCGCCCGCAACGAAATTCTGATGGAAAACTACTGCAAGGTCATCCATATCGAAGCCCAGACCATGGTGGACATGGTGCAGCGGCAGATTCTCCACGCCGCCAGCCAGTACGCCGGTCAGCTCTGTGAGACCATTCTCCGGAAGCGGCAGGCCCTGCCGGGCGTCACCTGCCGGGTGGAAGAAGCCCTTGCCGAGAGCATCAGCCACCTGAACAACGACCTGCTGGAGCAGTGTGCTTCCCTGAAAACCGCCATCAACACGGTGCCCGCCAACACCACCAAGGAAGCGCTGCTGCACTACTACCACGATGTGGTCTTTGCGGGTATGACCAAGCTGCGGCACACCATTGACCATCTGGAAACACTGGTAGCCGCCGACTACTGGCCCTTCCCCAATTATTACGATCTGCTGTTTTACGCATAAGAAACTGTTGACCCGACCTATGGTTACGATCATAGGTCGGGTTTTTTAATATGTACCGGTTTCGGAACGGCTCCTTGGGTGGGATATAGAGAAATGCGCCTTTACAGCCTGACAAATTGGAATTGTTCTAATGCTATTATAATTAGCCCACAATTTCAATTATTTGTTCAATGAGTTGTTCTGCATCTTTCATACTATAACTTTTATCATTGACTGCAATTCTTCCCGATGATGCCACAACGATGGCTGTAACTGATAGATTATCATCATACACAAAAATGGTAAGCATCTTATCAGCCAAATCCGTTATCGTACCATTTGAAAATAGTGTGCCGAATGTTCTTCTATAATTGTATTTCTCCAACAAGGCTAAAATGGCCTCTTTCTGTTCTGCGGTAATGTCGTTATAAACAGCAGACTCAATGAGTGGCTCGCCATCTTCAATTGCAAACCCATTCAATATGATGTCTATCCGATTATTCTCTCTTATAGTATCCAAAAGCGACAGAGGATTGAAGTATGCGATCGTGCAAATAAGCAGAACAATGACAACGCCTATCAGATATATTGTTTTCTTTTTCATCGTGACAACCTCCTTTGTCAAACTATAGTTTTCTGAGCTTCGGATCAAACCGCTGTGTATGTCAGCCGTCTTATGGGTACCACCCATTCGGGCAATTCACCTTCTCTGGCCGCCCTACTTTTTCCAGAAATCCACCGGTTCATGTTCCCGCAGAGGTGCCAGCAGACTCAGCTCTCCGAGACGATTTTGAATCTGATCCAGTGTTTCCGGATCCTCCGCCGTGACCGTGTGATAATGATACTCATCGGTGATCAGCATCAGCGGCGCCGAGCGGCTTTCCTTCAGCCGCTCCATAAAGCAGCGGACATCTTTCCGGGAACGGATATGCAGCTGTCCCTTTACCACGCCGTAGACCCGGTGGTAGACAAACACATCCTCCACGCGTCCGCCCAGATCCACGATCTCCAGCAGTTCTTCTTCTGTGCGCTCGGTGTTGTGACGCACCTTGAACACACGGCTGCAGGGCTGCTCCGTCCGGTGCAGCAGATAGCCCTGATAGGTGGAGAGAATCTCCAGATCCGCCCTGGCTCGCAGCAGTGCCATATCCTGCACAATGATCTGCCTGCTGACGCCAAGCTCCCTGGCCAGAGCTGTGCCGGACAGGGGTTCATCCGCCACCATCAACAGCTCCACGATCCGCTGCCTGCGCTCTGTTCCGCTCATCTGCATCTTCTCTGCTCCTTTCAAGTTCACTTCCCGTAGGCCGCCTGCTTTGCCCGGGCATAATCCCGGCGACGAACATACAGATAATAGACATAGGATTGATCCGTCAGATCCTGATACCCCATATTGACATAGCGCTGTCCTGCCGCCGTGTTGAAGTGACGACCCATGGCATTGACCGCTACCGTTGTTTTAACGTAAAATTCGATATTCTGCTGTTTCAGCGCTTCTTTGACCCGGGCAAGCTCCTGCGGATCCGTGTCCAGCAGCAGCTGTTTTTGATTCAAAAATGTGATCATACTGCCTCCTTAAATCTCGTCCAGTTCCCGCTGCCACAGGGTTCGCACCGCGTCGGAAGGCATCTTCCAGCCGCAGCGGGGCGATACACCGATGGAACCCACGGCAGGGCCGTCCGGCAGGCAGCTGCGCTTGAACTGCTGGGTGAAGAACCGGCGGTAGAAGGTCTTGAGCCATTTCAGGATGGTCTCGTCATCAAATTCGCCCGCAAAGGCGTATTTTGCCAGCCGGTAGATCTTCTTCGGCGGGTAAGCCCGGCGCATCATATAATACAGGAAGAAATCGTGGAGATCATAGGGGCCCACCAGATCCTCTGTTTTCTGTGCGATCTCCCCATCCACCGCAGGCAGCAGCTCCGGAGAAACCGGCGTATCCAGAATATCATCCAGCACCGACGCCAGCGCCGCATCATCGGTCTGCCGGGCGCAGTAATGCACCAGATGGCGCACCAGCGTCTTGGGAACGGAGCCGTTGACGCCGTACATGCTCATATGGTCGCCGTTGTATGTGGCCCAGCCCAGCGCCAGCTCGCTCAGATCGCCGGTGCCCACCACCAGACCGCCAGTCATATTGGCCAGATCCATCAGCACCTGGGTGCGCTCTCTGGCCTGCCCGTTTTCAAAGGTCACATCATGGTTGTCCATGGACTGACCAATATCTGCAAAATGGCTGCGAACCGTATCGCCGATGGTCACGGTCTTAAAAGAGCAGCCGCTGCGCTCTGCCAGAATTTCCGCATTGCTGCGGGTACGCTTGGTGGTGCCGAAGCAGGGCATGGTCACCGCCAGAATGTCCTTCCGGTCACGCCCCAGCAGATCAAACGCCCGCAGGGTGATCAGCAGCGCCAGTGTGCTGTCCAAACCGCCGGACAGGCCGATCACCGCCGTTTTTGCCCATGTATGGGCGATACGGCGCTTCAGTCCCAGGGCGGCCACAGTTAGAATTTCCTCGCAGATCTCCAGTTTTTTCTGAGGATCCGCAGGGACAAAGGGGGATTTTTCCACGTTTCTGGTCAGAACTGTCTCCTCCATGTCGCAGTGGAAGGAGATCATTTCATAATCCTCCGACCAGCCGGGATTGGCGTTCTGCAGTCTGCGGCGTTCCTGCTCCAGCAGCTGCACATCGATCTCCGCGCAAAGCAGACCTGTCTCAAACCGGCGCTCTGCCAAAATCACGCCGTTTTCCGCAATCAGATCGTGACCTCCGTAAATCAGGTCGGAGGTGGATTCGCCCTCTCCGGCTGCGGCATAGAGATAGGCCGCCGAGCACTTGGCAGACTGGCTCTGCACCAGCTGACGGCGGTAGGCCGCCTTGCCCACGGCTTCGGGGCTGGCCTGCAGGCCGCAGATCACCGTGGCGCCCGCTGCGGTATGCGCCTGAGAGGGCGCTGCCGCTGCCCACAGGTCATGGCAAACCTCCACCGCCAGAACCAGTTCCGGCAGCTCTTCGCAACAGAACAGCAGCTTGGTGCCGAAAAGCACCGTCTGTCCGCACAGCTGCACCCCGGTCAGCGCCGCAGGCGGTGCGGCAAACCAGCGCTTTTCCTCCATGGTGATATGGGTCTTGGGCACCACGCCCAGAATTCCACCGTTCTGGCACACCACAGCGCAGTTGAACAGCAAGCCGCCCATACGGACAGGCATACCCACCACATAGACCAGTTCCCGGTCTGCAGTCTGATCCAGCAGCCGCTGCAGGGCCGTCTCCGCACCGTCCAACAGGGTGCGCTGATAAAACAGGTCGCCGCAGGTATAGCCCGTCAGGCCCAGTTCCGGAAGCACCAGAACCTTGACGCCCATTTCGGAGGCCTGCACAAGCAGCTCCAGCGTCCGCTCCGTATTAAACACACAGTCCGCCACGCGTACCTCCGGCGTGCCGACTGCAACCTTTACAAATCCGTCTTTCATGGAGATCCCTCCCGGATAGAGTTTCTTACGTTTATCATACTGCAAGTATGCCCAAAATGCAAGAACAGGTGTCATGTCAATTGCAGATGTGGGTGTCAAAATATATGATACAGCAGGGGCAACCATTGGTCGTCTGTGGAGATTGCCTGCACCGGAACGGATAAATCCGTTCCCTACGAGTGCCTACGAGCGGCGCGTCGGGGTCGTCGCGCCCTACGTAACCAAAGATTGCCATTTTCCAACGATTATGCTAAGATCATTACATATAAAACAGGGAGGATTTTCTATGAAAGCTGCCATTATTACCGGTGCATCCACCGGCGTTGGACTGGAATTTGTCAATCAGATCCGGGAATTCTTTCCCGAGATCACCCAATACTGGGTCATTGCCCGCAGGTTGGATCGGCTACAGGCCATTTCCGTCCCCGGCGTCACCATGAAGCCGCTGGCGCTGGATCTGACCTCCCCTGCCGCCATTACCACCCTGCAGGCAGAGCTGGCCATCGCCAACCCCACGGTTTCCCTGCTGATCGGCAATGCCGGCTGCGGGTATCTGGGCAATTTTGACGAGAGTGAACTTTCCGAACAGCTGCGCATGGTGGATCTGAACATCCGGGCGTTGACCGCCGTCACCCATGCGGTGCTGCCCTATATGGAGCAGGGCGGACGGATCATCAATCTCTCCTCCATTGCTTCGTTTGTACCCAATCCCCGCATGACCATCTACAGCGCCACCAAATCCTACGTCAGCGCTTTTTCCCGCGGTCTGCATGAGGAACTAAAGCCCCGGAACATTTCCGTCACGGCGGTCTGTCCCGGCCCCATGGACACAGAATTCATTCAGGCCGGACGGATCAAGGGGAACTCCAAAACCTTTGACACTCTGCCCTACTGCGATCCGGTCAAGGTAGTGCGCGGCAGCCTGCGGGCAGCCAAAAAGCACCGGGCCGTGTACACGCCCAAGGCGCTGTACAAGCTCTACCGGGTGCTGAGCGCCCTGATCCCCCACGCGATTTTTATCAAATTTGCAAAGACGTAAGCACATAGAAAAACGGCAAAGGTGCTGTTGCAAAATGTCGCAACAGCACCTTCTCTTTTGCATTTATTTTCATCCTGCAGATGCAGGGGCGGCTATCAGTCACCCTCCATTTTTCCCGAAATTTAACCCCTGGCGTTATTATATATCGCCTATAATTCCTCCCAATATTGTACAATGGTGTTGAGGTTGAATATATCAATGCTCCAATCAAGTAAACGCTGATTAATTCAGAAATCCAAGCCTCCCTCTGATGAGGGAGGTGGCACGGCGTTGACTAGCCGTGCCGGAGGGAGAGAAACGGTTCTGAATATTTATGATTTTTAATGCAAAATGAAACTCTTCTCTCCCCCAGTCAGCTTCGCTGACAGCCCCCTTGTGTGCCCCAGAGGGCCTTAAACAAGGGGGCCTTATTTTATTCCTTTGTGCGGCTTTCTTCAAGCTTGAGGCTGATAAAGTCATAAAGGCCCTCGGGGGCGCTGTATTTCTGGATGCTCATTCCCTGCTGGGCCGAGAGCATGATGTAGATATTGCTCTTTGTCTCGCCGATGGAGTGGATGGACTCATAGGGCACGGTGATTCCGCTTTCGCCGATGTAATAATCCACATGGTCCGGATAGAAGAAATAGTGCTGGTGGGCATCGTGAATCTGGGGGCTCATCCGCCAGGAAAGGCTGCGGCCCAGAGAGCCGTTGATGAGCATGTACACCAGTGCGCCGAAAAACCAGAGCAGGGGCAGCCACACGGTGGAGGGGCCAAAGCGCCCGGTTACACTCAGCAGCACAATAAGCGCCGCGGAAATTGCCAGCATGATAAAGCTGTGGCGCGCCACCTTCTTTGACCTGCCGGTGTGGGTGTAGGCAAAGCGCTCAAACTTCATG
>JAZSCX010000027.1:0-22958 GCA_045530865.1 Candidatus Avilachnospira sp.
ATTGTCTTCCTAAGACCGCTTGGCCTCCGACTTCTGATTGGCTTCGCTGTTCTGATGTACGGTATGGACATCATGGGCGATGCGGTGGAACCGCTGAAGGAAGTTCCGGAATTCGTAAGCATTCTGACCATGTTCAGCAATCCGATTCTGGGCGTTGTGGCTGGTGCTCTGTTCACCGCAGCCATCCAGAGTTCCTCTGCTTCCGTAGGTATACTGCAGGCACTGTGTTCTACCGGGGCCATCACTTACGGTTCCGCAGTTCCCATCATCATGGGTCAGAACATCGGTACCTGTATTACCGCTGTGATCTCCTGCATCGGCGCCAATACGGGCGCAAAGCGTGTTGCCATTATGCATACGCTGATCAATACGCTGGGCTCTGTGATCATTTTGCCCGTGTATCTGATTCTGAATGCGATTTTCCACTTCCCCATCCACAATGCATCCATCGATGCCGCCGGCATTGCTCTGTGCCATACCCTGTTCAATCTGGTTGCCACCGCCATGCTGATGCCCAACGGCAGGCTGATCATCCGGATCACCGAGTGGTTCACCAGAGAAAAGGGAGACAATGTTCCGGCGGAGACAAAGAACGAGGTTTGCGTTCTGGACGAACGTCTGCTCCGCTCTCCCTCCATCGCTGTGCAGGAGGCTACCAACTATACCTATGAGATGTGCTCCCTGACCCGCCAGACCCTGCAAAAGGCAATGCTTCTGCTGGATCGGAACAACTATTCCGAGGAAAAGGTTCAGGAAATTATCGATCTGGAACAGGTCGGAGATACCTACGAGGATCGGCTTGGCACTTTCCTGGTGAAGCTGTCCGCCGAAGCTCTGTCCCGGCAGGATAGCCATGCGGTCTCTGTCATGTTGCATACCATTGGCGACTTTGAACGTATGGGAGACCATGCGGTGAACATTACCGATGTGGCAAAGGAACTGGAAGAAAAGGGCCTGTCCTTCTCCGATGAGGCCAAGACCGAACTGCGGGTCCTGTCCGGTGCCATTGCAGAAATTCTGGAGATTACCGAACATGCTTTTGTGAACAACGATCCTGCTCTGGCTACGCAGGTCGAACCTCTGGAGCAGGTGGTGGATAAGCTCATCGATCAGGTGAAGCATCATCATATTGAGCGTATGCGTAAGGGTAAGTGCACCATCGAGATGGGTTTTATCTTGTCTGATCTGCTGAATAACTATTCCCGTGTTTCCGACCATTGCTCCAACGTCGCCGTTGCGGTCATCGAGGTCGCCCATAACAGCTTCGATACCCATAAGTACCTCAACGATGTCAAGTATGGCAGCCAGGAATTTGCCGCTGCTTACGAAGAATACGCCCAAAAGTACAGCATCTGATGCTAATAGTAAAAAGACAGCTTCCGGCATATCCGGAAGCTGTCTTTTTGTCATAGGGCTGCCAGACCCCTGACCGCCGTGATGTTAATCATCCGCTGCCTTACCTGTGCAGTTCCAACCAGTCGGCGGCGATCTGCGCAAAGGCCTCCACAACAGGCAATGTCTCCCTGCCCTGTATGGCAAGGGCAATGGTGCGGCTGGCCCGGGGCTCCAGCGGGCGGACTTCCAGATTCTCCCGCCGGTTTTGCAGCAGCAGGCTGGGAACGATGGAAACGCCCAGACCCTGCTCCACCATGGCAAGAATGGCATAGTCATCCTTGGTGGTAAATCTGGTTTTGGGATGCAGACCGGCCCTGTCCAGTGCCCGGTGCACATCGTGGGCGGAGCTGGGGGGCAGGGAAATGAATGGCTCCTCGGCAAATTCTCCGATGGGGATCCGTTCCAACGCAGCCAGCCGGTGTCCTTTCGGCAGCACCGCCACCAGTTCGTCCTCTGCCAGCGGCACGGCGCGGGTGCCCTCCGGAGCAGGCAATGTTACGAAGCCCAGATCGATGCTGCCCTCCAGAAACCACTGCTCCAGATCGTGGTAGTCGCCGTTGAACATTTCCAGTGTGGCCTTGGGGTGGGCAGTCTGAAAGGCATGGATCATACCCGGCAGCCAGTGAACGGCCACGCTGGTGAAGGCGCCCAGCCGCACGGTACCGGCGTCAGCACCGCGGATATCGGAGACCAGGTCCTCCAGCTCCCGATCCTTCTGCAGAATGGCCTGCATCTTCGGCAGCAGCATGGCGCCGGCCTCTGTCAGCCGTACACCGCCGCGGCTGCGTTCCATCAGGGAAAAGCCGTACTCCTCCTCCAGATCGCTGAGGATGTGGCTGATCCGGCTCTGGGTGGAACCGAGGGCTTCGGCGGCTCGGGTCAGGCTGCCCAGCTCCGCCGTGCGGACAAATGCTTCATATTTTTTCAGACTCATGGATACACCGGGCCTTTCATGCGGATAATTCATAATTACTTGCGCGTTTTTGTACATAATAGCGCATAACCATGGTGTTTGCAAGGGTGTTTTTCTCCATCCAGAGAAAAAGTAATGGTTGCAAAGGGATGGGAAAGAAGGTATAATGGTCCCGCTAGAAAGAAAGTGCATGAAAATATGAAAAAAATTCATGCAAAGAGAGGAGCTCCTATGAATTATACCGAACTGATTGTCTTTATTGCCTATTTCCTGTTTATGCTCGGAATTGGCCTGTACTTCTTTGTCAAGTCCAAGAACGCCGGCGAAAAAGATTACTTCCTCGGTGGCCGCAACATGGGCGCCTGGGTTTCCGCTCTGTCCGCCGGCGCTTCGGATATGAGCGCATGGGTCCTGATGGGCTTGCCCGCTTCCATCTATGCACTGGGTATGGGTCAGACCTGGATCGCCATTGGCCTGGGCATCGGCTACGCCTGCAGCTGGATCTTCATGGCGCCCCGTCTGCGCCGGTTCTCCATTGCTGCCAATGACTCCATCACCATTCCCCAGTATCTGACCAACCGCTTCCTGTCCAAGAGCAAGGCGCTGCAGATCCTCTGCGCCGTGATTTTCCTCGTGGCCTACACAGTCTATGCCGCCTCCTCTATCAAGGCCTGCGGCACCCTGTTCAACACGGTTATGAACATCGATGCCACCGTTGCCATGTACATCGCTGCATTCATCATCATTGCCTATACCTTCCTGGGTGGCTTCTCCGCTGTCTGCTGGACGGACTTCTTTCAGGGTATGATCATGCTGGCGGCGCTGCTGATCGCTCCCATTTTTGCGCTGGCGCTGGTCAAGGGCGGTGCGGGTGCTTCCAATGCGACTCTGCCCGAAGGCTTCTTCAACTTCATCACCACGCCGCAGGATATTATTTCCGGTCTGGGCTGGGGCCTCGGCTACTTCGGTATGCCCCATATCATCATCCGCTTCATGTCCCTGAAGTCTGAGAAGGAACTGAGAAAGTCCAGCGTCATTGGTATTTCCTGGACCACCATCATTCTGATCATGTCTGCTCTGGCTGCTGTGGCCGGACGCCTGTATCTGGGCGAGATCTCTGATTCCTCCACTGTGTTTATCCAGATGACCCGTAGCATTTTCCCCGCACTGGTTTCCGGCCTGCTGCTGTCCGCCATTCTGTCCGCAGCCATGTCCACTGCCGACTCCCAGCTGCTGGCAGCCTCCTCCGCCTTTGCCAGCGATGTCTACAAGCCCATTTTCCGCAAGAATGCATCCAATAAGGAAATGCTCTGGGCATCCCGCATTGTGGTTCTGGCTATTGCTTTGGTGGCGCTGCTGATTGCTGCCAACCCCAACTCCGGTACCATCATGGGTTTGGTGGAGAATGCATGGGGCGTCTTTGGCGCAGCCTTCGGTCCCGCCATCCTGCTGAGCCTGTTCTGGAAGCGCTTTAACTTCGCAGGCGCTGTTGCCGGTATTGTTGTCGGTGCTGTGGCTGACATTCTGTGGCTGGTCTGTCTGAAGTCCACCGGCATTTACGAGATCGTTCCCGGTTTTGTGCTGGGCCTGATTGCCGCCGTGGTGGCAACCCTGTGCACCAAGGCTCCCTCCGAGGATGTGGAGGCTCTGTTTGACAAGGCCTCTCAGCCCGAGGTATAATTGCCATAAAAAATCCCTGAAGCAGCTCTGCTTCAGGGATTTTTTATGGGCTCCACATGGATCTCGTAGGTATTGCGGCTGGACATGGAGTTTTCAATCTCCACCGTATAGTCGATCAGCAGGCTGCCGCCCTCTTCGTTGAGATCCACCTGAATCTTTTTGGCACAGATGCTGATGAGCAGGCTGCCAAAGCCCAGATCATAGAGGGCTTCGTTTTTCGTATCCTCCTCAAACACCATGCGGGAGCGGATGGCACCCTCCCGGCTGAGAACGATCCGTCGGGGGCTGAATACCAGAAAGGTGGTGGTGGTACCGGCGACACCGGTCAGCTCCGTTTCCTCATAGGAAATGGCGAATTTGCCGTTGCGCCCGGTCATGGTGCCACGGGTCATCAGCTCCACGGATTCCGGCGTTTCCTGCGCATAGGTCTGGGTACCCCGGAGGGTGATCAGAACGTCCTGCTTCATCAGATGCTCTCCATGGCTAGCTCCAGCAGCTTGTCGATAAGCTGAGGATAGGGGATGCCGCTGGCCTCGAACATTTTGGGATACATAGAAATGGAGGTGAAGCCGGGAATGGTGTTGATTTCGTTAAAGACCACCTCTCCGTCCTTTTTCACGAAGAAATCCACGCGGCTCAGACCACAGCAGCCCAGCGCCTCGTAAATCCTCACAGCGGTGTTGCGAACCACTTCTTCCACCTCACTGCTGATGCGGGCGGGGATATAGAGCCGGGAGCTGTCAGAGATATACTTGGCTTCGTAGTCATAGAAGTCGGCGCCGGAGTCGATTTCACCGCAGACGGAGGCCATGGGCGTTTCGTTGCCCAGAACGGCACACTCCACTTCCTGACCATCGATGAATTCCTCCACCAGAACCTTCCGGTCATAGGCAAGGGCGGCTTCCAGTGCCTGCACCAGCTGTTCGCGGCTCTTTGCCTTGGAAACGCCCACGGAGGAACCGGTTCCGGCGGGCTTGACGAACACAGGATATTCGAATTTGGCTTCTACGGTTTCGCAGACAGCATCTGCGCCGTGACTGTAGGTGTTTCTGGTCACCAGCACCCAATCGGCCTGACGGACGCCGGCCTGATCGGCCATGAGCTTGGTCATGCACTTATCCATACAGGCGGCGCTGGCGGCAATGTGGGGGCCCACATAGGGAATGCCGGCAATCTGCAGCAGACCCTGAATGGCGCCGTCCTCACCGTTGGCACCGTGGAGCACCGGGAATACTACGTCGATGCGCTCGCGCACCACGCAGTCATTTTCAAAACTCAAAAGACCCTGCCCGTGAACGGGAGAAAGGGTGGCACGGCGGTTGCCGTCGAAGCTCTGCCAGGTGCCGGCAGGGAGCATACTGTAGTCCGTGCCGCCGAAGAGAATCCAGTCGCCTTCCTTGGTAATGCCCACCGGGAACACGTTGTATTTCTCATGATCGATGTGGTTCAGTACAGATTCGGCAGAACGCAGAGAGACCTCGTGCTCCGGGGAAATACCGCCGAACAGAATACAGACACTGAGCTTTTTCACCTTAGGTTCCTCTTTTCTAAAAGTCTTATCATATTATAATATGCGAAAATCCATGGGAGTACAAGTATAAAATTAACAAAATATTGAGATTTTTGCAGTGGAAAAAACGCGTCATCCGGTATATAATAGAGAAACCCCGGAAATGCTGCGGAAGGAGGCGTAGAACCATGAATCTGGAATTGAGTAAAAAGGAATTCCGGCGTCTGTTGGACATGGTATATATCGGCAACTGGATCTTGAATTCTACCCGCGGCAATGATCGAATCGCCGATTATGATCAGGTGGAAAGCAAGCTGTTTGCCCGCTGCCGTGAAATTGGTATGGAAGCGCTGGTGGAGAAATGGCAGGGCGAGGATGTGCCCTCCCGGGCCTTTGCCGACGGCGGCATCCATGAGGCCATTATGGACTACGAGGACACGGTGTTCTTTGAAATTCTGGCGGAGGAGCTGGCACGGCGGGATATGGACTATCAGCCGGTCTCCGGAGAGAATTACGAGGAACTGGTCTCCCGAATGGACGATTACATTGCGGAATTTGAAGCCAACGGCACGGATAATCTGGTCATCAGCACCGATGCCTGAGAAAACATAAAGGTCAAGCGGAGCATCAGAAGGTGCTCCGCTTTTGCCGCGGTATTTTTATGATTGGCCGGTCATATTATGTTTCATACGATGAAATCGGGGTGAAACAATGGAACATACGGCCAATCGAATTGAATTGTGCGGCGCGCTGGCAGAGCTGCCGCAGTTTTCCCATGAAAATCACGACAAGCGGTTTTTCCGCTTTCCGCTGGAAGTGGAGCGGCTGTCCGGGGCGGTGGATTTGCTGCCGGTGCTGGTGCCGGAGCAGGTGCTGGATGCCATGGACGTCTCAGGCGGCTCCATGCTGGAGGTCACGGGACAGATCCGCTCCTTCAACAACCGATCAGCGGAGGGAAGACGGCTGATTATTTCCGTCTTCGCGGAGTCTCTGGCGGTCTGCGATGGGGAACCTTGGAATTTGGTGGAGCTGACCGGTGCGGTCTGTAAGGAGCCGGTCTACCGGAAAACACCGCTGGGACGGGAGATCTGCGATGTGATGCTGGCAGTGAACCGGCCCTACCGAAGGGCGGACTACATCCCCTGCATTTTCTGGGGCAGAACGGCAGCGGAAATGGCGGAATGCACCGTGGGTGATATGCTCTCCCTGACCGGCAGACTGCAGAGCCGGGACTACGTCAAGATGCTGGGCAGCACCAGTGAAAACAGGACAGCCTATGAAGTTTCGGTGATGAGTGCGGAAAAAATATGAAAAATTTTTCAAGTTCCGAATGTCATTGCGAGGCCTGTAGGGCCGTGGCAATCCGTATTCCCCGCAAAATGCTGCAGCCCGCAGCTATGGGCTTCACTTTTTAACCCGCAGGCGGAAAATTATAAAAATTTTCTCTTTTTTTGGAACCGGTCTTGTTTTTTTCCGTCATGATAGGTAGACTGGAAAAAAGACCGAACAACAGAAAGGAGCAAAAAATGAAAAAGACACTTGCAATGCTGCTTGCGATGCTGATGCTGCTGGGCGTTATGACCGGCTGTGCCGCGCAGGCAAAGGCGGAAGCCTATGCGGACGATTCTTACAACTACAAGGGCAGCTATGATATGCCCACGGCAGACGGGTTCAAGCAGGAAGTCATGGAAGAACCCATGGAAGCACCCATGATGGAAGAAGCCGAGGTGGAATCGGAATTCGTGGAGTTCTCCACCACCTCGCAGGAGATTGCCGATCAGGCCATGTCCGTGGAGGAAGTCAAGACCTACGCCGAGAAGATCATCTACTCCGGCCATGTGTACATGGAGACCACGGAATTTGATCAGGCCATTACGGAGCTGGATCAGGCCATCAAGAGCTACGGCGGCTTTGTGCAGGAAAGCCGGGTCAACGGCAACACCCGCTACAATTCCGATGGTTCCACCACGGTGGTGGACCGCTGGGGCTACTATGTGGTGCGGATTCCCACTGAGAAGTTCGATGCCTTTATGACCCTTGCCGACGGCATTGGCAATGTGACCAATTCCAGCCGGACGGCAGAAAATGTGACCTCTCAATACACGGATTATGAGGCACGGCTCAGCAGCCTGTATACGCAGGAGGAGCGGCTGCTGAATATGCTGGAGGAGAGCGGCGATCTGGAAAGCCTGATTCAGCTGGAAGCCAGACTGTCTGAGGTGCGCTATGAGATCGAGAGCATCGAGCGCAATCTCCGCAATCTGGATCAGCGCCTGGCCTATTCCACGGTGACGCTGGAGCTGCGGGAAGTGGAGATCTACACCCCCACGGTTCCTGTGAAGCGTACCTTTGGCGAGAAGCTGGCAGACGCTTTTGCCGACGGCTGGAGCGGCTTTGTCCGGGGTCTTCAGAATTTTATTGTGAATATTGCCCGGAGCCTGCCCGGTCTGGTGCTGTTTGTGGTGATTGCCGCGGCGGTGGTGCTGACGGTGGTGCGGCTGTTCAAGCGCAGAAAGGCCAAAAAGGCCAAGGCTGCGGAGCAGCCCAAGAACGAAGAATAATAAAAGTGCGGTGTTCCGATGAACACCGCACTTTTGACAGACTCAAAAGCCAAGTCGATTTCTCGACTTGGCTTTTTTGGCAGGGGATGAGGGATGATGCCGCTGTGGCGTTGCCTTGCGTCATCCGTCCTTGCAGCATAGCTGCTGCGGACTTCGCGGCTAAAAACAGTCCACCGAACTGTTTTCCTTACGCCGCTCACCCTCTCAGGGTTCGAATCCCTCCAATAAAAATAACAGCCACATCTAATGATGTGACTGTTATTTTGGCAGGGGATGAGGGATTCGAACCCCCGCAAACGGAGTCAGAGTCCGGTGTGCTACCGTTACACAAATCCCCTATTTGCCTGCGCTCTCAAAACGCATTTATTATTATACGCAGGAATCTGGATTTGTCAAGCGGTAATTTCAGGATTTTCGGATTTTTTTATGATCTCCGTGGGAACACCGTTGGCGGTAAAAAAATCGCTCAATGCCTGCAGATAGGCCTGCGGATCCACCATATAGGCCAGACCGTGGCCAGCGCCGGGAACAGTCAGCAGCGCTTTGGGCGTAGGGCAGGCCTCATAGTTTTTCCGGCTCATGTCACAGGGGACAAAATCATCGCTTTCGCCGTGGATAAAGATCACCGGCACGGTGCAGCGCTGCAGTGCCTGCTGTGCGTCGGAATCCGAGAGGCGGAAGCCGCCCCAAAGCCGTGCGCCCAGTGCGATCAGGGGATAGAACAGCGGCGCGGGCAGGTGAATCTGGCGCAGCACCTTATGGATGATCTCTTTGGCAGAGGTGAAGCCACAGTCCGCCAGTATGCCCTTGACGTTGGGCGGCAGGGGCTGTCCCGCTGCCAGAAGGACGGTTGTGGCACCCATGGAAATTCCTGTCAACAGAATGGTCACATCGGGGCCAAAGGTCTCGATGGCAAAGTCGACCCATGTCAGGCAGTCCCGGCTCTCCCGGACACCGAAAGTGATGACCCGCCCTTCACTGCCGCAGCTGGTGCGCTGCTCCACGATCAGCACATTGCGTCCCAGAGAGAACGCGCGCTGAATCCCCACACACAGATCCCGCTCGCCGCTGCCGCGATAGCCGTGGAACATCAGCTCCATGGGTGCGCCGGGGGCATATTCGTAGTATCTGCCGCAGAGGGTCAGACCGTCAAAGGAGGTCACGGTGACATTTTTATGGGGCATTTCACGGGCTTTCTTCATCCAGAACCGCATTAGCTCATGATGCGGTTCGTATATTTTGCCGGTCGGAAGGGGATATTCGTCCTCCGAAAGCGGTTTCTGCCGTGGCGCATAGAAGGCGATCAGAAAGCAGATCAGCGAAAGCAGCAGAACCAGACCGCAGACACTCAAAAACACAATGGCGGCTACCATGAAAACATCATCTCCCTGCAGAAGATTATAGCACAATATGGGAGGAATGGGTAGCTTGTCAAGACCGATTTCTTCAAAGATTTGGGGCCCCACAGCATCGACCTTTGGCCGATGCTGTGGGCTTTTTGTGCAGAGGCAGATTGAAACTGTTCAAAAAATGGGGCGGGAAATAGTGGCGCAAAGCAATCCGGTGATAGGATGTCTGCGGGGCGAGCACAGAAGAAAGGAGGGAGCAGCCATGGGCACAACGCCAAAATTTCCCCTGACCTGCGAGCAGACACGGCGGAGAATCCGGGAATACCGGAGAAAAGTGGAAAACGGAGACTTTGAAAAGGCCGATTTCTGGCATTTCTGCGGATTTCTGGGGGTGGATGATGAGACGGTACTGCGGGTGATCCGCAATCCGGGAAAGCAGAACCGGGAGCTGGCCCAGGAGCTGCGGCAGCTGATCTGCTGGATCAAGGGGCAGTATGCCACGGCTCCGGGCTGGAACGGCTCCAACGGGTCCAAGGCACTGTTTCTGCTGAAGCAGAACATCGGCGGCATACAGCTGACGGACAAGCCCGAGGGCAGGCAGGAGGGAAAGCTGGAGGTGACCGTGAAATTCGGCGGACGGGTGAAGGATCCGTTTGGGTAGGAGGGTGAAATGAAAACGAAAGCAGGAGCTGTGACGGTGGAGCTGGGACGGCCCAACTCCGAGCCGCAGGAGCGGTTTTTTGCCAGCCGGGTGAAGTATATCTGCTTTGGCGGCGCCAGAGGCGGCGGCAAAAGCTGGTGCACCCAGCGGAAATCTGTGGGTGGCTGCCTACGGTATCCCGGCCTGCGGGTGCTGATTTTGCGGCGGCGGTACGAGGATCTGGAAAACTCCGTCATTGAGCCGATTCTCAAGCTGGTGGACCGGCAGACGGCGGTGTTCAGTGCTTCCAAGCGGCTGCTGGAATTCTGCAACGGCAGCTACATCCGCTTCGGCAACATGGAGAGTTATGATTCTGCTGTTTCCGGAAAGTATCAGGGTCAGGAGTATGACTGGATCTTTCTGGAGGAGGCCACCCAGTTTACAGAGCAGGAGTTCCGGGGTCTGGCGGCCTGCTGCCGCGGCTCCAATCCCTTCCCCAAGCGGATGTATCTCACTGCCAACCCCGGCGGCATCGGCCATCAGTGGGTCAAGCGGCTGTTTGTGCGTCGGGAATTTCTACCATTGGAAAATCCCGCAGACTACTGCTTTATCCCCGCCACAGTGGAGGACAACACGGATCTGCTGGAGGCGTCCCCGGACTACCTCAATGCGCTGGAGCTGCTGCCGGAGGATATCCGCAGAGCCCACCGCTACGGCGACTGGGATGCCCTGTCCGGCGGCTACTTTCCCGAATTCACCCGCAGCACCCATGTGGTGCAGGACTTCCCCGTTCCCGAGGGTTGGATAAAATACCGGGCCTTTGACTACGGTCTGGATATGTTTGCCTGCCTGTGGGTGGCGGTGGATTACAGCGGCAGGTGCTATGTCTACCGGGAGCTGGCGGAAAGCGGCCTGATCGTCTCTCAGGCGGCACAGGCAGCGCTGACGGCCACCGGCAGACGGGAGCAGATCGCCTGCACCTTTGCGCCGCCGGATCTCTGGTCCACCCAGAAGGACACGGGAAAGACCATGGCGCAGCTTTTTCAGGAAAACGGTCTGCCGCTGGTGAAGGCCAACAGCAGCCGGGTACAGGGCTGGATGGCCCTGAAAGAACTGCTGAAGCCCATGGACGATGGCGGCCCGGGTCTGGTGGTGTTCGAAAGCTGCCGGGGCCTGATCGAGGACCTGATCGCCATCCAGCACGATGAGAAAAATCCCTCCGATTGCGCTGTGCAGCCCCATGCCCTGACCCACCGCCCCGATGCGCTTCGATATTTTGCCCAGATGCGGACACTGCGGCCGGAGTTACCGGCAGAAGATGAGGATTTGCCGCGAAAAACCGGGTATGAAGCGTATCTTGCCGGCGGTGAGGTCACGGAGAGTTATCTGCGGGGGAGGTGAAAAGGATGACGGATGCCAATTGGATCTTTGACGCAGCCATCCGGCTGATGGATGAACAGCATCAGACGAATGGCGAGACCAGAACCGGGGACACAGAAGCTTTCCGCCTGCGGACACTGGGGATCCTCAATGTGCTGCGGCACGAACTGTATCCCTACTCGGATACCTTTGAGGCCGGAACCAACGGCAGGCGGGCAGTCTGTCCACAGATCACGGCCTTTGATCAGCCGCTGGATCTGGATGACACCCTGGCACAGGCAGTGCTGCCCTACGGTTTGGCAGCCCATTTGCTGCTGGGGGAACACAACACCATGGCTGCCTTTTTTCAGCAGCGGTACATGGAACTGCTGTATGGCCTAGGCAGCAAACGGATGGCCTGCTGGGAGGACATTCAGGTGCAGGGGGAATGAGGGTGGTTCTGATCCCCTCAGTCGGCTCTACGGAGAAATAGGGGAAGGAGGTGGAAAGGATGGAGAATATGGAACAGCAGGTGGAAGTGCAGCAGGAAACGGTGGAACAACCTGCGGCGGCTGAGCTGCCGCAGCAGGATCTGATCGATTTTGTCCGTGCCCACCCCGGTCTGGATGCGAGAACGATTCCGGGTCAGGTCTGGGAGGCTGTGATGAACGGCGAAAAGCTGGCGAACGCCTATGACCGCCATGAACTGCAGCAGCTGCGACAGAGCAACCGGCAGCTGCAGCACCGGCTGGGAATGCTGCAGTCCGGTGCAGACAACCGCCGAAATGCACTGGGCAGTATGCGTTCTGCCGGTGGTTTCCGGGCAGCAGACAGCTTCCTGGAAGGATTCAATGAGGATTAATTTGAAAGAGAGGTAATGCAATATGGCAGAATCCAGAAATCTTGCCGCCAAGTATGCCAAACAGGTGGATGAGCGGTTTAACCGTGAGTCCCAGGCGATGCTGGCGCTGAATGACGACTACGACTTTGTTGGCGTGAAAACCGTCAACGTCTATTCCCTGCCCACTGTGGCTATGGTGGACTACACCCGCAGCGGCTCCAACCGCTACGGTACTCCCGATGATCTGGCACGCAATGTCCAGACCCTGACCCTGTCCCGCGACCGGGCCTTTACCTTTATCATCGACAAGGGCGACAAGGCCCAGTCTCAGATGGTCTCCGATGCCGGTAAGGCCCTGAACCGTCAGCTGAAGGAGGTTTGGGCCCCTGAATTTGACGCCTACGTATTCCGCAGACTGGCAGCAGCCGCTACGGAGCGGGGCAACTATTCCACGGAAGAGGTCACAAAGGAAAATGCCTACAGCCTGTTCCTGAATGCCATGGAGGAGCTGGGCAACAAAAACGTGCCCGACAAGGGCCGGGTGGCTTTCTGCTCCTACAAGTTTACCAACCTGCTGAAGCAGGATCCCGCCTTCGTCAAGACCGGTGACTCCGCACAGGATATGCTGGCAAAGGGCGTGATCGGTGAGGTGGACGGCTGCAAGATCGTCCGTGTGCCTTCCTCCAAGCTGCCCAGCGGCTGTGCCTTTCTGATTACCCACAAGATGGCTGCCACCGCTCCCAGACAGCTGGAGGAATACAAGACCCACGACAATCCTCCCGGCATTTCCGGCTGGCTGGTGGAAGGTCGTGTGATCTACGACTGCTTCGTGCTGCGAGAAAAGGCCGACGCCATCTACTACCACGGCGCACAGCCTGTGCTGCGGAATCTGGATGTGACCACTGCTGATCTGGGTGATGGCAGCAGAAAGATTCTGGTCAATCCCGAGGCGGAGAACGGCTGCAGCTGGTATTACAAGCTGGGTGACAGTGCCGAGCAGGTGGAATATGAGGCTGTGGTCTCCGGCTGGAGCAAGCTGAGCTATTCCGGCGCTGTGGTGGCGGTCGGTGACAATGCGGTGATCACCGTGGCAGAGGCAGGCGCTGATGGCAAGGCCAAGGCGGTTGGCGCTGCTGTGATGGTGTAAAAAGTGCCAACACCGGCGCGCCGGGGTCGTCGCGCCCTACGGGGTGTAATTTTTTGGCGGCCAGGGATCTGGCCGCCCTACAGGATCATAAGAACGATACAAACCCCACCGCTTTGCGGAGCCCTCTGAAAGGGGGCACGAGGGGTGCAGACAGGAGGGAGTTATGGCGGAAATTGCAGCGAAGGATTCGGTCAGTGTGATCCGGATTCAGAGATTTCTGGGATTGAATGAATGTATGGACGGGGATACCCAGCTGAAGCCCGGAGAGGCCGGCGAAATGCGGAACTGGCAGGTCACGCCCCAGTATCACCTGCGGGTGCGTCCCGGCTACCGGACCATCCGGCAGTTTCAGAACCCTGTCCGGGGACTTTGGTCCGGCTTTGTGGCCGGTGAAAAGAAAACCATCTGCGCCGCGGACGGCGGCGTATGGGATCTGAGTGAAACGCCCATCCGCCGTATCGGTGATATCTGGGACGCGCCCACCACTATGTTCGGCTTCGGCGGAAAGGTCTACTTTCTCAACGGGCACGAATATCTGGTCTGGGACGGCGAGGGCTTTGTGGACACGGTTGACGGCTATGTACCTCTGGTGGTCACAGCTATGGCGCCTGCGGGCGGCGGTACGGCGCTGGAAAACGTGAATCGGCTGACAGGCAAACGGCGCTGCCGGTTTTCTGCCGATGGAGAAGCCACCCAGTACCATCTGCCGGAGCAGGGGCTGCTGTCGGTGGATCGGGTGGTCATCGGTACAAAAGAAACAAGCGAATGGGAAGTTGACATAACTTCTGGCATGGTCGAATTTGAAGAAGCGCCGGAGGCCGGCAGCAGCAATGTGGAGGTCTGGTACACCATGCCGAACAATTTACGGTCACTGGTGGAGGGAATGCGGTACGCCGAACAATTCAACGGAGCGGCTGATACACGGGTTTTCCTCTACGGCGACGGTTCGGCAAAGGCCATCTACTGCGGCGTGACGGAGACCGGACAGGCATCGGCGGAGTACTTCCCCGATCTGTACGAAATCCAGATCGGCTCCGAAAACGCACCGATCACCGGCATGATCAAATACTATGACCGGCTCATGAGCTACAAAGCCGATGGCGGCGCCTATTCCACGGCTTATGAACGGGTGACATTGGCGGATGGGTCGGTGATTCCCGGCTTTCAGACCGTTTCCACCAACCGGGAGATCGGCAATGAGACCATGGGACAGGTGCGGTTGGTGGAAAATGTGCCCCGTACCATCTATGGCGGCAATGTGTATGACTGGGTATTTGCAAGCTATGCCACCCGGGATGAGCGCAACGCGAAGGCTATTTCCCAGCGGGTGCAGCAGACCATGGAACAGGCGGATCCCACAATCATTTTCTGCTATGACGATGATGCAAAGAAGGAATACTACATCTTCTTGAATGATGAGGCAGGAACGGCGCTGGTGCACAACTATGGGCTGGATGTCTGGTACCGGTACATAGGGCTGCCGGTGGTGGGCGCAGTGCGCTGGGGAGACCGGCTGCTACTGGGCTTCACCGATGGACGGCTTACAGAGTTTTCACAAGAGTTTCTCAATGATGACGGTGCGGTAATAGACGCGTTCTATGCAGGCGGTCATCTGGATTTTGGACAGGATTACCGGCGGAAGTGCAGCGGTACGGTCTGGGTGTCCATGAAACCCACGCCCAACGCCAATCTGCAGGTGGGTTTCCGCAGTGACCGGTCTGACGGAGTGCGGGAGACGGTGAGCATGTGCCTGTCCACGTTCCGGAATGCCAATTTTGCCCGGTGGGGATTTTTGACCAACCGGAGTCCCCGAATCAGGCGGCTGCGGATGAAGCTCAGACGGTTTGTCTATGGGCAGCTGCTGCTGGAGAGCCGGTACCCAGCATCGGATGCTACGGTGCTGGGTGTGGAGGTACAGGTGCGGGATGCAGGAGAGGCGAAGTGAGGGCGCGTGAAAGACGGATAGTGCCTGCAAGCACCTCATCCGTCATGCTTCGCATGACACCTTCTCCTCAAGGAGAAGGCTTTGGCGGCCAGGGATCTGGCCGCCCTACGAACAGGACAAGGAGAAGGATATGGAAATTTGGATGATGGGTATGCTGGCGGCAGTGTGGCTGGGTGTGGGCGCGCAGACCGTCCTGCTGGCCATGGCGCTGCGGCACAGGGATATGCAGCAATCTCCGCCTGCGGCGCAGGAAACAGAGGAGGAACAGGAACTGCGGCGGCTGGCTGCGGAAAGTCAGCGGCAGTATGAACAGGGATTTGTCAACCTGATGCGCTATGATGGCAGTCCCGGAAGAAAGGAGCGTGACCGGCAGTGAAGGATCCCGGTTCGGATCAGGTCTACCAGTTGTACAACAAGGGCGTGGCGTTCAAGGAACAGATCGGACTGTATGACACGGTGGAAAATAACGAGAACTTTTTTATCGGTAAGCAGTGGGAGGGTGTGGAGGCCAACGGTAATCCCACCCCGACCTTTAATTTTCTGAAGCGGGTGACACTGTTTCAGGTGGCAACGGTCAGCTCCGATGAGATCGCTATGCAGGCTTCCCCTATGGCGGGTTCATCTGTTTGCAGTCAGGGACAGCTGGCTCAGGTGGCGGAGGTAGTCAACCGACAGTTTGAAGCCCTCTTTGAGCGCAACAAGATCACGGCACTGGTCAGAGAATTTCTGCGCAACGCCGCGGTGGACGGTGATGGCTGCACCTACACCTATTTTGACCCCGAGGTGGAAACCGGCCAGGGCGTCAAGGGTGATCTGGTGACGGAAGTGGTGGAAAACACCCGGGTGATTTTCGGCAATCCCTGCGACCGGGAGGTTCAGCGGCAGCCGTGGATCATCATTGCCATGCGGCGGCCCGTGGAAGAGGTGCGGAGAATGGCGGAACGTAACGGTTTCGATCCCAGAGATATTCAGGCGGATGAGGAACGAAGCTCCGGTTCTGCTGACCGGTTTGGCGAGGAGCAGACCACATTGATGGTCTATTTTATCCAGAACCCGGAAAACGGACACATCTGGGCGGGAAAATATACCCAGAACGGGCAGGTAGAGCCCTTCCGGGATACAGGGCTGAAGCGGTATCCCATTACATGGATGAACTGGGATTTTGTGCAGGACTGCTATCATGGTCATGCCCTGATCTCCCAGCTGATCCCTAATCAGGTGTTTGTGAACCAGCTTTTCGCCATGGTCATGCGGAGCCTGCAGACCACAGCCTTTCCCAAAATCATTTACGACAAGACCAGAATTCCCCACTGGGACGGCGGTGTGGGAAAGGCCATCGGCGTCAACGGCGGCGATATGAATTCCATTGCCAGGGTGATGGATCCGGCATCCGTTTCGCCTCAGATCAGCCAGTTTATTGATACGGTCATCGGGTACACCCAGAATTTTATGGGCACTACCGATGTGGCACTGGGTAATGCGCGGCCCGACAACACCTCTGCCATCATTGCTCTGCAGCGGGCCAGCAATGCACCGCTGGAACTGGTGAAGCGGAATATGTATCAGGCGGTGGAAGATCTGGGACGGATCTATCTGGATATGATGCGGGCATATTACGGCTGCAGAGTGGTACAGATGGAGGTGTTTGCCCCCGATGCGCCCCTGCAGATGCAGCTGCAGCCGGTGCAGCAGGCGGCGGAATTCGATTTTGCCGTGCTGGAGCTGCTGCCTATGCAGCTGCGGCTGGATGTAGGCGCATCTTCCTACTGGTCGGAGATCACGGCTATTCAGACCCTGGATAACCTGCTGCTGCAGGACAGAATTTCGCTGGAGGATTATCTGGAACGGATCCCCGATGGGTATATTTCCAGAAAACAGGAGCTGATCGACAAGATTCGGGCGGGGGAACGGATCGCCGCTTCGGAGTTCCAATGGAAATCCTCCCCGCAATGACACTAGGAGGGAAGAATGAGTATTGATAAATTGAACAGGGATCTGGCCATTATCCAGAAGCTGTCCGATCTGCCCAATTCGGCGGATGGGCTCAGTGCGGAGCAGCTGAAGGCCAAGTTCGATGAGAGCGGTCTGGAGATCCAGAAATGGATCAATGAAGTGCTGTTGCCGGGCCTGCAGGCGGAAAATCTGGGGTTTGCAGGCGATTCCGAGTTGGATGCGGAGACTGTGCAGGCGGCTATTGAGCTGGTGCACAGCCAGATCCGGGATGTATCGGCGGGCAGCATTGCCAACGGTACGGTATCGAAGGAGAAGCTGGCGGCGGCTTTGCTGGAGCGGGTGTTCGGCGGCAGAGTGTGGGTCAGTCTGGACGGCCCAACGGAGGCGGACACACCGGATCAGGAGTTCCCGGTGGGCCAGCTTTGGCTCCGGCCTGCCTTCCGGGTAGAAAATCTGGCGGGAGAGAACTGGAGTGCCAGCGGGTGTACAGCGGTGAAGGATGGGCACACCCTGCGGATCACCGGTAATCAGACGGTGGCATCCGTCAGCGCGGTGCAGCGGCTGACGGGCATCGGTCAGGCCGGAGACCGGGTACTGGTGGTGCTGGATGTGGCGGAAAAGGATCCCGAGATCACAGGACTGACGGTGCGGCTGAATGAAGAAGCGGCGGTGGCTCTGCATGGCGGTGTGTCTGAGGCAACTTTACAGGCCGGTGGTATGCTGACGGTGCAGATCGATGTGCAGTGGCCTGCCACGTCGCTGGCATCGGGGTCGGTGACCTTGGAGAATGTGACGGTGGTCAACCCCGATGCGGTGCTGCGGCAGCTGGCGGGCGCCAAAGACCCGCGGGACTGGAACGTCTGGGTGAGAGAACATGCGCCTTTTACGGAAGCGGTGTGCAGCAGGGAAATGTATGTGCAGACTGCGCCCGGTGTGTGGCAGCGGTTTGATCAGGAGGTGCTTCCGGTCAGTCGGGGCGGTACGGGTCTGACGGAGATCGCAGACGGCGAATTGCTGTACGGCAAGGACGGCGGGTTGGCAAAGCTGGAAAAGCCGGAGGAAACGGCGTTTCTGCAGTTTGAAAACGGAAATCCCTTCTGGGCTGCCATGAGCGTACTGTCAGGGCATGGCTATGCCAGAATCGCCACAGGCTCTTATGTGGGCGATGCAACAGAGCGGACGATCGATTTGCCGGTGGAGCCGAAGCTGCTGATTATCCACTCCGCAAACAACAGATCTGATGAAAGCGGCGTGATGTTTCAAAGCGGCATCAAGCACGAACACACAAACTATGGGTATGATGCTTCCGGGACACAGACCGAGTATTATACCGGTATTTCTCTGAACGGAAACAAGCTGACAACCTACTATCGAGTTCGAGGCGACAGACCGGCGAATAACCCTGCGGCGCACTTTTATAACGGAACCGGCTCGACCTATCTGTGGGTCGCCATTTACTAAGGAGGTGGGATGATGGCAACGATCAGCAATGCAGACAAGCAGAACCTCAGTGTGGAGCAGCAGAAGCAGATCGAAGCGCTGAAAAAGCAGTGGGCGGCAGCCAATGCCGCCAAGGATCAGGCGGGTATGGATGCGGCCCATCAGGCAGCAGAGCAGATCCGGAATTCTGCCGGGTATTCCGGCGGCGCGGCAGGTAATTCCCATATCCCCAACGGCGCAGGCAGCGGCGGCATGACGGCGGATCAGATGCGCGGTTGGCTGGAGGACTACCAGAAAACCAACTATGATCCCGCAAAGGGCTGGGTGAACGGCTATTCCACCGCCATGAATTCCCGCAGCAAGGCCAACAAGATCCGGCAGCAGATGCAGGCAAACTCCGATGCGTGGCACACGGCGGACACCGATCAGCAGAAATATCTGCACGAGCAGAATCTGGCGCTGGCACAGCTGCTGTATGATTATACCGGCCAGAGCGAGAAGAACACATGGTATGACGAGCAGAGCGGCAAGTGGCTGACCAGAAACCGCAACGTGGGTTACGGCGAGGAAGTATACTCTCCCGAATATGTGGAGGACGCAAAAAAGTATTACGGCTACACCGATGAACAGCTGAAAAACTGGGCCACCGACCCCGGCATTTACTACAACTTTGTGGACACCCGGGCAGGCTCCCGTGGTGTGCGGGACGAAAGCACCGGCTTTACCGGGGAGTACGCGCAATTTATCAACGGCCCGTATCTGCAGCTGATGAATTCCGGTACGCACAACCTGCCCTCCAACGAACTGTTTACCAATGTGATGGGCGACGGCTTTTACGATGCAGAGGATCTGGAAATGATGATCGGCGTGCAGCCGCAGTACGATGCGAACGGCAATCCCATTCTCATGAAAGACCGGCTGAAAAACAACAACGCCATGGATGACTATACGGGACAGTTTGCGTCCTATACCCAGAATGGCGTGATCCTGCCGGGCATTCTGGTGGCAAGAAACGGCGCAGGCGGCACGGGTGCGTACTCCGGTGTGACCGGAGCGCGGGTAGACGGCAGCAATCCGCTATATCACGGCGGAGCCGGTCAGGGCACACCGACCAATCCGAACGGACAGGTGGACTACTACGAAAAATACGGGAAGTATTCCGCTCTGGGCGGGTACGGTAAGCCCTCCGGCACCGGTGTGCGCAGCTATGAGGAATACATCCGGCAGATGCAGGAGGCGGCACTGCAGATGCAGCTTGAGAGCCTGAAACAGGCCTATGAGCAGAATCTGGCGGAACTGGATGCCCAGCGGCAGGAAACCGATGCAGCCTACACAGAACAGAAGCGCCAGACTTCCGGGGAAGCGGAGCGGCAGGCGGCCAACTGGAGAGAGCTGGCCAATGCCTACGGCCTGAACTCCGGCGCCATCGGACAGGCTGTACTGGCACAGAACAATCAGCTACAGGGAGACTGGAACGCCCTCGGCGCGGCACAGGCGGCGGCCCAGGCTGAGATCGAGAGGCAGAGAACGCTGCTGGGGCAGGAGTACCGGCTGCAGATCAATCAGGCCATCGCCGAAAACAACCTGAACAAGGCGGAAATGCTGTATGAGGAGGCTGTGCGGGCAGATGAAGCGCTGTGGGAGAAGCAGCAGTATTACACCAACCTGATCCTCAAGTATTTGCAGGGGTGAAGCGATGGCGAACTATCTGCAGGAGCTTCGAAAATCCATAGATGACCAGAAAAAGCGAACGGCGATCCTGAAGCCTTCGGCAAAGGCGGCGCAGGAACGGCAATATGGCATGACCGACGGCGGCGGGAAAGCACAGACAACCGCAAGCAAAGCGGTTAAGCCGACTGCTACCCAGACGGGACAGGCGGCGGTGCTGAAACCCTCAGTTAAGACGGCACAGGAAAAGCAGTATGGTATGACCGATGGCGGCGGGAAAGCACAGACAACCGCAAGCAAAGCGGTTACACCGACCGCTACCACGATGGGGCAGGCTGCGGTGCAAAGTCCGGCAGTCATCAAGCCTTCGGCAAAGGTGGCACTGGAAAAGCAATACGGTATTGTAGATTGGAAGGACACCAGACCGCAGAGCACGGGAAAGACGGCGGTTGCACCGACGGTAGTTTCCACACAGAAAGTGGAGGTGCCTGCAAGCAGCAACAACACCATCGACACCGCAGCAAGAGACCGGGCCCTCAAGGCTGCACAGTCGGAAAAGGATGCCTTTACCAGACTGCAGCAACGGGCTTTGGAGGAGATGGAGCTCTACCGCACCGAATCCGGGGAGAGACAAAAAGCGCATCAGCGATATCAGTCCTATTCCGCAAAAATCGCGGCGGCAGAGGATGTGATCCGCAGGGCTACAGAGGGTGTGGCGACGGACTGGGAAACGCAGAAAGCAGCCGAAATTCAGGCGGCTGGCGGCGATGAGCTTCTGCTGCAGCTGATGCGGATGGACGAGCTGGAAACGCGAATAATCAAAGAGGCCGTTGAACTCGGCGAAGACCGAAGAACCGAATACGGAACCGGGCTGACCGAAAATCAACAGCGGTACAATGCCATGTACAGGGCGCTTTCCATGCTGTACGGCCCTGACGAGGTGAGTGGCTGGTTGGAATACGTTGACCGGGTGAGAAACCGCAGCGCCATGGAAAAGGCGTTGCAACAGGCGGAGGCAAAAGCCAGGGAGAAGCCCGTGCTTATGTCGCTTGCATCCATCGGCACGAATAAGCTGGCTGGTATGGGTTATGTAGATGTGCTTGGTCAGAACCTTCAGCGGATCGCAACCGGTTCTGACGCACCCATTGACTACAACAGCCCTGCACAGAGAGCATCCAAAATTACGAACACGATTCGCAGCACTGTGTCTGAGGATATGAGCGGGATAGGTAGTTTTCTGTATAACACGGCCATGTCCATGGGCGATTCGGTCACATCCATGCCCATGGGTAACCTCGGCATGGTATTGCTGGGCGGTGCCGCTGCCACCAACGCCATGCAGGCGGCGGCAGACCGGGGCGCGAACAATGGTCAGGCATTGCTGGTGGGTCTGGTTGCCGGAGCAACGGAAACACTTCTGGAAAAAGTTTCTATGGAGAAACTCTTTAGTCAGAAAACGGCGGGTGGACTAAGAGGCGTTATTTTCAATGCTCTGAAACACGGCGGCGTAAACGGCACAGAAGAAGGCGTGACATCAATTGTCAATATCATTGCCGATGCAGTCATTATGGGCGACAAAAGCGAGTATGAAACCGCAAAGCGGGCATACATGGCAGACGGTGCAAGCAAGGCTCAGGCCGAATTGAAAGCCTTTACTGATATGGCGACCAATGTTGCACTGGATTATGCCGGAGGTTTCCTGTCTGGTGCGGTGATGTCCGGCGGCAAGGCCAGTGTGGATGTGGCAGTGTCCAATCTGCAGCAAAATAAAACCGCCCCGGGAAATGAGACAGTGATTGCAGATACTACACGTTTTGACAGCAAAATACTTAAGAATTTGAATGAGGCTCGCACACGGTTTATTGAGTATGCGCGGGCACATTTTCCCGTATCTGTTGTAAATAAGGAGACTGGAAAGACCATTGATATATCCAGACAGGGATTGGACAAGTTCTTGAGCGGAAGAATTTCGCACGATAAGTATGCAACTGGGTTTCACATTCCAGAACTGATAGAACGGGCACACAAGGTTGACATTGCAAACAACTACCACACCGAGCAAATAAAGAATGCTCCAACTTATGAGTATTACGATAGCCCTGTAAAGGTAGGAGATACACACTATACCGCACACATTCGAGTGAAGAACTCAGTCATGGGGGACAAATACTACGGGCATACCATTAGCGAGATTGATGAAATAAAAATAGAGCCATCGGCGCGGACCTCCAACTCGAAAAACGAGACGGTACAGCCCGTACATGCCATTGATAGCTCTAATAATATTATATTCGATGACAAGGAAAATGTCAACTGGGGGAATTTTGATAATACAGGCGCAAATTCCGGTAAGGGTGGCTATGGCATGGCCGTGGGCAGTATTCTGAGCAGCGTTCCGATGGTCAGCGCAAAGGCTATGGAACTGGCGGCAAGGGCGGCAAATACTGACACAAAACTGAATATTGACAATATCGCAAGATCGGGCTACGATAATACCAAAAATGGAGGTGTCAAGAGTGGAAGAGATCAATTACACGGAGCTTCTGGAACGGGAGTA
>JAZSCX010000127.1:0-2720 GCA_045530865.1 Candidatus Avilachnospira sp.
CTTCTACCTTGGGGGAAGGTGTCATAAATCCTTGTTTTGACAGATGAGAGGTAAAATCCTTGCTTCGCAAGGCATTGTGCCTTACAGCGCAACTCGCCCTCTACCGTATCTCTATACGCCGACGAGTGCGAGTTGCTTGTCTTTGACCCTTCTTTGACCTCTGTCATTATTATGAAAAAGCACGCACACGTCTCTGTATGTTGAGGCAGAGGGGGAGGAAGCTACAAAATCCCTGAGATCTCTCCCTCAGCCGCCCGGCGCACGGGCGGGTTTCGTGCGGGCCTGGTTTGGGAGGAAAACAACATGAATGAAAAGTGGAAAAATCTTGACAGCGGCAAGACGCTGAAACTGGTATTCTGGCTGTTTACGGCAGCGTTTCTGCTGATGGCCGTCATCGCCCCTGACCGTGCGGAGATGTTCTCCGGCATGAAAGCCATCTACACCACTCCCGGCAAGGTCGTCACCGACTATTTCCGGGTGGGCGGTGTATCTGCCACCTTTGCCAACGCCTTTATCGTGGCGCTGTTCTGCTGCCTGCTGTATCAGCTGCCCGGCGCACCCCTGAACAGCCTGTCCTTCTTCGCGTTTTCCCTGACCATGGGCTTCTGCTTCTGGGGCATGAACCTGTTCAATGTCATCGCCTGCGCGCTGGGCGTTGTGCTGTATTGCGCCGTCAAGCGGGAGCCTCTGGGCAAGAATGTGAACTTCATGCTCTTTGCCACCGGCATTGCCCCCATCGTGACGGAAATGTTCCTGCGCTATCCCTCTGCCGAGGTGGTACACGGCTATACGCTGGCTTCCGTGGCGCTGGGTCTGTGCGTGGGCGTGTTTATCGGCTTCTTTACCCCCGCCGGCTGCGCCTATGCTCCCAATGCCCATAAGGGCTTCTGCCTGTATTCCGCCGCTCTGCCTCTGGGCATGATGGCCTTCTTCCTGAAGGCAGTGTTCTACACCATGCGCGGCGTGGCGCTGCCTCCCGCAGCTGCCGGCTTTGTCGCCCAGCCTGTGGTGTTCTATGGCTTCTTCGGCACCCTGTTCGTCATCTGTCTGGTGCTGGGCCTGTGGAAAAACGGCTGGAGCTTCCGGGGCTACGGAAAGCTGCTGAGGTCCTCCGGTCATAAGACCGATTTCTCCGCTGAATTCGGCCCCGCCCTGTCCCTGATGAACATCGGCATCTTCGGCCTGTTCATCATGCTGTATTACACGCTGGTGGGCGGCGAGCTCAACGGTGTCACCTGCGGCCTGATCCTCTGCATGGTCTGTACCGCAGTCTCCGGTTCTCACCCCGGCAATGTCTGGCCCATCATGGTGGGCTATGTGGCCATGTCCTTTGTGGCACAGGCTCTGTTTGCAGGCGAAGGCTTCAACAAGGCCATCAACGCCCAGGCCATCCTGATCGGCATGTGCTACGCCAACGGCATGAGCCCCATGACCGGCAAGTACGGCTGGCTGGCCGGTACGGTGGCAGGTATGATCCACTATGTGCTGGTGGTCTGCGTGCCCGATCTCCACGGCGGCTATCTGCTGTATAACGGCGGCTTCACGGCTTGTCTGGTGGCGATCCTGTTCGTGCCCGTGCTGGAGCGGTTCTTTAAGACCAAGGAAGAACGTAAGGCCGCAAAAGCAGCAAATTAAATTCTGAATGCTGAATGCTGAGTGCAGAATGCAGGGTTGAGCTGCTTTCTCCGGAGGATGATGGAAATCGTCCCGGAGGGACACCTTAATTCAGCATTCATCACTCAGCATTCAGCATTATCTATGCAGGAAAATGTATGATTGTGTATGAGAGTATGTTTCCCGGCAGATTTCTCTCCCGGCCCAACCGGTTTCTGGCCCATGTGGTCATCGATGGGAAAGAGGAACTCTGCCACGTGAAGAATACAGGCCGCTGCAAAGAGCTGCTGCAGCCCGGCGCGGAGGTCTGGTGCCAGCACCACGATGATCCCAGCCGCAAAACCGCGTGGAGCCTGATCACGGTGAAAAAAGGGGAGCGGCTGGTGAATATGGACTCCCAGATTCCCAACCGACTGGCGGCGGAGTATGTGCAAAACGGCGGTCTTGGCTTTGTGCCGGATGCGGTCAAAACGGAAAAAACCTACGGCAACTCCCGGTTCGATGTGTACTATGAAGCTGGGGAGCAGCGGGGCTTCGTGGAGGTCAAGGGTGTGACACTGGAGGAAGACGGCGTTGCCCGCTTCCCAGACGCTCCCACGGAGCGGGGCAGAAAGCATCTGCTGGAGCTGCAGTCTGCCGCTGCCGAGGGCTATGAGGCGTGGGTGCTGTTCGTGATTCAGATGCCGGATATTCTGCGGTTTGAACCCAATTGGCCCCGGGATCCGGCTTTTGCGAAGGCGCTCTGCCAAGTCTCTCAAAACGGCGTCCATATCCACGCCGTGGAATGCACCGTCACCCCCAATAGCCTGACTATTACCAAGGACGTTCCGGTTCATTTGCACCCGTAGGGCAGTACGGTGCAGAAAAAAGTCTCCCTCTGGGAGGGAGAGAACATTGCAGTGATTACAGGATTTTGGAAAGCTGCGGATGTTTCTCTCCCCCAGTCAAAAATCAAAGATTTTTGACAGGGCAGATAGTCAAGCAAGTGCAACACATTCTTCAAAAACTTCAGTTGGAGTTTTCCAACCGAGACATTTTCTGGGACGAGAATTGATCAGATCTGCTATAAACTGCACAAGCTCATCAGTGATCGTCCTGAAATCAAA
>JAZSCX010000083.1:0-4159 GCA_045530865.1 Candidatus Avilachnospira sp.
CCGTATCGGGGAAGGCAATTTCCTTCTCTGCGCCATATTTGGCAATGGCATCGTTGACTGCGCCTTCGGTGAGGCCTGCCACGGCATTGGAGCCGCCGTAGATGAGATCGGTAAGTACGCTCATGTTGATAAACCTCCTTATAGTTCCAATCCGGTACCCACAGGTATCAGTATTTCCTTATCTAATATATCACTCCCTACGGCCTTTGTACAGAGCGATCCGAATTTTTTGGAGAAGTTTACGAAGGAAGAACCCCCTGCAGCAAAGCAATCCCGGAGCAGCCGCTCCGGGATTGCGGGATTATGCTGTTTCATCGGTCTGCAGGACATACAGCCAGAAATGGTAGATGACCCGGGCCATATCATAGCGGTTCAGCTCCGGATCGGAATCCATCACCGACCGCAGCTTTCCGCCCGAGCCCTGAATGATCAAATGGTTATAGCACCAGTGCAGCGCACGGCTTTCATCGGCGGTGAACTCCGGATGCTCCGCAGCCATTTCCGCCAGCAGTGCTTCGTCATCGACCTCAGTAGAAAAGCCCATGGAGGCGGCATATTTCATCAGCGTCGTCGCCGCATCCGTGCGGGGCAGTCCCCGGTAGGAATTCATGCTCTCCGGATAGACATTCAGCAGGCCGTTATGCGCCGCCCATTTCACCGCGGGCAGATATTTGCCGGTCATGGTCTGATAGCTGCCCAAATATACCCATGTGGTATTCATATTCGGGCTGCCCGCCATCCGGTACAGCACATCCAGAAACTCCGCATAGGTCGCCTTGGCGCTGTAGCCAAACTTCGTCTCAGAAGCGGGTTCCAGATAGCCGCTGCCGATCAAAAATTCCAGACAGTCCAGGCTCTTGCCCTCGGGAATATCGTCAAAGGGCAGCGCAGGCTCTTTCTCCGGAATTTCCGTCGGAAGCTCTTCATCCGGCGCCGGTTCCCCCGGTTTCCGGAATTTGGGCACCGTATGGCGGTAATAATCGTAGTTCAGCACGTCCAGCGACACCTGCATCTGGTTGGCGATCAGGTTCTGCCGCCGCAGCAGATCGGCACCGTCCACCGCATAACCTTCGGTGAACACCCGCACTTCGCCCGTGGCAGCATCGAAGCCGTAATCCGCCGTGACAAAACTCTGATCCGCCAGAACCGCCATGCCGGAAGCGCCCTCCGACAGCACATCCCGGCCTGCCAGCAGGCGGGAATCATAGGGCAGACCAAACAGATTGAGAATGGTGGGCAGAATATCCACCGTGCTGCAGTAAGTATCCACCGTCACCGGCTCCATGTCGGGTACATAGCAGATAAAGCTGTTGCGGAACTTTTCGAACACCGGATCCACCGGATAGCCTGCCAGCTCGCTGTACTGGGCATCGGTCAGACCGTAGGGATAGTGGTCGTTGGTCAGGACGATCACGGTCTTTTCCGCCACACCTGCCGCCTCCAGCTGCTCCATCAGGTAGGTCAGCGCCGCCTCCAGCTCGTTGTTGCAGGCGATATAGGCCTGCACTGTTTCGGAATAGGGCAGATCTTCCGCCATGGCCTTGTTTTTGAGGCTCATGGGGTTCTCCCAGTCATACTGATAGTGGCCGGAGAAGGTCATATAGTAGGCGTGGAAGGGCTGATCCACCGACAGGTAGTCCATTACAGAATCCTGCATCATCTCCAGATCAGAGGAGGGCCAGTTGATCTGGAGATCCAGACCGCTGCCTGCCGCCTGAAACTCCGTATAGCCCATGTTGGGATGGGTATCCCGGCGGGAGTAGTACTCGCCGGAGTAATTGTGATAGGCCCATGTCTGATAGCCCTGCGCCTTCAGCTGATTGCCAAGGCAGAAGGGCAGATCATTTGCCTGGGAGGCAAAGAAGCTGGCAGCCGCCTTGCTGCGGGACATATCGGGATAGTTTCCCATGCAGAAGGTATATTCACCGTTGGTGGTGTTGCTGGCGAAGGTGCCGAAGAAGTTTTCAAAGATAAATCCGCTGGTGGACAGCTTGTACAGGGTGGGCGTCCGCTCCGGGTCGATCAGCAATGGGGAAAAGGACTCGGCGCAGATCGTAATCAGGTTATAGCCCTCCAACAGGCCGGTATAGCCGTGCTTTTCCGTAGGGGTGACAGTATCAAAATAGGCATCCAGCTTTTTCAGCATGGAAACGGTACGGCTTTCACTCAGCGCCGCAAAATCGATGTCCAGCACATTGTATTCCGTGCTGCCATTCAGTTCTTCCTTTTCCTGCGGGATATAGGCAGCGAGAGCATCGGATTTATCATTAGACAGCAGCATGTGCCGGCATTCCAGCCGTGTGGTGGTGAGCAGGCCCAGATTGTTGACGCTGATCTCCGTGCCCGTATTCCGGTTGGTGTACAGGCCATAGACAGAAAAGGCGTCGGTACCGGCGGAAGCCATCACACCGATAGTGCCAAAATGCAACAGCACGCACAGCACACAGGCCGCCGCAGGCCGATACCACTTCCACTGCGGAAACCGCAGCAGCTTCACGGCGCTCAGCACGATCACCGCAGCCAGCGGCACCAGCATGGCAAGAATCTCGGGGAAGATCCGCCAGATTCCGTAGAGCATCTGGTCAAAGAAGTTGGTCACTGCCGCGCCGCCGGTAAACAGCTGCATCAGGGACATGAACTCGCCGAAAATGGAATTGTAGACCAGATGGATCTCAAAATACAAGGTCATCAGCCCCAGCAGCACGCACAGCACCGGCGCACCGGTCTTCCCCGGCAGCAGACTGCAAAGCGCAAAAAGCGCCGCGCCCGCCGAAAGAGCAAACAATATGGGATACACGATTCTCCCGCCCAGCTTTCCATAAATAAACAGGTGCAGCAGCAGTTCCAGCAGCACCGGCGTCAGCAGCGCCGTCAGTGCAGGCAGCAAGTATTCTGTTTTTCGCATTTTTTCAGGCACGAAACTCATCCTTCTTCTAAATGATCCAAAAGATTTTAGCATAGTTGGGCGTATTTTGCAATCTTTTGCCGTATTTCTGCAAAGAAACCGTTGTAGGTGTTACAATGATGTGTGACAAAAGGTAAAAAAGAATAGCGAATAGGACTGGCCTGTGATACGGTTGAGTTGTCCAGACAAAACCGAAAGGCAGGTGCCACCCTATTCGCCATGAATAAGATAACACAGACAATGCGGTACCGGCAATCCCTAATTCATTATGCGCAGAAGCACGGAGTCACACAGGCGGCAATTCACTATCGGACAAACCGACAGTATATTTACCGTTGGTTAAAGCGTTATGACGGGACTCTTCAGTCACTGGCAGACCGTTCCCATCGCCCTCACAGCCACCCTAATCAGCATACCGAAGAGGAGTTAAAGCTAATTCGTGATATGCGGCGTAGAAATCCCAATACCGGTCTCGTCGTATTCTGGGTCAAACTGCGCCAACGTGGATATACCAGATCCGTATCTGGCTTGTATCGGGTGCTCATCAAAAGCGGTCAAATGGCGGAAAAGCTGCCAAACCCCAAGTATATCCCCAAACCTTACGAAGAAATGCAATACCCTGGTCAGCGCATCCAAATTGATGTCAAATTCGTTCCCGCAGCCTGCCTGGTTGGAGATGCCTCGGGACAAAAGTTTTACCAGTACACCGCTATCGACGAATACAGCCGCTTCCGTATTCTTGAGGCATTTGAAGAACACAGCTCTTACTCATCTGCGGAGTTTATTAAGCGCGTTGTCAAGGCGTTTCCGTATGCCATTGAGTGCGTTCAAACTGACAATGGATCCGAATTCACCAACCGCCTCAATGCATCTAAATCCCAGAGGCCAACTCTGTTTGAGAAAACACTTGACGAGTTGGGTATCCGGCACAAATTGATTAAGCCCTACACTCCCAGACACAACGGAAAAGTTGAGCGTAGTCATCGGAAGGATAACGAGGAGTTCTATGCTTCGCATTCGTTCTATTCTTTCCGAGACTTCAAATCTCAGTTGGCTAAAAGGCAATATCAGTACAACAGCTTTCCCATGAGGCCTCTTAACTGGAACTCTCCTAAACAGACTTTGCTAGGTTTTCCTTGTGTGTAACGCATCATTGACAAACCTACAGTAAAGAAAAATTAACCAGACTGCCTTGTGGCAGTCTGCTTATCGTTCACTGGCGCACCAGTCCGGGTCGTTGCGGAAGATCAGATC
>JAZSCX010000067.1:0-12796 GCA_045530865.1 Candidatus Avilachnospira sp.
ATACATTCACTTTTATAACCACGAGCGCATTCAGAATAAAACTGGAGTGGCGCCGCTGATGCTGCGCCACTCCGCTTAAAACTTAATTTTTCCTACTCAGGTGCTTTTTTGTGCTGTCCACACAAACTGGGGCAGTTCAAGATTTGATACTCTGCTTTTTATATGATCATGAATTACCCTTCCAGCTGATTCAGCATCTGCAGCAGGCGGGCTTCATCCTCGCGGGAATCTGCAAACAGCTCCAGGCTGTCGCCGCTCTCTTCGATCAGACGGCCGATGGCAATATACTGGGACAGGGAGGACTTCAGATTGAATACGTCACCCTCCAGAGATTTCAGATAAACGTCATGCTCGCAGGCGTTGACGGCGTCGATAAACTTCTTGACATCCTTCATATTGGTCAGTCTCATAATGCAAATCTCCTTTCCTTGCATTCTATAATGAACCTTCTGTTTACGTTTTCAGGATACCATATTCTATGCGCAGAATCAAGAGAAATTCGCCGAAATCTTGTATGATATTCACAAAAACACTTCCTTGTTTTTGTATATTACGCCAGTTTCTGGCCATCCAGATATACAGCCTTCCGCTGGAGATCTTCGCTGCAGACCACAAAGTCCGCCAGCTTACCCGGCTCAATGGAACCGATCTCTTCCGCTCTGCCCAGCTGACGGGCCGGAATCAGGGTCGCGGAGAGAATCGCCTGTTCCACAGGGATGCCGAACTTCACGGCATTGCGCATACCGTCATACAGATTGGTAGCCGCACCGGCAATGGTGCCGTCTGCCAGCTTGGCAAGGCCGTTCTTCATAAACACTTCCTGCCCGCCCAGCTCATACTGTCCATCGGGCATGCCGCAGCAGCGCAGAGCATCGGAAACCAGACAAATTCTACCGGGGAACAGCTTAAACGCCATACGGACAGAGCTTTCATGGACATGCTGACCATCGCAGATCAGCTCGGCAATGACCTGATCGCACTCGGAAGCTGCACCGATGACACCGGGCTTGCGGTGATGAATGGCAGGCATAGCGTTGTACAGGTGGGTCAGATGGGTAGCGCCGGCTGCAAATACCGCAGCCGCATCCTCATAGCCCGCATCGGTGTGGGCCACGGAAACGGTGCAGAACTTGCTGGCCTGCTCCGTGAATTCCACAGCACCTTCCAGCTCCGGTGCCAGATCGGCGATCCGCACCAGACCCTCGGAGGCCTCAAAGAGCTTCTTGAATGTCTCAAAATCCGGCAGCCGCAGATAAGCGCCGTTCTGGGCGCCCTTTTTCTTTTCGGAAAAAAAGGGGCCTTCCATCTGGATACCCATCAATCTGGCACAGCCCGCAGGCTGCTCCCGGTGCAGCTTCGCAGCCGTCCGGAATGCCGCATCCAGCACCTCATAAGGCAGGGTCATGGAGGCGGGCGCAAAGGACGTCACGCCGACACTTGCCAGATATGACGCGATTTTTACAAGGCCTTCATAGTCACCGTCGGAAAAATCCGCGCCGGAGTTGCCGTGGTTGTGAACATCGATCAGGCCGGGGATCACACAGGCATTTTCCAGATCCACGCCGTCCTCCTCAGGTACACAGTCCAGAATTTCCGCAAATCTGCCATTCTCCACTCGGAAGCTGCCATGAACAAATTTGCCGGCAGCGGTGAAAACCTTCGCATTCTTAAACAACATGGCCTTCACCTCGGAATTCCGGCAGGCTGGCTGCGGCCATGGACTGACCCACGCGGCGGAACTTCTCATCGGGCAGCATCACATGGAGAGTGGCTGCTAGCTCGGGATACTCCTCGCTGAGCACTCTCTGGCACTCGGCAACGATCAGGTCGCCGCCGATACCGGAGGCCACACGGCCCAGCACCATCAGGTGACGGATATCATAGAACAGGCTGTACAGCACCAGCGTATGGCCCAGATACACGCCGATGGAACGGAAGATATCCAGTGCGTTTTCCTTGCCTTCGTTGGCAGCGGCCTGCACGACCTTCAGCTTTTCAGCAGGGGTCAGCTTCTCGTCGAGAGTAATACCTGCGGGCACGGCCAGCTTGGCAACGGCATCCTGAGAGAAATACTTGCAGCCCACGCCGTAGTCGCCGGACCACTCGTCCTGCATGGCGCCATCCTGCAGATCCACAGGTGCGAACGCCAGCTCATTGAACCAGCCCAGAATGTCGCCATCGAGGTTGACATAACCCACAGCTTCACTGGTACCCATGGCCAGACCCATGACAGCGCCTTCGCCCAGACTCATCTTGCCTGCCAGAGCGGATACGTCGCCGTCGTTTGCCACCACGATGGGCACATCGCCGATCTCCTTTGCTGCCCGGTCAAACACGGACTTGACCTCTTCCCGCTGCTCTCTGGGGATCTTCAGGAAGATGGAGGACACCATGGGGCTGTTGCCCACGAACACACCGGCAGAGGAAACGCCGATGCCGTCCACCCGGGGCATCTTGGAGGCGGCGGTCTTGAAGGCGGTCACGATACCGTCATACTGGTAGCTGAGATCGGTGGAGGTCTTGGGATGCCAGACCACTTCCTCAGAATAGACGGTCTGTCCATCGACAACGGCGGAAACCTTCCTGTCGGAGCCGCCTGCATCAAAGCCGATGCGGCAGCCGTTGGTATTGCCGGCTACCTTAACAGTCTGCTCAAAGGCTTCGGGGAAATCGGCCTCGCCGCAGATCACGATCTCAAAGAGGCGCTCGTAGACATCCTGCATAAAGCCCACATCAAAGGCCCGCCTGCCGCCGTCCTGATACTCCGCCTTCACCCGCTCTGCCAGTGCATCATCGCCGCACAGGTACACCCGGAAGCCGCCGACGCTCCACAGGAGCATCTTGACAAACCGCTCCACATAGCGGTAGTTGGCCTCGGCAAAAGCCTCTCCGCGGAGCTTGGTGTGGAACACGGAAATTTTACCCTTTTCCCGCTCCACGGCTATGGCAAAGGGACGGTCTGCGCCTTCCAGATAGGCCTTGACCCACACGCCGAAGGGGACAAAGGTGGGATCCAGGAAGGGCTGGTTCTTGATGGGGAACTCAACTCCTAAGTATTTCATAATCTGCCTCCTGAATAATATACTCTCCTGCCACGTTCTCACAGAATTTTGAACTTGCTCCTATTATAGCGAATCCTGCCGCTTTTGTGAAGCGGTTTTTGTGTTTTTTCAGGCTTCCGGTATTCTGTACCATCCTGCACCCTGTAGGATGCGACGACCCGGCGCACCATTATTCCAATCATCGCCGTCAGGCAATACCTCCATTGTCAATTGTCAACTGGCAACTGTCCATTGTCCATTGACTTTCCGTCGAAAAATCGATATTCTTATAGTATGCAATTCTAACAAAGAAGGTACCGCCATGAAATTTCAGTTTGACGAGCAGTTTCTGCTGGACTGTTTCCGCAAAATCGTCAATACGCCCAGTTCTGTGGGCTATTCCCGGCTGCTGAACCCGGTGCTGGCCTACATGCTGGACATCTGATATGGCCGACAATTATCGGATTTCCCGGGACCGGGCACAGGCTTATTTTCTGAACTTTGATCAGCAGGCACTGATCGACACATGGCATCTTTCCCATGATTCAGAATGCCTCCATGTGGAGTTTCTCGGCAAGCCTTACCGCATCTGCCGGAAAACCGGCTCGGTGATCCATCCGGATGGCAGAGAAGCCGGTTTTGAAGAAGCTCTCTCCATCTTTGACCTGCTGTGCCACAAGAGCGAGGCCAAGACCTGTTCCGGCACCTTTGCGCCGGTCAACAGCCTGAAGGGCTGTCCCGCCGTCACTGTGGGAACGGATTTCCATTCAGCGACCGCCAGCCGCTTTGACCGAAATTCGGAAGCGTTTCAAGCTGCCTGTCTGGCGCTGGGCGGCACCCCCATGGAGCTGGGAGATCTGGGCTTTTCCTTCTCCGTCTTTGCCGGATTGACGGTACAGCTGAAATTCTACCACGCGGATGAGGACTTCCCCGCCAGTCTGGTGCTGCTGTGGGATGAAAACACCCTGCAATTCATCTACTACGAAACCGTATTTTACATCGCCGGTTTTCTGCTCCAATCCATTCTGGAGCAGATGAATTCTTCAAACCAGCACAATGCCCAAGCCTCCCTCTGATGAGGGAGGTGACCCGAAGGGCCGGAGGGAGAGAAATCGTTTCATTTCACCACGGTATCGTATCATCCACTTTTTCTCTCCCCCAGTCAGCTTCGCTGACAGCCCCCTCGTCAGAGGGGGGGCCAAGGGATGCCGTGATCCTTAGACATCTACCAATTACCAAGGAGGAAACAACATGAACGAAGTATGGAATCTGGATCCCATTTACAAAGGCTTTGACGACCCTGCCTTTGAAGCCGACCTAAGTGCCCTGAAGGCCGCTGTGGCAGACTACGCTGCCTTTGCCGCCGGGTTGGGCACTGCCGAGCCTGCCGACGCCCTCCGCAAGGGTATCGACCTGCAGGAAACCATTCAGAAAATTGCCAATAAGCTGGGCGAATTTGCCTCTTTCCGACAGGCCACCAACTCCCGCGATTCCGAAGCAGGCTCCCAGATGGGCCGCGTCATGTCCGCCGTCAGCGCCACGGCAGCCCCCGACGCCGCCTACCGGGAATGGGCGGCCAAGCTCCCCAACCTGATGGAGTTGGTGGAGGCAGACGAAAAGCTGCGGGATTACCGGTTCGTATTCGAAAAAATTCTGGAGGGCAGCCGCTACCTCCTGAACGGTGTGGCCGAAGAGGTCATGGCCAGAATGTCCATGTCCGGCGGCAATGCATGGAGCGATCTGCAGAGCTACATGACCAGCACTGTCCCCGTCTCCTACCGCAGCGAGACCATCACCCTGTCTGCCGTCCGCAATCTGGCCTATGATCCCGATCCCGCCGTCCGCAAGGAGGCCTTTGAGGCAGAAATCGCCGCCTATGACCGGATCAAGGACGCCGTGGCCTTCGCCCTGAACTCCATCAAGCTGGAGACCATTACCGACTGCCGTGTTCGCGGCTATGAATCCCCTCTTGCCCGCACCCTGAAACATGCCAACATGGAGCAGGCCACGCTGGACGCCATGCTGGACGCCATGGACGAGTACAGCCCCAAGTTCTGGCAGTACCTCAAGGCCAAGGCCAAGGCGCTGGGTCACGAAAGCGGACTTCCCTTCTATGATCTCTTCGCCCCCATGGGCAGCTCCTCCACCAAGTTCACCGCGGAAGAAGCACGCGACTATCTGGTTTCGCTCTTTGCAGAGTTCGACTCCGACCTCTCCAACATGGTTGCCGAGGCCTTTGACAACGCATGGATCGACTTCTACCCCCGGGACGGCAAAGTGGGCGGCGCCTTCTGCGCCGGTGTGGAGTGCCTTGGCGAAAGCCGAATCCTGACCAACTTTGACGGTTCCTTCAGTGATGTGGTCACGCTGGCTCACGAGCTGGGCCATGCCTTCCACAACCTGTGCATCCGGGAGCACCGCCCCCTGAATCTGGATTACTCCATGCCGCTGGCAGAGACTGCCTCCACCTTCAACGAGTGCGTGGTCATGGGCTCCGCCATCGGCAAGGCCGCCGACAACAACGAAAAAATCGCCCTGATTGAAAGCCAGCTGCAGGATCTGACCCAGGTCATCTGCGACATCTACTCCCGCTTCCGCTTTGAAGCTATGGTCTTCACCAACCGCGAAGAGCAGTTCATGGATGCCGACACCCTCTGCGGCTTCATGACCGAGGCCCAGAAGCAGTCCTACGGCGACGGTCTGGATCATAGCCTTCTGCACCCGTATATGTGGGTCTGCAAGAGCCACTACTACGGCCCCACCTTCTACAACTTCCCCTACGCCTTCGGCGCTCTGTTTGCCCGCGGTCTGTACGCCCAGTACGAAAAGGAAGGCGCCGCCTTTGTGCCCAAGTACAAGAAGCTGCTCTATACCACCACCGTTGCCAGCGCTGAGGACACTGCAAAGGTTGCCGGCATCGACCTGACCGACAAGGACTTCTGGCGTGCCGCTCTGCAGACGGTGGCTGACCAGATCGATCAGTTCTGCGCGTTGGTGGAGGAACTGTAATGAACAAAAAAGAGCTGCTGCGAAGCATCAAATTTACCGTGTTTTCCATCTCTGCCGGTCTCATCGAAATGGGCTCCTTTGCCTTGCTCAATGAGCTGACCGACTGGAGCTATTGGCCCAGCTACCTGATCGCACTGCTGCTTTCGGTTCTGTGGAACTTCACCCTGAACCGGCGCTACACCTTCCAGTCCGCCAGCAATGTGCCCGTTGCCATGGTGAAGGTGCTGGCGTTCTATGTGGTCTTTACGCCTCTGTCCACCTTGCTGGGTAACTGGCTGGCAGAAGATCTGCTGTGGAACGACTATGTGGTCACCATCATCAATATGCTGCTGAACTTTGTGTTGGAATTCCTCTACGACCGGTTTTATGTGTTCCGGGATTCCATCGACACCAACGATCTGGCAAAGAAGAAAGAAGCCTGACTCTCCCGAAGGATGCTGCCGATCAACGTTTCCATTGTCGATCAGGGTTCCCGGGGCAGAGATGTCTATGCCAGGCAGATCGCCGACAGGAAGCAATGCAGACCTTTCAGATCCCGCCGGAACGATGCTTTGAATCGGTCGAAGATCTGTTTGCCCAGTCCAAGCTGGCCGATAGCATACTGATCAGCGAATTTATGGAGTTTCCGCAGAGCGGTTCCCCTGAGGTCGTCATTTCTCTGGAGGCTTCCATGGAAAGCCGTTTTATCTGCTTCGCAGCAGAAGATCCTTCCTGTGAGTTTTGAGCATTTCCCATGAATTGCGGCTGATAACCATAATTCCGACATATTTCGTTGTATTCTCTGTCAGGCTGTGCTATCATAGAGAAAAACCACTTGCAGGAGAGAGAGAAAATGGGAATTCTGGAAACCCTGATCCTTACCACCGCGTTGGCGGGTGTGGGCGGCACAGGCCTGGGCGGACTCATTGGCGCAATGCTGCAGAATGATTCCAAACGAACGGTCAGCCTGCTTCTCAGCTTTGCCGGCGGCGTGATGCTGAGCGTGGTCTGCTTTGATCTGGTCACTGAGGCCATTGAAACGAATGTGGGGGTCTGGATTGTGGTAGGCGCCATCGTATTCGGTGTTGCGGCAACCTATTTCCTGAATTATCTGATCGACCGGAAAACCAATCCGGAGGTTCCTCATATTGACGAAAACCACCCTAAAACTGCGGACGATCTGGATGAACTGATCCACAGCGATCATTTCCGGGAGCATTCTGTCCGGCACGACAGCAAGTTTGGGCTGTTTGTGGCGGGAATCGTCATGGCAAGTGCCATTGCGCTGCATAATGTGCCGGAGGGTATGACCATCGGCGCATCCTATGCCAGCAGTCATGGTGCCATGGGTGGCACCGCGCTGGTTCTGGCGGTTCTGATCGGTCTGCACAATATCCCGGAGGGTATGGCGGTATCTGTACCCCTGATCAGCGGTGGAATGACCAGATGGAAGGCTGTTCTGATCACGGCATCTTCCGGTATTCCCACCATTCTGGGCGCTCTGCTTGGCTATATGCTGGGCGAAATCGGCCCTGTGGGTCTGACTTTGAGTCTGGGATTTGCCAGCGGTGCCATGCTGTATGTGGTGCTTGGTGAGATCCTGCCCCAGTCGATCCTGATGTATCACAGCAAACTGCCTGCTTTTTCCGCAATTGCAGGTATTCTGGTTGGATTACTGATTATTTTCTGACAGTAAGTCAGGACCACCCGTATAACGGGTGGCCTGCTCTGCCCCTATAAGGGGCTGATGCCGGCAGAGCCTTAAGGCTCCCGAAGCGTACTCCTATCGCATACTTGCCCCGCTGCCAACTTCAGTTGGCGGTGGGGCTATTATTGGCCCCCTCTGACGAGGGGGCTGTCGAGCGCTTGCGCGAAACTGGGGGAGAGAAATAGCTTTAACGCTTTCTCTCCCTCCGTCATTTGCTCCGCAAATGCCACCTCCCTCATCACACCCGCCCGCAGGGCGGCTCTTAGCGCGGAGGAGAGGGAGGCTCTCGCTGCGGCGGGACTACTCATAGGCATAGCCTTTTTTTGAACCATGAGCATAGCCCATGGTTTTCGTGTGCACAAGAAGAAGCACCGAAATCTCAAGATTTCAGTGCTTTTTTGGTGGAGATAAGCGGGATCGAACCGCTGACCTCTTGAATGCCATTCAAGCGCTCTCCCAGCTGAGCTATACCCCCATATTCGGTTTGCGAAGGTCATTTCCTTCAGCGCTTATTCATTATAGCACACTTTTCAGAAAATGCAAGTGTTTTTTTACATTTTTTCTTTTTTTCCGGGACGGAAATCCGTCCCGGAACTTTATTCTTCCATGGCACAGAAGCTCATGGGAAGCAGCGCGGGATCGCCCAGCACACATCTGCCTGCAGGCGCAGCACTCCAAGGCTCGTTCCCTGCATTGCACCACAGGGTCATAACGCGTTCACCCAGCGTACGGCGGAATGCGATTTTTCCCTCTCCGGAACTGATCACCTGCACATTGCCCCGCTTCAGCACATCACTGCCGTTTCTCAGGCGGGCCAGGCTGCGGATGTGGGCCTGCAGCTCCGTATCTTCCCTGCCCCAGGGATAATACTGCCGGTTGAAGGGATCCCGATAGCCGGTCATGCCAACCTCGTCCCCATAGTACACACAGGGGCAGCCCGGCAGCATAAACTGCAGAAACGCCGCCAGCTTGTATCGCTTTTTGCCCATCGCCAACTGCTCCGGCGTAACATTCTGCATCCGTCGGAACAGATCGTCTCTGTCGCCGTCGGTGGGATCGATCAGGAAGGTAATCGCTCGGGCTACATCGTGACTGGACAACAGGTTCAAATTCGAATTGATCACGTCTGCCGGATAGTTTTCCGCCAGTGACATGATTGATCTGCGCAGTCTCCAACCGTCATCATCACCCCGGGCAAAGTCCAGAATGGCTTTACGCCACGGATAGTTCATGACGCTGTCCAGCTGATTATCGACAAAATACCGGCGGCGGACATTGTAGGCGATCTTGTTGGACGCATCTTCCCAGACCTCGCCCACAAGGAACGCATCGGGCTTGTACTTCCGCATACCGTTCCGCAGCTGCATCAGGAAAGCATCCGGCAGTTCATCCGCCACATCCAGACGAAAGCCATCGGCACCCAGACGCAGCCACTTTGCAATTACGCTGTCATCTGCGCCGAAAATGAAGTCCATGAAAGAGGGCTCCATCTTGTTGATGCAGGGCAGTGTCTTGAAACCCCACCAGCTTGTATACTCCCTCGGATAATTCTGGAACAGATACCATTTTCGATAGGGCGAATTTGAATTGGAGACCGCACCGTTTCCGAAAATGTGCTGATCGTCAAAATACACGCTGTTGCTGCCGGTGTGGGAGAACACACCGTCCAGAATGATTTTGATATCCAGCTTGTGGGCCTCTTTGCACAGCGCCGCAAAGTCCGCTTCCGTACCCAGCATGGGGTCGATGCGCTTGTAATCCGACGTATCGTACCGGTGGGACGAAAAAGCCATAAAAATGGGATTCAGATAGATACCCCCCACACCCAATTCTTTCAAATAAGGCAGCTTTGCCCGAATTCCGTTAAGGTTTCCGCCGTAGAAATCGTTGTTCAGCACCTCACCCTTTTCATTGGGACGGAACGCTGGCATTTCGTTGGGATCCTGATGCACCCAGTAAGGCTGCAGCTTCTCTGAACAGTCACAATGGCCTTCCCGATAAAACCGATCGGGGAAAATCTGATAAAACACGCGGCCCTGGAATTCCTCCGGAACGGCATGGTTCTGCGCCACACAGCTCAGCTGCCAGTGATCGCCGGCCTCCATGTTGGTGTCTTCCCCATATTTGAACAGGCGGAAGCCACCGGTTTCCGTGGTGATATAAAAATAATAGAAAAACAGTCCCGGTTCCTGCAGGCAGAATTCCACCCGATAATATTCATAGGGCAGTTCCACACGATCCAGCGCAAACAAAAACCGGCGAAACGGCGCTCCGTTTTCCTGCTGCAGCATCAATTCCACCCGCGTGGTCTGGCAGGATGCCGGAATGGCAATGGTCATAGCGCAGGGCTCCATAGGCTTCAGCACACCAAAGGGCTGCTTGTAAGCGCTATCCTGACTGTTATACAAAATCCGCAGTCCCATACTTCCTCCATAAACGACAGAGTATTATTATCATATCATTTCGGCACAGAAAAGGCAATCACCGAAACTATCGTTGTGCACCAAAACAAAAACACTATTTAAATCCATTGATATCCTTGCCATATACAAAAAGTCTTGTTATAATAACATTGCGACACAGTTTAATATTCTCATAGACAGGCATACTTTTTGTGTAAAAATGTATGCTTTGTTTCCATTGCCTGTTTTTGGGAATGAACTGTGTCGCAGCAGAACGAAGCTGCATTTTTCGTGCGCAGCCTCGGCTGCGCACTTTTTATTTGGGAGATAATGATGTGTCCGTTGATTTTTACCCAACAAAGAATATCAAAGGAGAGATTTGCATGAAAAAAATAAAAACAATTGCTTTGTGGGTTCTAACTGCCTTCTTTTTGATCCTTGCACTTAGTGCCTTTCCAAGTATATCCAGCCTGTTTTCGTTGCTGGCGATAGCGATTTTTATACCCATTCCTAAATGGCAGAATATTCTCAAGCGATTCATAAAAGGAAAAATCAAACCAATCATTGCTTCCGCTCTTGTTGTACTAGGGTTATTTACTCTGCCTGCTGCAGATACAGCTTCGTCATCTAGTCCGTCCTCTGAACCAAATCCTACTACATCGCTTAGTGCAGAGTTGTCTACAGACCCAGAGGAAGTGAGCAAGTCTGAACCTGAATCTGAATCTGAACCCGAACCCGAACCCGAACCTGAACCCGAACCCGAACCCGAACCTGAACCCGAACCTGAACCTGAACCTGAACCTGAACCCGAACCTGAACCCGAACCTGAACCTGAACCCGAACCTGAGCCCGAACCTGAGCCCGAACCTGAGCCCGAGCCTGAGCCCGAGCCCGAGCCTGAGCCTGAACCTGAGCCTGAGCCTGAACCCGAACCCGAACCTGAACCTGAACATGTACATAATTTCAGTGCTGCAACCTGCACAGCACCCAAAACCTGCGCCTGCGGCGCAACGGAAGGCGCGGCATTGGGGCATAGTTGGAAAGATGCTACCTACGATGCACCACAGACATGCACCGCTTGCGGAACTACCGAAGGCAGTATGCTGGAGGTACCCGGAAAAGAGAACTATCATGGTCATGTATATACCGGCGGCGAGAGTAGCAAAAGATATCACTATGAAGCTGAATGCGCTGGAAAATACAGCCACGAAATTACATGGGACGAAGTAAAACGCCGTGGTCTTGGCCCGTGCGGAACTTGTGTTCTGAAGTAGACCCGGAAAGATACTCAACGGCGCGCCGAGATTGTCGCGCCCTACGGGGTGTACGGCAGGGCGGGGGCTTGCCCCCGACGAAGGCAGTGCCTGCACGCGGAACGGGCAATGCCCGTTCCCTACAAACTCCTATCGATGGTCGCCCCTACTCTGCAAATGAAAAAATGCACCGAAAGAGTTTCCTCTTTCGGTGATTATTTATTCTTCAATTTTCACAATATCTACAGCTGCTTCTAGCAGGAGATTGATCAGTTCATTTCTTGATCGGTTGGATTTTGTCGACAAATCTTCCAACCGCTCCAATAATTCCTCTCTCATACGGACAGAAACGATTTTATATCCATCGTCGCCTTTGTTCAGCCGTTTCTTCTTAATACGAATTTCATCTGCCATGCTATCACCCCATCCTATACTTACAATTTAGCTTGACAGAATTAGTTTTTATATATTATAATTTTATAGTCATATTTTGTAATATATCTTATAGTTAAAGGAGAATGTGACATGGATAATACTACCAGCGTTCCTAATCAAGCAGAAGTTCAAGTGCCCACCAAGTTCTGCAAGCATTGTGGCGCAAAAATCGCTGCCGCCGCTGTAATTTGCCCCACCTGTGGTTGTCAGGTTGAAGAAATGAAACATTCCGAGCAGCCCAGCATTGTGATTAATAACGCAAATACCAACACCAATACGAACACCAACATGAATGGCATGATGTCTCATATGCGTCCCAAGAATAAGTGGGTCGCATTCCTGCTGTGCTTCTTCCTTGGCTATCTGGGCGCCCATAAGTTCTATGAAGGCCGTATCGGCTTGGGCATCGTCTACTTACTCACTATGGGGCTGTTTGGCATTGGTTGGTTTGTTGACTGCATTGCACTGCTGTTCAAACCCAATCCCTATTTTGTGCGGTGATGCCTATGGCAGTTGCATCTCTTGTCCTCGGTATTGTTTCCCTGTTTTTTGGATTGTTTGGCATTGGCTTTCGGTTTCTTGGCATCATTTTTGCAGTAATTGGTATCGTTTTAAGCTGCAAAAATAAGGATTCGGAAAACGCGCACATTGCAAAAGCAGGCAAAATCTGTTCCATCATTGGACTGGTTTTGTGCATCATCATCCTTCTCGCAGGGATCGTTTTTGCCGGTTGGCTGAATGCCTACATCGGTTCCAGCCTTTTCTCTGAATTGACCGATCTGCTCCGCCATCTCCGCGCCTTGTTAGTTTCATAATTATAAAACGGGCCTGTTGCAAAATGCGGTTTTTCAAAAATGTCCCTTTCTAAAAGTTAGAAATAGCGGTAGGAGTCACGAACAAATCGTGGTTCCTACCGCTAAAATATTAGGGTGTTTTTCAGAAAAGTCTATTTTGCAACAGGCCCGTTTT
>JAZSCX010000078.1:0-7980 GCA_045530865.1 Candidatus Avilachnospira sp.
AGCCAGCTGCTGTGCGATCTTGGTAGCCTCGGCGGACAGAGCAACGGTGCCGCCCTTGCCGGAACCCTTGGTGGAGAAGCTCAGCATGGCAACCTTGGGCTCGATGCCGAAGAACTCAGCGGTACGGGCAGACTCAACAGCCACTTCTGCCAGCTTCTGGGCTGCGGAAACCTTCACATTGCCTTCCTTGTCCAGCGTATCTTCGTAGCTCAGGTTGATGGCGCAGTCACCCATGCAGATCTTCTGCAGAGCGGGATCGCCAAAATCACGGGTCATGATGAAGCAGGAGCTGACCAGGTTTGCACCGGGCTTGGTCTTGATCAGCTGCAGAGCGGGACGGACGGTATCGGCGGTAGAGTAGGTGGCGCCGCCCAGCAGAGCGTCGGCCTTTCCCATCTTCACCAGCATGGTGCCGAAGTAGTTGCCCTTGGACAGAGCCTTGGCGCAGTCCTCAGCGGACATCTTGCCCTTGCGGAGCTCGACCATCTTCTCGACCATGGCGTCCATGCCTTCGTAAGTAGCAGGATCCAGAATTTCCAGACCTTCGATGTCAAAGCCGCCCTTGGCAGCATTGGCCTTCACTTCATCCACATTGCCGACCAGGATCACGTCCATCAGGTTGTCTGCCTTCAGGCGGGCAGCGGCTTCCAGGATACGGGCGTCGTGGCCTTCGGTGAACACGATGGTGCGGCGGTTGGCCTTCAGAGCTTCGATCAGCTTGGTAAACATGTAATTACCTCCATATTATCGCGGCGGAGCCGCATTTTTCTAGAATAGATTATACACCTTTTTCCTGCCCGGCTCAATGGTTTTTACAAAATTTTTGAAAAACTTGTGTTATATCTGGAACACGGCCATACATTGTAGGGGGAGGGATCGCCATGTACCAAAGAAAAAGCAAGATTTGCTGCGTGCTGATGCTGGCGGTGTCCATCTGCCTGCGGATCTGTATGCTCCTGGGGCTGGATGCCAAAGCAGCGGCAGCCCTGTCCTCTGCCGCTTCCGAGCCGGAATTTGCCCGGTGGATGCTGTTTCTGGAGACGGGACAGGCTCTGAACATGGAGGAAACACCGGAAACGCCGCAGCTTTGGGTATTAAAGGTGGAACAGGAGCAGTTCCCCGTACAGGAACCGCCAAAAGAAGAGCCCGCAAAGCCCGAGCCGGAGCCGGAACCCGAACCGACTGTTACGCCGGTCTCCGCCGATGCCATCACCGTCACCGGCGGCTGCACCTATGCCTATGACAAGGCTGCCTTGCTGGCTCAGCCGTCCACGCTGGATTTTTCCGGCGAAGGCCCCCATATTCTGATCGTCCACACCCACGGCAGTGAGGCCTATACCCAGACAGCCGCCATGACCTATGAGGCTGTGGAGCCCTACCGGACGCTGGATGCGGCACGCTCCGTCATCGCCGTGGGACAGGCATTGGCAGAAACACTGGAAAGCCGTGGCTTTTCCGTGATCCACGATACCACGGTCAACGATTATCCGTCCTATAACGACTCCTACTGGACGACCCTGCGGCGAATCGAAAAGTGGAAAGAGCAGTATCCCGACCTGCAGATGGTCATCGATGTGCACCGCGATGCGGTAGAAGATGCCAACGGCAAAGCGGTGGCGCTGTCGGCGCAGGCAGAAGGGGAGGACTGCGCCCAGCTCATGCTGGTGGTGGGCACCGATCAGGGCGGTCTGAGCCATCCGGGCTGGCGGGAAAATCTGTCCAATGCCCTGAAGCTTCAATCGGTACTGGAGGCCATGGCGCCGGGCCTTTGCCGGGATCTGGATCTGCGTACCGAGCGGTTCAATCAGCATGTGACCCCCGGCTCCATTCTGGTGGAGGTGGGCACCAACGGCAACACGCTGGAGCAGGCCCTGCGCTCCGCCGCCATTCTGGGAGATGGACTGGCGCAGACGGTTTTGCTGCAGCAGGCCCAATGACAGCTTGATTTTCCCAACACAACCTGATATAATAATCCGGCACGGAGAGTTATCGAAGTGGGGAGCGAGGTGACCGCCGCCTGTGGCGGAGTCAAGGGAGCCGAGCGAGTGGCAGCGGTCAAAATTCTGCGAAGCGAATAGCGAGCAAAGAATTTTGGGCACCGCAACAGGACATAACGGGGCTGGCCCGCTGGTCAAGGATAGAAAAGCAGATTTCACTTCTGAGATTTGCCATAGATGGAGACGTATCGAAGTGGTCATAACGGGGCTGACTCGAAATCAGTTTGCGGGCAACCGCACGTGGGTTCGAATCCCACCGTCTCCGCCAAAAGAAAAACCATCCTTCGGGATGGTTTTTCTTTTGGCATGGTATTCGTGGGCGGAATTTGTTCCCCCTCCATTTTCCCGGGGAAATCGTTGACAGAACATCCCCGTCCAACTATAATGATTTTGACTGTAAATCTGCATTTGCCGGGCAGCCAAATCCGGTTTTGCCCGCGGCAGACGCAGAATCTCGAACATCATCCGGAGGAACGCCCTATGCAAAAGCGCATTGCCGCCATCCATGATCTTTCCTGTTTTGGAAAATGCTCCCTGACCGTCGCCCTGCCGGTGATCTCCTGCTTCGGCATCGAGTGTGCCGTAGTGCCCACGGCGGTGCTGAGCGGTCATTTTGCCGCTCTGCCGGATGTCCATGTGACGGATCTGACGGCACACATGGCTGTGATCACCGATGACTGGGCAGCAGGCGGCGTGACCTTTGACGGCATATTCTCCGGTTATCTGGGCACTGCAGCACAGGTGGAACAGGTGAAACGGTTCGTGCAGACCTTCAAAACGGAAAACACCCTGTTCGTGGCGGATCCTGCCATGGCAGACCGGGGCAAGCTCTACCGGGGATTCGGCATGGAGCATGTGCAGGCCATGGCGGAGCTGTGCGCCTGCGCCGATGTGGCGCTGCCCAATGTGACCGAGGCCTGCCTGATGCTGGGCAAAGACTACACAGAGATTCACGAAAAAGACCAGATCACCGCCCTTTTGAAGGGCATGACCGGTCTGGGAGCGGGAAAGGCGGTCATCACTGGGGTCAGCCTGACGGCAGACCGGGTGGGAATTGCCTGCTGGGATGGCGCGGAAGCCGTATTTTTCGATCGTCCCAAAACGCCGGGCCATTACAACGGCACCGGAGATCTGTTTGCCAGTGTCCTGACGGCCGCCATGGTGGGCGGTGCAGAGTTCCTGCAGGCGGCGGAACAGGCCATGGATTTCACAAGCCTCGTCATTGCCGAAACGGCAGCCAACCCTTACCACCGGGTCTACGGCGTAGACTTCGAGCGCCACCTGAACCGGCTGATCCCCTGAAACAGCAGTCATTGCGAGGCGCCAGGGGAGAGATCACCGTCTCCCCGGACGGCGCTGTTCAGCAGGAAACCCCATTGGGCGCGCGCACAACAGGCTGCCCATGAGGGGAGCCTGTGTAATTTTCGCAATTTTCCATCAATTCTTTGCAAATAGGACTGGAAAAACGGGCTGTTATGCTGTATGATATTAGATGGAAATAAAGGCAATCCAACAAGAAAAATCACAAGCAAAGGAAGGTTATGGATATTATGGATCAGTCCAAACGCAACATGCTTGCACTGAACGCCAATAAGGCCCGTCTGCTGGCTGTGCAGATGGTTCACGGTGCGGCATCCGGCCATCCCGGCGGCTCTCTGTCCTGCCTGGACGTGCTGACCACCCTGTACTTCAATGTTATGAACGTCGATGTCAACGATCCCCGCAAGGCTGACCGTGACCGCTTCGTCATGTCCAAGGGTCACTGCTCCCCCGCTCTGTACCCTGTGCTGGCTCTGAAGGGCTTCTTCCCCGTGGAGGACCTGAAGCAGTTCCGCAGCATCGAGCATCATATGTCCGGTCACGTGGAAATGCACCATGTGAAGGGCGTGGATATGTCCACCGGCTCTCTGGGTCAGGGCATCTCCGTGGCAGTCGGCATGGCGCTGGCCGGCAAGGTTGCCAACAAGGATTACCGCGTCTACTCCATCCTGGGCGACGGCGAAATCGCTGAGGGTCAGGTTTGGGAAGCTTTCATGTCCGCTGCCAAGTACAAGCTGGACAACCTGTGCGCCTGCATCGATGTGAACGGTCTGCAGATCGACGGCCGCACCGCCGACGTCATGCCCTCCGAGCCTCTGGACAAGAAGCTGGAAGCCTTCGGCTGGCACGTGATCAAGATCGACGGCCACGACTATGACGCCATCGAAGCCGCTTACGCCGAAGCTGCCGCCACCAAGGGTCAGCCCACCATGATTCTGGCCAAGACCGTCAAGGGCAAGGGCGTCTCCTTCATGGAAGACAACGCCGGCTGGCACGGCAAGGCCCCCAACGATGAGCAGATGGCACAGGCACAGGCTGAGCTGGAAGCCGTGATCAAGGAACTGGAGGGTTAAACCATGGGTGAAAAAATTGCAACTCGTGCCGCATACGGCAAGGCTCTGGTAGAGCTGGCTGAAAAGTATCCCGATCTGGTGGTTTTCGACGCCGACCTGGCCGGCGCCACCATGACCAACGGCTTTATGAAGGCCTATCCTGAGCGTTTCTTTGACATGGGCATCGCGGAAGGCAACATGACCGGCGTCGCTGCCGGTATGGCTACTTGCGGCTTCAAGCCCTTCATCAACACCTTCGCCATGTTCGCCGCCGGCCGCAGCTGGGAGCAGGTTCGCAACTCCGTCTGCTATCCCGGTCTGAACGTCAAGGTCGTCGGCTCCCACGGCGGTCTGTCCGTCGGTGAGGACGGCGCCACCCATCAGATGATCGAGGACTACGCCATTATGCGCGCCATCCCCGGCATGATGGTTCTGTGCCCCTGCGACGGCAACGAAATGAGACTGGCTACCGAGGCTCTGCTGAACTACGAAGGCCCCGCTTACATGCGTCTGGGCCGTCTGGCTGTCGAAACCGTCACCGATGAGATCGAAGGCTACAAGTTCGAGCTGGGCAAGGGCGTGACCATAGTCGACGGCACTGACGTCACCATCATCGCTGTTGGCATGAACGTGCAGATGTCCCTGAAGGCAGCCGAGCTGCTGAAGGCCGAAGGAATCTCCGCCCGCGTCATCGATATGCACACCATCAAGCCTCTGGACACCGAGCTGGTTCTGAAGGCTGCACAGGAGACCGGTGCCATCGTCACCACCGAAGAAGCCAACGTCATGGGCGGTCTGGGCGCTGCTGTCTGCGAGTATCTGGCAGAAGCCTGCCCCGTTCCCGTTGTCCGTCACGGCGTCAACGATGAGTTCGGCCGTTCCGGCAAGGCTCCTCTGGTTCTGGAAGCCTACGGCATCACCGCTGAGAAGATCGCCGAGTGCGCCAAGAAGGCCATCAGCCTGAAGAAGTAATTCCAACCAACGCAAACAGCCAACATCCTTTCGGATGTTGGCTGTTTTTTGTCGTTTTACTGATACCGGATCTCCATGCCGTGAACCACGGTGGGATTGATCTCCACCGTGACCTTGTCGCCCAGCTGGCAGTTGACCTTTGTGACATTACAGACCGTGTGGAGCATGCCCACATGGCCCAGAACGGGGCACTTTTTGCCATTGATGGCAACATAGAGTTTTTTGCCGAATACCATCTGCTTCAGTCCCTTCAGCACCATCCGCAGATTGTCCCGGAAGCGGAACAGATCATTGCCGTGCTCGGCGGTAAAGCCGTGGTACCAGCCCACGGGGATCACGGCGATCCGGGTGGGCTTTTTGGCGATCCAGCCTGCGCCGTAGCCGCAGGAATGTCCCTTGGGCAGCCAGCGCAGCTCGTCCACTGTGGCTTCGCAGTGTCCAACGCGGCGGAGCTTGGATCTGGCAGTCACTCTGCCCAGCAGCGCGGAGCCCAGACGGACGCCGCCTTCGTGCAGATCCGGCCAGCGCAGGAAGGCGTTGGAATTGCAGCAGTGGGGTGTGCCCGGCTCGATGCCCGCGTCCTCAATGGCCTTGACCACCTGACGGAAGGCTTCGGCCTGCGCCATGGCGATCTTTTCCTTGCCGAAGGAGGAATGGAAGTGGGTGTAAATGCCGGTAACCGCCAGATTGTCGTTGTAGCGGTAAACAGAGAGGATCTTTTCCGTCTCCTCCGGCAGGAAGCCGTAGCGTCCCATGCCCGTATCGATCTTCACGTGAACCTCCGCCACCACACCCCGCTGGCCCGCCAGCGCACTGAGGGCGGCAGCCGCTTCGGTGGAGCCCACGGTGGCAATGACGTCCAGATCCAGCAGCTGCTGCAGCTCCATGGGATCGGTGGTGGGGCGCAGCAGCAGAATCTGCGCGTCGGCGCTCAGCTCCCGGATGGTCAGCGCCTCGGAAAGCTCCGTGACCGCAAAGCGGCGGATGTCCTCGGACAGGCACAGCTCCGCCATGGGGCGTACCCCCAGCCCGTAGCCGTTGCCCTTCAGCACCGCCCAGATGGGCGTGCAGTCGGCTTTCTTTTTCAGCAGCTCCAGATTGTGCAAAATCGCTTCTTTTTCTACAATGTAGGTTTTCATTGGTCTCATTCCCTTTTCGCCGGATTGTTCTGGATGTACGCCCGAATCTCGTGCAGATCGGTATCATTTCGAACGACGTGTTCATAGAAAGAGGACTGCCAAAAATCAGCATCTGCTGCTTTTGCAGTCAGTCGCTTAAAAGCGTGGATGATATTCATAAGCGTAGGGCGGCCAAGGGTCTGGCCGCCCTACGGGGGGCTCGGCGGCCAAGGGTCTGGCCGCCCTACTTTATATTGCGGTTTTTGATGAGATAGGCTGTTTTTCTCAGATCCTTGAACAGGCTGGTGCCCTTTTCCACGAACAGGTACACGGGCTTATTCAGCACCAGATCCATCTCGCCCACAAATTCGGTGAAATCGCCGCCGAAGCCCTTCTTGAACCGGTACAGGCCGTAGAGGGGGTTGTCCTCCGAAAGATCACCGGAGACGCCGCGGAAATCGTACACCCGGCAGCCGGTCTCGATGGCCCACTGGATCATGCGCCACTGGAGCAGATAGTTGGGCATCAGGTTGCGGTGCTCGTTGGAGGAGGCGCCGTAGAGGTACCAGACCTTGTCTCCGTAGTGGATGGCAAGAGTGCCGGCAATGGGTTGTCCCTCATGGAAGGCCATGTACAGGCGGCAGTGCTCGCCCAGGTTTTCCAGCATGGCGGCAAAGTACTCCGGCTGGCGGGTGACGAAGCCGTCCCGGACGCCGGTGGTCAGCATCAGATCGGCAAAGGCCGGGATCATCTCCTGCCCGCAGATCTTCACCTCCACGCCCTTTTTCTCTGCCACGCGGATGTTGTAGCGCCATTTCTGGTGGAAACCAGCCTGCACTTCCTCTTCGGTCTTGCCGTTTACATCCAGACGGAACACGTATTTGGGCTGAATGGCCTCAAAATTCTTGCCGCCCTCCTTGCTTTTGAACCCACAGCTGCGGAGCATTTCCGCAAAAGCGGTTTGCTCAGAGGAAACATCGGGGTCGATCTTGATGACGTAGGATTTGTGCTCCTTTGCCAGAGCCTTGCAGCCCTCCAGCAGCTGAGCGAAGGTCTCCCGGTCATCCAGATCGCAGACGGGGCCGCGGCAGGCGTACATCAGGGTGCGGTTGACCATGGGCATTTTCCGGATCATGACAGCCATAGAGCCTTTGATTTTGCCGTCCTCCCCTCGGACAGCCACGGCCTTCCAGATCCACGCGGGCTTCTGCTTGCCCCAGAGGAAGCTCTGGGCGAAATTGCCCTTGGGATGGGACTGGACAAAGGCTTCATATTCCTGTAGGGTATCCTGTGTGATCAGTTCATACATAATAGCGATCTCCAAATCTGGTAGTTTATCATTTATTTCGTGGCCGCTTTCAGTACGGCGCCGATGCTTTCCCGGAAGATCAGGTTGGCTGCGTGGTCATAGGGCGTCTCGTCCCGATTGATGAGCACCAGCCGGTCGCCCCGGTAGTAGCGGATCAGACCCGCCGCCGGATACACCGTCAGACTGGTGCCGCCCACGATCAGCAGATCGGC
>JAZSCX010000007.1:0-21659 GCA_045530865.1 Candidatus Avilachnospira sp.
AGGCCGAGATCGATTTCGTTCTGGCGCGGGAAGCCGAAATGGGCACCCTGCAGCGGATGCGTGACAGCGGCGAGCTTCCCTCCCGCGTGACCCACAACGACACCAAGCTCAACAACGTTCTGTTCAATGCCCAGAACCGCAAGGCGCTGTGCGTCATCGATCTGGACACCGTCATGCCCGGTCTGAGCCTTTACGATTACGGCGACAGCATTCGTTTCGGCGCCGCTACTGCTGCTGAGGATGAAAAGGATCTGGATAAGGTCACCATGAGTCTGGACCGTTTCCGCGTCTATACCCGCGGTTATCTGGAGGCCTGCCCCGATCTGACGGAGCAAGAAATCGCCATGATGCCCATGGGCGCCAAGACCATGACGCTGGAATGCGGCATGCGCTTCCTGACCGACTATCTGGACGGCGACCACTACTTTGCCGTTCACAGAGAAGGGCATAACCTTGACCGCTGCAGAACCCAGTTTAAGCTGGTGGCTGACATGGAGGCCAAGTGGGTGCAGATGCAGGCCATTGTACAGGAGGAGCGCAAATGAAGGTATTGGTAACAGGCGGTGCAGGCTATATCGGCAGCCACACCTGTGTGGAGCTGATCGAAGCTGGCTATACGCCCATCGTGATCGACAATCTCAGCAACTCCAATTCCGAAAGTCTGAACCGCGTGAAGCAGATCACAGGCAAAGAAGTCCAATTCTATGAGGGCGATGTTCGGGATGAGGCAATTCTGGAGCGGATTTTTGCAGAGCACGAAATCGGCTGCGCCATCCACTTTGCCGGTCTGAAAGCAGTGGGCGAATCCGTTGCCATGCCTCTGGAGTACTACGATAACAATCTGTGCTCCACCATGACCCTCTGCCGCGTGATGCGGAAGCACAATGTGAAGAATATTGTTTTCTCTTCCTCTGCCACCGTTTATTCCGGTGACAACGAAATGCCCCTGCGGGAGACCTCCAAAACCGGCAACTGCACCAACCCCTACGGCTGGACCAAATATATGTGCGAGCAGATTCTCCGTGATCTGGCCTTTGCCGATAAGGAATGGTCTGTTGTACTGCTGCGGTACTTCAACCCCGTCGGCGCTCACAAATCCGGTATGATCGGTGAGCACCCCAACGGTATCCCCAACAATCTGATGCCCTACATCTCCCAGACCGCCATCGGTAAGCGCCATCACCTGAATGTGTTCGGTAATGATTACCCCACTCCCGACGGCACCGGTGTCCGCGATTACATCCATGTGGTCGATCTGGCCAAGGGTCATGTGGCCGCCGTCCGGTATATGGCAGAACACAAGGGCGAGGCCGTGTTCAATCTGGGTACCGGCACCGGCTACAGCGTTCTGGATATGGTGCATGGTTTTGAACAGGCCAACAACCTGAAGGTTCCCTATGAAATCGCCCCTCGCCGCCCTGGTGATCTGGCCACCTGTTATGCAGATCCCGCCAAGAGCGCAGAGCTGCTGGGCTGGAAGGCACAGTACAACCAAGTAGACATGTGCCGCGATGCATGGAACTGGCAAAAGCAAAATCCCAATGGTTACGATCCTGAATAATCTTAAAACTCCCGGAAACCAAAGAGTTTCCGGGAGTTTTGTATCGGTATCAGGAAATAACAGTAAGTATGGGAGCAGACAGCAGGCCGACGGTTCTGGGGCCGACATCCTCCAGATACTCTGCAAAGCCCTGGCCGCGGAGAACGATCTCTTCGATGACCATGGTGGGCTCCAGTGTGGTGGAGATCTTGATCTCAATGGTGTTTTCACCGCTCCGGCAGAACTCCGTAATATCCAGCTCGTAAGGGTTCCAGTAGAGCATACCGGCGGACTTGCCGTTGACGATCACTTCCGCCACTTCTCTGGTTTCCAGTTTGATGTGGACAGATGCAGGCTGCTTATCCAGCTCAAAGCTGCTGCAATAGATCGCGTCGCCGCCATAGTACTGCCAGCCCTGAACGGTGTACAGCTTGGCAGGATCGATTTCATTCTTATGAGCAACAATCACATCGCCTTCCGCAACACAGAACTCACCGCGCACTTCTGTGCAGGGCATCTTGTGGGGCATCTTCCAGTCGGGAATCCGATTGACCATGATCAGTGTGTTGGTGCCAAGCTTCACATAGGGCAGAATGTCCGTAACAGAGTCATGAGGGCCGTACTCGATCACTTTGGTGAAGTCCGTCAGGCGGTGGCCGTTGAGCCACAGTTCGCCTTCGCCGTCCACTTCGTTAAACAACTCCAGCTTTTCGGGCATTTCCTTGATCTCAAACCGTGCAAAGGCCGCATAGCCGCTGCCGAAATCACAGCCGGGGATGGAGGGATACTCATGGCAGGCATAGGGTACGGTCACTGTCTGCGCCAGCTGCTGCAGTTCCTCACTGAGGGTACCATCCGGCTCCTTGGCCGTAAAATACTTCAAACGCAGCGGCAACGTGTTATTTTTGGCAGTTTCAAAGGTCCAGCCGCTGTCCAAGGTGATGGTCTTGGTCTCACCGGCAGGTGCCGCAACCTCCTCCACAAAGTCCAGACCGCCCACTTCATAGCCCGGAGCCGTCAGCAGAACAGCAGGCATTTCGTAACCGGGAACTTCCAGTGTGACAATGCCGTCCACCACGGGACAGGGCTTCAGCACGGTGCCTTCCAGCACCGTAACCGTGCCTTCGCCGTTGATGCGGAGCTTGACTGTTTTGGTATCCGGCGTTTCGTTTTCCACAAAGCAGCTGTACAGGCCTTCCGCTTCTCTTCTTGCCACAAAGACGTTCTCCGGCATTTCCACAACGGAGATAGGCTCGTCAGGCGATGCAGCCCGGACAAAGCCGCCCAGATCTTTAAAGATCCGGTCATAGGGGAAGTTAAACAGCGGATATTCATTGATAAAACCGGTGGAAATCAGCAGAATATTGCCTTCCTGATGAACCGCGTATTTATCGTGGGAAGCAAAGAAATTCTTGCCTTCCTCGCTGAGACCGCAGATTTCTGCGAAATCATACCGCTTACCCGTATCCACAGCCAGTTCCGGGAACTTGTTCAGGAAGACCAGACGGCCGCCCTGCCTTGCAAATGCTTCCAGCATATCCAGATTGACCTGATTGGAATAGGCCACATGGGGAACGATCATAGTATGGTAGCGGAAGCCGCGGATATCGATGGTTCCGTCAACGAGCTTAACCTCAGGTGCCAGCGGCTCAAAGTAGAAGTCATACTCGTTATGGGTATACTGCATGGTATGGGAGCAAAGCGCCCATGCACGATCCAGAGAGGAGTCATGCATACTGTTCAAACGGTCTACCCACGAACCGATCTGGGGCTGCAGCACCAGTGTGCTGCCCACAGGGGTAGTCTGGGTCATGAGGGACGCCCGGACTGCCGCATGGTCACTGAGTGCATGATAATGACGGAACAGCGGGTTCTGGAAGCCATGGCTGGGCGGATAAGCAACGGGGAAATTTTTCGAACCGCCAGTGTTGATGGAGTAGAACGCACCCATGTAGATGGTATATGTGATGCCCTGCAGCCGCAGCTTATTCATGATGTACTTGGCATCTTCCAGAGAAAGATCCCAGCCGGAGCCGGAGAAGGTCTCACAGAGAATCTTCTTTTGGTTGTTGAACTTTGCAACAGAAGTAACCAGCTTATAGGCAGTCCAGTTGTTCTGCTGCTTCAGGCGCAGCTTGCTCAGGATGCTGTCCATGCCGGGAATATCGAAACGGGAAAGGGCTTCATAGAAATCACCGTGCTGCATGGTCTGATAATACAGCAGGCCGCCGCCGCTCATATGTCCGGTCAGGAGCAGGTTATTCTCATGGCACCACTGCTTATACTGATCCAGATAGGCCGTGCAGAACATCCTGGTAAGGGTTTTGTAGTAGTGATAGCGGACCTTGAGATCCTCATCCGTATGATAAGCTTCCGTCAGAGAGATATAGTGATCCCGCAGGGCGTAGCCGTGCTCTTTCTGGAATTCCTCTTCCAGCAGATCGGAATAAGGACTGGAGTTGGCGGAACCGAAGTCGGAATAGGAGGTTTCATCCGTAAAGATCCGGCAGGTGTTTTTACCGAACTTATCGCCAATCGTCTTTTTATAGACCTCGTTGTTGATCTCCAGGAACTTCCGGACAGCAGCAGGGTTCATCACATCGGTGAAACCGCGGGAATAGGTGGAGTATTTACCCCAGACGCTGGTCATGCTCAAACCGTCCAGATTGCAGCGGCAGAACACAAAGACCCGGGCAGAGATCAGCCGGTCATTTTTCCATGTCACGCGGCCATCCTTGCCATCACCGAAATATTCAATGGTCACTCTGTCGGTGATGTCTTCCCGGCGCTGTTCCCGGTCGGCATAGACGGCCTGAACCGCCAGAACCTTACCCTTGAACCAGATCTCCGCCGTATCACCCACGATGGCATTGTATTCATACCACCGGAAATTGGTCATGCGGTATTCGGGGTACTCGTCCATGATCCGGCCTGCACAGGTGCCGGAGGACCATGCAAACTCATCATAGATGGAGTATTTCATGCCAAGCCGCTCTGCTGTATCGCTGGCAAGCCGGATCATGGCATTGAATTCGTCCGACAGATAAGGGAAGCCCATATCGCCGTGGCCGGAATGAATATAAAATTCTTCGATACCGGCTTCCTTGAACTTCTCAATCTGATAAACGATCATTTCCGGCGTCAGCTTGTCGCTCCAGAACCACATCAGGGCAGGGCGTTCGGCTTCACCATGTTTGGACAGAATATACTGGTTTTTCATGTCAACTCCTCCTCATGGGAATGCATTTACGAACTTGTCGTGAGTATATCATTGTATAAAAAAAAGTAAATGTAAATTCGTCCGGAAATTTATTTACAGTCATATTATTTCGGTGCATATGTATGTAAGAAAAGCATCTGCCGCAGCTGCGGCAGATGCTTTGATGAATGATTACATCTGGCGCAGGATGTACTCTTTGACCTTTTCCAGCTTGCTCTTCTTCCATTCGCCCTTTTCGGCTTCCCAGGAGAAGGGTACGATGATGTTGAAATCCATATGGGCGCCCTTGAAGAAGCCATCGGTGTTCTCACTGAAGAAGTAGGCATCCCAGACCTCCTGGGTGGCATCGGTATAGGTCTCAGGCTCCAGATAGACCATCTTCCGCATATCTTCTACAACGAAGGCCTTGGCGGACAGAGGCGCCAGCAGCTCATATTCCTCGGCAGGGATATTGGTAAAAACATCAGGAAGCGGTGCGATATCGATGGTCTCAGGACCGCGAACGATCTGAATGCCGATGGCGTCAAAATCCATCTTCTCTTCCGTGAAGGTCAGCTTCAGCAAAACACCCAAATCGGTGTACAGATGGACACGCTGATAGTTAGTATCGAAAATAAAGTTGCCGAGAGAGTAGAAAATGGCCTTGCCATCGTCAAACAGCTCATAGTTCTCCGGCACATGGGGATGATGACCCACAACCACATCGGCACCCAGTTTCAGGAACTTCAGGTAACGGTCGCGGGTATAGGGGCTGGGCAGACTGGTGAACTCTTCGCCGCCATGGGCGACCACGATACACCATCTGCACCTGGACTTGACTTCCTTGATCCGGCGCTCAATATAATCCAGATCGTCCCAGCGGAAAATACCGGGCTCGGTGGCAGTGGCAGGGATGCACTCCGCCATATAGGAAACGCCGAACATACCGATGCCGCCGGCTTCGTCCAGATAGACAGGCTCAGAGGCTTCCACTTCGTTGATGCCTGCACCAAAGGCCTTGCAGCCCAACTCTGCTGCGATTTTACGGGTGCTGATAATGCCTTCCACACCGGCATCCATGGAATGATTGTTGCCAATAGACCAGATGTCCGCATGCATCTTCTGGAACACCTTGGTGGCTTCGGGGTTCATACTATGGAAGAACACACCACGGGAGCCGTCATCCACGGCATCAATCAGGGCGCCTTCCACGTTGGCGCAGACATGATCCGCACTGTGGAAGAAATCCAGAACCGGCTGGGACAGCAGATTTTCATCCTCCCACTTCCGATCCATATAGCGGTCAAAGCCGATATCACCTGTAAATACGATTGAAGTCTTGTCCTTTGCCATTTCGTTCGCTCCCTTTCTCATGGTACAAGTATGAAGCACTATCATCTTTCATAAATAAAAATAGCACAACACCGCTTTTCTTGGTTATTATAGCATATACTTTTTCGATATGCTACCGAATTCCACAAAAACTTCACTCAAATTGTCAGGTTCATTCCGTCATGTACCGGTACAAAGCCGATGGCGGAGAACTGCTCCCTTGCAGAGTTCATATCCGGGAAATAGGTTTTTGCCAGATGATCGGCGATCATCACCGTGCGCTCGTCGATCAGCTTCTTCACCGTAAAGGCATGCTGCATCGTTTTCACATGGAAAGGCTGTTGTGGTAAAAATAGATGTGGCTGCCCTGCACCCGGTATTTCATGGGATCATCGCCGAAGATAGCATCCATGATCATGCAGTCATAGTGCCCGTACTGCTCCATGGGCTGAAAGGCCTCGGGCGCCAGCCGCGCACCGTCACAGCCGTAAAAGACTGTTTTATCCGAAAAACGGCTGACATTGTGATAGCAGGTCTCCAGCGTATCATCCACAAAATGGGGCGGAATAGACAGGAAATACCGTGTAATCCCCGATGACCTGCTCCTGCAGAAGCGAAATGGGATGGAACACCACATGGGGATGCTTCGGAATTTTCCCGGGATACCCATTGCCGCCGTATACATGAATCTCATGATCGGCTGCCAGAGGCAACAACGTCTGCGAGCAGAAATGAATACGAGATCAGCGCATATTTGATTTTTCCTGGATCTGCACCGAAGGTTCGGAGTGCCTCCGGTACATCGGGATTGGGATCGATGAGAAGATCTTCATTGACAAGGATCGACGTCCAACGACGGTCGGTACCGGCTGCATCACCACGATATGCCGTATCTCTGGGCCAATCAGCTGCACCCGTTCCTAGCCATATTGGCATCTCCATTCGTTTTATACACTATAACAGAAGCGCAGGAAGATTACAAGCAAGGTGCCTGCATCTTCCTGCGCAATCCTTATTGCTGCAGCTCCACCGCAACCGGCGTCTCTGCGTACCAGAAATAGGTATAATTGGGTTCCAGCCAAACTTCATGCCCGGATACATTCTTCAGCACATAGCCAAATTCCCGCGGCTCCGGTTCACCGGGTTCCTCCCGGTTTGTGCCGGAGGAGGAATACCACATACCGCCGGTTTCCACCCGGTTTCCGTCGGCGTCATAAATGCCTATGAATGCCTGCGTATGGGAAACACCATCATCTTCCCAGAGGAAGTCCACTTCCCAGGCTTCGCCTGTCTGCCGCACTTCCTGCAGGGAATATCCTTCCGGAAGGTTTTCCACTTCACCGGTTTCCAGATTGATATAGGTTCTGCCGAAATCCTTTTCCAGAAAATCCGCGCCGGTGATCACCAGTCGAATACATTCCGAAGCTTCAAAATAGCTGCTCTCTGCCAGATACGTTGTGGTGGAAGGCGTATTCGGATCGCCCCAGGCAGAAATGCTGTTGCCTCCCCTGCCGATGATCGTGCCATCCTCCAGTTCCAGATAAAACCGCAGAGCGCTGAGCCAACTGGGATTCTCCGGATCCTCCTCCAGATGAATCCGAATATGGCTGGGATAGATCCCAAGTTCCGCCACGGTAAAGGTATTGCCATCCAGCATAAAGCTCTGATCCAGATTTACAATTCTGCCCTGCTCCGTGAAATGCGGATCAAATTCCAGATGGAATTCGAAGGATGCCACGGGGGTCTGTTCTCTTGCCGCATCCCACTGGGCATTGGTCGGTTCTTCATGGTTTTCCCCAGCTTTCATGATGTCCACTGTCAGGTCCAGCTGCGAAGGCACCGTTCCATCTGCAAAATCTGCCACGATATGCCGCATTTCTCCAAGCGTGACACGATCATTGCCCCAGACGATACCCGCCCGGATGCCCTCGCCGCTTTCGGTTTCCAGCAGATCCGGCATTGCCACAAGATGGTCATATTGATCGGAAGAAACTGTATAAAAAACATTCAGCTGCTTCTGATCCACGATCACATGATCCACCGAAACTGTAACGCCGTTCTGGGTTTCCTCCAGTCCCATGGGCTGCACATAGTCATGCTCCACCGCTTTTTTCAGTGACGGAGAGAACAGCACCGCCTCCGTCAGTTTATCCAGCAGCGGAATCTCCATGCAGGCAGCCGCTACGGTGGGGCTGAGATTGACCGTTCCCACAAAGAGAACAATCGCCGCTGCAACGCCCGCCAAGGGCCGCCAAATCCTCCGTTCCCGCCTTCTGCGAGTCACGGCTCGCTTCACGCAGCCTGCAGTGGCTTCCGGAATCGTTTCCAGCTCCCGCAGTATTTCCTGATATTCTTCCATTCGATTCATAGAGCCGCCTCCTCCAGTTCCAGCTTCAGTAAATTAAGCGCTTTTCTCTGTCTTGTTTTTACCGTTCCCTGCGGGATCTGCAATGCTTCCGCCGTTTCCGCCTGTGAGTATCCGGAGAAAAACCGAAGGATTACAACGTCCTTCCACTCCTTCGGCAGCCGCTGCAGCGCCTCCCGCAGAGGCAGTGCATCCAGCATTTCCGCCGTCAGCTCAGGTACTTCTTCCAACGAACGGAAACGGCTTCGACGCTTCTGCTCCCGATGACACTCGTTGATCAGGATCCGTGTCATCCAGCCATTGAACCGATCCGGCTCCCGCAGTCTCCCGCAGGCGCAGAGCCCGCGATAGACCGCCTCGTCCAGTACCTCCTGTGCGGCGGAAGGATCACCAAAATAGCACAGCGCCGTCTGGTACAGCTTCGCCCGCATAGTTTCTATCTTTTCAGCGTAGCTTTCCATGTTCATGGGACTTCCCTTCCTTTCCTTTGTTCTGTATAATAGACCGTGCAGGAGGCCGTTTTGATTTCCGTTTCTCAAAATTTTATCATATTTTTTCCGGTTCGGACAGGGTGAATGCAGAAAAGACCTGTCTGGCCTGTTCGTGGAAGCCTTCTGCCGTTTCCGGTGCACTGCAAACCACTGCATAGCAAGCCGTATCATCCATCACCAGATCTGCCCGGAAAAGCCGTCCGCCCTCCTCCGTTTCGCTGTACCACGCAAACTGGTACTCCGGCAGCGTCTCCCGAAGGGTTTTCACAATATTCAGATCCTCAGCGGAAAACCCCGAAAGCTGCCGCACCGCCGCGTCCAGATCGGAGGCATAAAAAGAGGTCGTATGCACCTCCACCGAGCCGGAAGTATACAGGCAGTCCTTCTCATTGCCGTCAAGATACGTCAGCGGCAGATCAACAGAAATATCATAGGTCTGCAGGATCGGTACCTCTGCCGGAATACCATCCTCCACCGTTTCCCATACCGGCTGTGCACTGCAGCCTGTCAGAAAAAACAAACAAAAAACAACCATCCACCATTTCATACAAAGCCCTCCGAAAGGATTATTTTATGCAGGAGTTCGTCCCCTATCTGATTCTAATCAATGCCATTGAGATGTTTCTTATGCATCGGGATAAAAAATTGGCGCAAAAACACCGTTGGCGCATCTCCGAAGCCATGCTTATGACACTCTGCGTTCTGGGCGGCAGTCTGGGCGGTACATTGGGCATGGTTCTGTTCCGCCACAAAACCAGAAAGCCGCTGTTTTCCATCGGCATGCCGGTTGTGCTGATGTGCCATATTTTCCTGATTTTATGGTTTGCATAGCAAAAAGGTCCTCCCTCGGAGGACCTTTTTGCTAATTCAGAATTCTGGCAGCATGCTCTTCCGCGAACTGTTTGCTGTACAGATCGTGATAGTATCCCTTTTTCTGCAGCAGTTCCAGATGCCTGCCCTGCTCAACGATTTTTCCATCGCGGACGACCAAGATCAGATCGGCCTTGCGGATGGTGGAAAGACGGTGGGCAATCAGGAAGGACGTTCTGTCCCGCAGGAGATGGTCAATGGCATTCTGGATCAGCTGCTCCGTTTGGGTATCAATAGATGAGGTCGCTTCGTCGAGCACGAAGATTCTGGGGTCCGCCAGCACAGCACGGGCAAAGGAGATCAGCTGCTTTTCGCCGGTAGAGAGCTTGTCGCCGCCCTCACCCACATCGCTGTCCCAGCCCTTTTCCAGCTTCTGTACCACCGTATCGGCCGATACGGCTCGTGCAGCTGCCTCCACCTCTGCATCGGTTGCATCCAGCCGTCCATAGCGGATATTTTCCCGCACAGAGCCGGAGAACAGATGGGGACTCTGCAACACATAACCGATATTGGAATGGAGCCACAGCTGGCTGCGTTCCCGGTAATCCCTGCCGTCAATCAAAATCTGACCCTCTGTGGGTTCAAAGAAGCGGCAGGCCAGATTGACCAGTGTGCTCTTGCCGGCACCGGTCTCGCCCACGATGGCAACCGTAGTACCGGCGGGGATCTTCAAAGAAAAATGCTCCAACACATTGTCGCCGCCATCGGGATAGCGGAAGGTCACATCCTTAAATTCAATATCGCCCCGGATGGTTTCCCAGTTTTCCCGTTTGGCATGGAAGGCGTCTCCGTATTTCTCCACCACATCTGGATTGTCCAGCACCTGCGGCTGTTCATCCAGCAGACCGGTGACCCGTTCAATGGACGCCTGCAGGGAAATGAACTCCGCAATATTGGCGGCAGTCATCTGGATGGGTTCGAAAATGCTGACTGCGTAAGTCGTAATGGCGGAAAGGGTAGCAATCTCCATCACCTGTTCTGTCACCAGATAGCCGCCGCGAAGGAGAACGATTGCCACAGCAGCTGTGCTGAAAAACAAAACCAGCGGAATATAAACCGCATTCAATCTGGCGGCCTGAATGCCTGCATGCCGCATTTCTCCGGTCAGCTCCCGGAAGCGATCCGTATTCTGATCCTCGATCACCAGAGTTTTGGAGGTTTTTGCACCGGTGATGCCTTCATTGAAGGAGCCGGTAATTTTGGAGTTGATCTTCCGCACTTTTCGGTTCCAGTGCAAAATCCGATTCTGAAAATACCCGGTCAGCACCGCAATGGCAGGCACGACCACAATGATCACCAATGCCAGCTTCCAGTTCAGCACCAGCATGGCCGCAAAGGTACCCAGCACATAGAACAGCGACCAAAGAATATCCGTCATATTCCATGCGATCATACCGGCTATGCGGTTGGTATCGCTCATGAGCCGGGAGATCAGATATCCAACAGGCGTGACATTATAAAAGGAAAATGACAACGTTTGCAGATGATGAAACAACTCCCTGCGCAAATCACGGCCCAGACACATTTCGATTCGCATCGAATTATTGCCAAAAGCCACAACGGACAGTGCAGAGATCAGGATTGCCGCCAGATAGGCAAGACCAAAGGGCAGCAAACCATCCAGCGTTTCCCCGCCAATGAAGTTCTGCACCGCGTACCGCTGGAACAGGGGCAGAATCACATCGATCACAGCTGCAACGGCATTGAAGAAAAACATGCCAACGAATGCTTTTTTGTAGCCTTTGAGGAACGGCATCAGACGTTTCCAGATGCCGATATCCAGAGCTTTTGTATATTCCTGATCATCAAACGCAGCCATTACAGTCCGCCTCCTTCCTCAATCAAGCGGCGGTCGTCGCTGCTCATCTGAATTTCATAAATATCCTGATAAATACCCGGTCTGGAAATCAGCTCCTGATGGGTGCCGATATCGGAAACCCGTCCATCATCCAGCACCAAAATCCGGTCAGCCTGCATCAGGGTCGTAACACGGTGGGAGATCAGGATCACAGTAGCCTCTCCGAGGTTCTCCCGCAGGGCGCTGCGAATCTTAGTATCGGTCTCCGCATCCACCGCAGACAACGAATCGTCAAAGATCATGATGGGTGCCTGCTGCAGCAGCATTCTGGCAATGGCAACGCGCTGTTTCTGCCCACCGGACAGGGTCACACCCCGCTCACCCACCACTGTATCGTAACCATCGGTAAATTCGATGATGGCTTCATCCACGCAGGCAACTGAGGCAGCCTTCCGCAGTTCAGCTTCCGAAGCATCCGGCCGGGTGGCACAGATGTTTTCCCGGATGGTCTGGGAAAACAGGAACGGCTCCTGCAGCACCAGACCGATATGGCGGCGCAGATGCTCCCGTTTGAAATGGGCCAGCTTTCTGCCGCCGATGGTGATGCTCCCCTGCTCCGCAGGCAGATCATAGAGCCTGTCCAACAGATGCACCAGCGTGCTCTTGCCGGAGCCGGTACCGCCCAGAATGGCAAAGGTGGAGCCATGGGGCACGGTAAAAGACACATCCTTCAAAACAGGATGTTCTCCATAGCCAAAACTCACATGATCGAATACGATATCACCGGTCACGAGAGCTTCCTCTGCTTCCGGAATATCCGTTTCCTCCGGTGCACGCAAAATATAGCCCACACGGTCCACGGAAACACCGGCCTTGCTCATATCCGCCAGCACCCGTCCCAGAGAGCGAACCGGCCAGGAAAGAGAGCCGTTATAGGACACAAAGGCCAGAAAGGTACCAAGGCTCATGCCGCCGCGCACGGTGATCCCGGTGCCCACCAAAATGATGACCATGACCTGCAAACAGGTCAGAAAGGTACCGGACGCCCAGTAGACAGAGAGCGTTTTACCCAGTTTGATCCAGAGATTGGAGAAATACTCATTTTTTTGGTTAAACTTCTCCACCTCATACTGTTCCCGTCCAAAGGCACGGACCACACGGACGCCGGTAAGATTTTCCTGCGCACAGGTGGTCACCTCACCTTCCGCCTCATCAGCAGACTGGAAGCGACGGGCAATGGAACGGTAGAACAAACCAGAGGACAGCGCCACCACCGGCACAAAGACCAGAGAAATGAGCGAAAGCTCCACATGCATGGAAAACATGATGCTCATATACAGCACGATCAGAAAGACCGTACGAATTACTTCCGACAGCTGATTGCAGACAAAGCTCCGAATCACATCCACATCGGAGGTACAGCGCTGAATCATATCTCCGGTGGAATGGGCCGTATGCCACTGGAAGCTCAGCCGCTGGATGTGAGAAAAGAGGTCATCGCGGATGCCCTTTAAAAAGCCTTCGGAGCCTTTGGCCAGAAAGATCCGCTGGCCGAAGCTGCAAAGTCCCCGGAACACCGCCACGATCATCACGGCAGCAGCAGCAATCCACAGGGCCCGGATGGGTTCTGTCCGCAGCCATTCCAGAGAAACAAACTTCTCCAGAAAACCGAGCGAGGCTTCTTCCGTGCCGAGAATCGAGTCCACGGTAATTTTGATGATCTGGGGCGTCAGTGCATGAAACACCATGCTCAGGCAGGCACAGAGTACTGACAGGATAAAAAATACAACGACACCGCGCAGATAGCGCCAGATCAGCGCCAGCTTTTCCTTGCGCGGCAGTTTGCAGGTTTGCGGTTCCATATATTTCCTCCAAACAAGCACAAAAGCGTCCCCTATGCAAAGGGACGCTTTTCAGACAATCATTTGCTGGATTTCAGCTTTCTCGTATTGCCCTTTTCATCCACCACATAGGTGTTATCCAGATGGCCAATCAAACTGGCCTTGACGCTGTCGATATATTCCCGGCGCAGGACTGCCTGCTCCGCCTTTTCCTCCTCCGTCAGACCTTCTGCCTTGGATTTTCTGGCAAGAACGTTGATCCGGTCGATTTTACTCTGATCCATAAGGGCCTCCTACATATATTTTTCCAGTATGATGGATATTCTGTCTTTTTTGGTTTTGCCGCCAACCTGCGACAGTATCAGTTTACCAAAGCCTCTGGCAGAGACTTTATCACCCTCCGAAAGCAGCTTATCAGGCTTGATACAGGGCAGATCATTCAGGGAAACCTTTCCGGTTTCGATGAGAGCCGATGCCTTCCCGCGGGCCATCCCGAACCCGGAGCCTACAATGCTGTCCAGACGCAGAGAAGATACCGTATCCCGGATCTCCTTCACCGTCAGCACAGGGCCGGAAAGCACCTCCAACGGGATCTGCTCTGTATGCAAACGGGTACGTCCGGCACTGAGCAGATTATCCAGCACATAGGGCAGGATTTCCCGAGTAACCAGAAAATCACAGGTGCCTTCCCCTACATAGATGTCGCCCACGGTCTCCCTCTTGATGCCGCAGCCCATCAGGCTGCCCAGAAGATCCCGATGGTTCAGCTTGTCCTTTTCAAAAAAGGTGGCCCGAACTGCCGCAATGGGGCTATCCTCCCCGGTCAGCCAGTCCTCTTCCAGATAATCCGGCAGCCAGCAGCAAACCGCCCGTTCCGCTTCGGAACTTCCGCCGTAAAAACGAAGCTCCATATGGGGCAGCATTCGTTTTGTCAGCACCTGCTCCCGGGGTGTGAGAAAACAGGTGACACCCGGAATATTCTTTTGCTCGGCGGAGGTGATCCGATCATAGATGCGGGCAAACAGGATACGATCCTCGTCCGTTTCCGCAACTGCGGCAATTTGTTTTTGCTTGTCCATACAATCTCTCCAATTCCATGGATATCTTATCATATTTTGCGCAAAATTCAATAGTTCTTGTGGATTGTGTGGCTTTGTATTATAATAGTTGCAAAGTTTCGAAGCAGGAGCGATATTATGAAAGTACTCATCATCGGCGCAGGCGCCAGCGGTATGATGGCAGCCCTGACGGCAGCGGAGGATCCCGGCAATCAGGTCACGCTGTTGGAACGACAAAGCCGTGTGGGGCGGAAGCTGCTGGCCACCGGCAACGGGCGGTGCAACCTGACCAACATTCATGCAGATCCTTCTCACTACCACGGACTGGATCCCATGTTCGTCCGTCATGCCCTCTCCCGGTTTTCCGTGGAGGATACGCTGGCGTTTTTCCGGCAGCTGGGACTGCTGACCACCACGGAGCCCAGCGGTAAGGTCTATCCCTTTTCCGATCAGGCCAACAGTGTGGTGGATACGCTGCGGTTTGCACTGGAGCAGCGCCGTGTAGATCTGCGGTGCGGCTGTGAAGTACTCTCCATCGGCAAAAAAGCCAGAGGCTATCAGGTCAAAACCGCAGAGGAAGCCTTCTACTGTGATAAGCTGATTCTCGCCTGCGGCGGCTCCGCGGGAAGCAAACTGGGAGGAACCGACTGGGGCTACAGGCTGCTGACTTCCATGGGCCACACCGTTACCACTCTACAGCCCAGTCTGGTGCAGATCAAAACCGACGTTTCCGTGACCAGGAGTCTGAAGGGTGTACGGGCCAATGCCGGCATTACGCTGAAGCAAAACGGCAGATCTGCCGCACAAAACTCCGGTGAAGTACAGTTTACGGACTTCGGCATCAGCGGCCCCGCCATTTTTGAGCTCTCCCGAGAGGTCGCAGCCCGCGGAGATCAGCTTTTGCTGCTGGATCTGATGCAGCCGTGGACAGAAGAAGAGATCATGGAGATGCTTCTGTTGCGACAAGCGCAGTTCCCTGCACTGTATGGAGAAGAACTGCTGACAGGCGCACTGCAGAACCGGCTGGGCAAAGTTGTGCTCAAATGCAGCGGCGAAGCCATCCCTGCAGCCTGCGGAGACTATCCGGAGAATAGTCTGAAAAAAATCGCCCACACCATCAAGTATTTCCCCATGACCGTCTCCGGCGTCATGGGGCTGGAACAGGCACAGGTGACGGCAGGGGGAATTCTGACCTCCGAATTCCGCCCCGATACACTGGAAAGCCGTATCTGCCCCGGTCTTTTTGCCACAGGCGAATTGCTGGACATTGACGGCGACTGCGGCGGCTACAACCTGCAATGGGCATGGAGTTCCGGCAGACTGGCCGGAAAACTGGGAAGAACAGGAGCATAATATGATACGAATTCGGGATCTTTCCCTGACACCCAACGATGATCTGAACCGTCTGGTGCAGCTGGCTGCCAGGCATCTTCGCATTCGGGAAAACGAGATCGTCCATCTGCACATTCGAAAAAAATCCATTGACGCCAGAAAAAAGGTTGATGTTCGCATCATTTACACGGTGGATGTGGATGTAAAAGAGCGGGAGGACAGGATTCTCAAGCGCCTGCGGGACCCCAAGGTAAGCCTCGCAGCCGATCATGTCTATACCGTTCCGAAGGCAGCACACATTCCCGAGCACCGACCCGTGGTGGTTGGATTTGGCCCCGCCGGTATGTTTGCCGCGCTGGTGCTGGCAGAGGCAGGTCTGCGCCCCATTGTACTGGAGCGGGGTCTGGATGCCCAAACACGCCACGAAAAGGTGCAGGAATTCTGGAAAACCGGAAAACTGGATCCGCAGTGCAATGTACAGTTCGGTGAGGGCGGTGCAGGTACCTTTTCTGACGGAAAACTGAATACTGGCATCAAAAATGAACGGTGCTGCTGGGTGCTGGAGCAGCTGGCAGATGCCGGCGCCCATGGAGAAATCCTTTTTGATGCCAAGCCTCATGTGGGCACCGACGTGCTGCTGACGGTGGTGCAGAACATCCGCAGTAAGATCATTCATCTGGGCGGTGAAGTGCATTTTGACACGCAGATGCTGCGAACCGAGCAGGAAAACGGGAAACTGACCGGTCTTTGGGTTTGTCAAAACGGAGAAACCAGTCTGATCCCCTGCCGTCAGGCCATTCTTGCCATCGGTCACAGTGCCCGGGATACCTTCCGCCAGCTGCTGCAGGATGGGATATCCATGGAGCCCAAGCCCTTTTCCATGGGTGTGCGGATTGAGCACAAGCAATCCATGGTAGATCAGAGCCAGTACGGCATCTTTGCCGGGAATCCCAATCTGCCCGCCGCCGATTATAAGCTCAATGTGAAGCTGCCTGACGGCGGCTCCGCCTATACCTTCTGCATGTGCCCCGGCGGTCATGTAGTGGCTGCCGCATCGGAGGAAGGCCGCGTGGTCACCAACGGCATGAGCTATGTGGCGCGGGATTGTGAAAATGCCAATTCTGCCCTATTGGTCACCCTCAATCCACGGGATTTCCCCGACCAATCCACCCTTGGCGGTATGTACTGGCAGGAAGAACTGGAGGAAAACGCCTTTGTCCGGGGTGGCAGTAACTATCATGCACCCTGCCAATTGGTGGGAGACTTCCTTGCCGGAAAGCCTTCCGAAGCACTGGGTGCTGTCCGCCCCACCTATCGTCCCGGTGTGACCCTGTGTGACCTGCATGAGGTACTGCCGAAGCAGATCACCGATGTTCTGGAGCAGGCGCTGCCCCTGCTGGATCAGAAGCTACGCGGCTTCAGCCATCCCGAAGCCGTGCTGACGGCGCCGGAAACCAGAAGCTCCTCTCCCGTAAGAATCATCCGTGACGAAAGCAAGCAATCCAGTCTGCGGGGTCTGTTTCCATGCGGCGAAGGCGCCGGTTATGCCGGCGGCATTATGTCCGCCGCTGTGGACGGCATGGTATGTGCAGAAGCTATTCTCGCCCAACTTCCAACTCAATAATGCAAAAACGCACTGCAGCTGCAGTGCTTTTTTTGCATTATTCACGGAGATGACGGCTGCAGCAGCCATTCAGACTGCGGTAACAGAATATCACCAAAACCAGCTGCTTCAGCATCCTCATCATTGGTCAAAATCCGGACACTGTCGATCTGACCCAAGCTGCACAGGGTTGTCACAAGACTTCGAACGGCAGTCTGCCGCCGATGCGTGTTCACCGGTTCTCTGGCAAAGGCTCCGTTAAAGGTTACAGTGCATAAGCCGTCCTTTGTCTCCTGCTTGATCACAAGGGTTCCGGCGGGAAAAGGATTTTCGTATCCGTTGCCAGTCTGAAAGGACAGCAGTGCATTCAGAACCGACTCTGTACCCGTTCTTCCCACGATCTGCGGGATGGAAACCGGAACCGGAACCAGTTTGCCGCCTGTTACCGGTATGTACAGGGTTGCGTCCAGCACGGACAAATTCTGTCCGGCATCCGAAATCACCAGTTCATCCCGTTGAAGAACGCCGGAGAGATCCAGTCCGCAATAGGAGCCGATCTCCTTGCCTGCACACAGAAGTCGAACACTCTCCACCTGAGAAAGCTCTGTCAAACTGTTGACCACAGAGAATACCGCCACACGGGCCTGTGTATGGGTTTCGGGTTTATTGTTGAGGAACTCCTCCGAAAAGTTGACCGTACAAATCCCTTGTGTCAATTCCACGCCCATGAGCCGGGTACCCTCCGGCAGCGCCGGAAGGTAGTCCTCGTTTTCCGGGCCAATTAACAGCTCATTGAGCACAAATTCCTGCAAGCTCTGTGCCGTACTGCTTTCCCGGCTTCTGGTTTCCTTCATCAGGTATCTGCCGCTCATATCGGAATAATACAGTTTGACTGCAAACTGATCGTCCACACCCGCAAGATCCACCAGCAGATAGTCTGTCTCTTTCAGCAGCACATCGTTCACCCGAAGCTGCTTTACCCCCGGATACTGTGTCGCCGTCCGCAGCAGACATATTTCTGCAAGTTTTCTGTCCAGCTGATACATGCTGTTCCAGTCATAGGACAGCTGCAGAGACAGGACGCCATCTTCCAGCACCGCATCCTTCAGCTGCAGCCGGGTGGAAAAAGGCAACTTAGCACCGGTTTCCACAGGACCTGCAAAATACAGTTCCAGGAAATTATGCAGCTGCAGCTGTTCGCCGATCAGAGTGCGGCTTTCCGCAACCAAGGGACCATTATCGGAACGATAGGAAATCTCGTCCCCCGCCAGATAATAAAAGAAATACTGCACCGTAGCGGCAGGATTGGTCCGCTTTACTCCCATATCACAGCCCGTGAAAAGCAGCACGGCAGCCAACAGAATGATCACACACCGCTTCATTGCGCCACCTCCACTTCAAAATAAGGGAAGCGCACCGTAAAGACCGTACCGCTCTCTTCCCCGCGGGCAACAGAGATCTCGCCGTAATTTCGCTCGACAAGCTCCCGCACGATACTCAGGCCAAGACCGGAGCCGCCGGCTTGCCGGGAACGGGCCTTGTCTACCCGGTAGAACCGCTCAAAAATGTGCTCCACGGCATCCGCGGGAATACCGATACCTGTATCCTGTACCGAGACAACCACATCATCTCCCTGCCTGTTCAGACGAACATGAACAAGGCCGCCATCCTGATTATACTTGATGGCGTTTTCCACCAGATTGAACAGAATCTGGTACATATCATCCTCCACGGTCATGACCGTGCAGTCTTTCTCCATATTGCTGACCAGACGGATCTCCCGCTGATCGGCAAGAGACACCAGCATTTTGAATACCTTTCCGATGGTCTGGGACAGATCCACCACCTCATGCTCCTGCTTGACCACCTCTGCCTTGGAGATGGCCAAAAGCTTCTGGGCCAATCTCGTCAACCGGTCGGCTTCGTTGCCGATATCGGCAACGAATTCCCGCATGGTATCAGCATCCATCTCGTTCTGCATGATGGAATCCGACAGCAGCTTGATGGAGGCCAGCGGCGTTTTCAGTTCGTGGGATGCATCGGAAACAAACTGCCGCTGCGCCTGTTCCGAACTCTGGAGCCGGTCAGTCAGACGGTTGAATTCCCGGGCAAGACGACTGTATTCGTCAGCACCCTTGATGCGCTGGATTTTGTAGCTGTATTCACCCTCTCTGGCCTTATTCATGGAAACCAGGATCTGCCGCATTTTTCTGGATGAAATCATGCCAAACAGGAGGGAAAACAGCACCAGAACCGCTTCAACACCCACGGAAATACGCAGAATATTGGTTTCCAGTGCCCGAATGATACTGCCCTGATCGGGGTCCACATCGGAAATATAGACACAGCCGATGGGCTGACCGTACTGCATGATAGGCATGGCTGCACGGCTGGTAAGAATCCCATCCTCATAAAACGTATACACCACATTCTGGCTTTCCAATGCCGTCACGATCTCCCGGAAAAGAACCGTACGGCCCAAGGCAGACTGCCCCACCTCGGAATCGTAAATAGCCTGACCCATACGATCTGTGACAAGGATGCGGTCCGTATTCAAACTGCCAAGGGCGGACAGAATTTGACCGGTATATTCCTCCGTCAGCGTATCCATGCCCGAATAGGAGGATGCGACCAGCTGTACTTTATCCAGCATCGTGGCCGTTTTAGCGTCATAAATCAGGTTTCTAGTGGTATTGGATGAATAAAAATTCAAAAAAAGCAGCATGGCTGAGGTCAGCAGCACATAGGCCACCGCATTTCTGATATGAGCACTGACCGGAATACGATGCTGCCGCTTCTCACTCTTTGAAATAGTAGCCCACTCCCCACTTTGTCATAATGTGCGCCGGTTCTGCCGGGTCAAGTTCCAGTTTTTCCCGCAGGCGGCGGATATGTACGTCCACAGTGCGGATATCGCTGGTGTATTCATAGCCCCAGATGGTATCCAGCAGGTTTTCGCGGGAATATACCCGGTTGGGATTGCGCATCAGCAGTTCAATCAAATCGTATTCCTTGGCAGTAAGATCCGTCAGCTTGCCGTCATTGTATGCATTTCTGGCATCTATGTCCAGAGAAATATGTCCGCAAACCAGAGAAGCGACGCGTTCTTCTTTCTTTTTTCCGCCTCCGCTTCTGCGCAGCAGTGCCCGCACCCGGGCCTTCAGCTCCAGAATATTGAAAGGCTTAGTCAGATAATCGTCCGCGCCATGCTCAAAACCCATGAGCTTGTCCATGTCATCGGCCTTGGCGGTTAACATAATAATCGGCACATCAGAGAATTCCCGGATTCGCTGACAGGCTTCCAGGCCATCCATCCGGGGCATCATCACATCCAAAATGATCAGATCCACCTGCTGAGAAGATGCGATTTCCAGCGCTTCCTGTCCATCGGAGCCGGTCAGGACTTCATATCCATCATTCTCCAGATTGAATTTGATCCCTTTTACCAGCAATTTTTCATCATCCACAACCAAGACTCTCATGATGTCCCTCCTATCGTAATCAATGGTTCCAGTTTTTCATACCGGATTTCGCCAATTCCTTCCACATCCATAATCTGCTCCTTGGAAACAAAGGGTCCATTTTCCTCCCGGTATGTCAGAATTCTGGTCGCCAGCTCCGGCCCGATTCCGGGAAGTGTTTCCAGCTGTGCGCGATCTGCCGTATTCAGGTCGATCAGGCCGTCATTCTGCTGCGGCTGAGACACAGTTTCTGCAGGGAGCGTCTGTTCCATCCGAGCAGATATCTCCGGCGGCTGCGAAGAAACGGAAACGATCGTTTCCCCATTTCCGTTCCCAACCAGATAGCCCAAAGCAAAACTCAGCCCAACCAGCAGCAAGCCAAACAAAATCAGGGGAATCTTTTTCTCCTTCACGCAGATCACCTCCCGGCTTCATTGACAAAGAAGCAGAATCTGATATAATTAAGTGTATTATACCATACAATAGACACTTTCGGCAATGCTGAATGATATAGGAGTTACCATGAAACGTAGAAAAGTTCTGTGCCTGTTTATGATGATCTGTCTGCTGCTGGCCACAATAGTGCCTGCAGCCGCCGTAACACCTGAGGAAGCCGCATCCTCCAAGACCGAAATCACAGAAGATACGCCGGAAACAGAAGAAAGCACCACCGATGTTGCCGCATCCTCTACCAAACAGATCTTCAAAACCCCCGTGGGCGCTGCAGTTCTGCTGGAAATGAACACCGGTAAAGTTCTCTATTCCAAAG
>JAZSCX010000084.1:0-14976 GCA_045530865.1 Candidatus Avilachnospira sp.
CGGCGCATCCGCTGCCATCGACCGCTCCAAGGGCTTCCATAACATTGCCGACTCCAAACTGGAAGTGGCTGCCAGCCAGACTGCCAACTTCGACCGCGCACAGGGCATGTCCGTCATGGAAAACATGCTGCAGGCCAACCCCGACATTCAGGGCGTGTTCGCCGCCAATGACGAAATGGCGCTGGGTGCTGTGGAAGCAGTTTCCGGCGCAGGCAAGGATGTGCTGGTTGTGGGCTTCGATGCCACCGACGATGCTGTCGAGGCTGTCAAGGCCGGCCGTATGGGCGCTACCATTGCCCAGCAGCCCGCTCTGATCGGCGCTACCGCCGTGGAAAATGCCGTGAAGCTGATGAACGGCGAGTCCATCCCCGCCTCTGTTCCCGTTGAAGTCGCTCTGATCACTGCCGAAAACGCAGGTTAAATAAAAATATTGTCATTGCGAGGAGGCGAAAGCCGACGTGGCAATCTTGCCGTATCGTTGAAAACAGATTGCGGATTGCCACGACCAGTCTGCGGACTGGTCTCGCAATGACAGCATAGAGAAGGAGACGCTCACATGAGAGTTTTGAATATCGGTTCTCTGAATCTGGACTATGTGTACAGTGTGGATCACATCATCCTGCCCGGTGAGACGGAAGCCACCGGTTCCCGCAATGTGTTTCTGGGCGGCAAGGGCATCAACCAATCCATGGCACTGGCCAAGGCAGGCGTAGAGGTCTACCATGGCGGTCTCATCGGCAACGGCGGTCAGCCCTTCCTGGATGCCTGCAAGGAATACGGCGTCCATGCCGATTTCATCCGCAAGGTGGATGCACCCGACGGACACACCATCATCCAGATCGACAAGAATGCCCAGAACAGCATTCTGCTCTTCGGCGGCACCAATCAGATGCTCACGGAGGAATTTGTGGATGAGATTCTCAGCCACTTCACCTCCGAGGATATCCTGCTGCTGCAGAACGAAGTGAACCTGCTGCCCTACATCGTGGATCAGGCCTATGCCAAGGGCATGCAGATCGCCCTGAACCCCTCTCCCTTCAATGAGAAGCTGAATGCCGTGGACATGACCAAAATCAGCATTTTCCTGCTGAATGAAGTGGAAGGCAACCAGCTGACCGGTCTCACGGAGCCCAATGACATTCTGGATAAGCTCCGGGAGCTGTATCCCCATGCCAAGGTGGTTTTGACCCTGGGCAAGGACGGCGCCATGTATGCCGACGAGACCCAGCGGGTGTTCCAGCCCATCTTTAAGGTCAAGGCTGTGGATACCACTGCCGCAGGCGATACCTTCACCGGCTACTTCCTCGCCGGTCTCATGGCGGGCATGCCCATGCAGGACGTTCTGAAAATGAGCGCCAAGGCATCCTCCATCGCCGTCACCCGTCCGGGCGCCGTGCCCTCCATCCCCTACCGGGAAGAGGTTCTGGCCGCATTGGCAGAAGGCTGATTTCCATGCAAACACCCCGGACATTGTCCGGGGTGTTGTGATTCTCAAAGCGGTATGACAAATTTTTCTTCGAGAATTTCCAATGTACGTTCCGTCACGCCAATGTCCAGCAGGTAATTGCGGACGGAGCCGAATTCCTCTGCAAAGAAATCGTAGAATTTCTCCATGGCGGTAAAGGGCGTCTGGAACACATATTCTTCAAAATGGCTGGGTTCCTTCCGGATGGTCAGGGAGCCGTTGCGCATGGCGGCGAACATCTCCTGCAGATAGACCTGACTGAGGCAGTAATCGGCGGCGATGTCCTCCCGGCTGACGCCCACGGCGCCCAACAGGCAGCAGGCGAGGATGCCGGTACGGTCCTTACCGGTGGTGCAGTGGAACAGACTGCAGCCTTCCGCCAGAGAAAGGGTCTCGATGCTGCTGCGGATCCACTCCCGGTGCTCTCTGGCACGTTTGATGTAGACCTTGTCCCAAGAAAACGGCCCTTCCGGCAGATTTTTCTTTTCAAATGTCTCCGCGCCGCCGGTGAGGGGCAGCAGGTGATAGGGAAAGGCTTCCCGCAGTGCGCTGGGACGCCAGTCGATCTCTGCCTGTCCCCGCAGATCATAAGTGCCGGTCAGGCCATAGTCCCGCAGCAGTCGGATGCCTTTCTCCGTGACATTGCAGGGCGCTTCGCTGCGGAGGAATACCCCGTAGCGGGTCATGCCGTGTTCCGCCGCGTAGCCGCCCAGATCCCGGCAGTTGCTCAGACCCGGCACCGGCAGATGCTTCCAATACTTCATGTGATCACATCCTGAATGGTTTTCTCCATTCTAGCATAAATCGTCAAATCTGAAAACCGGCAATTTTCGACAGAGGGCTACCCCCCGCCGCCGTAGAGGCGACCATTGGTCGCCCACGTACAGGCAGCATCGATGATATTCGTAGGGAACGCATGTATGCGTTCCGTATGCAGGCAGTCAACTTCCTCTAAAACTGCCTGTAAATCCCTTGTCTCCAATGCCAATTCTCAATTTTCTGCAATCAGCAATTGCGCACAGACAATAATAATGGTATAATATCCTGAAAAAGAATTTATAATGGATGGAATTACCTGTGAAGTTTGGAATTTGGAAGATTGCGAAAACGGAAAAACAGGCGCTTAGCAATTTGCGGCAGGCGGGATATTCCCCTCTGACGGCAAGGGTGCTTTGCAGCCGTGGTTATGATTCACCGAAAAAGGCCCGTGCCTTCTTGTCCGCAGAAGAAACTATGCCGGATCCTCTGGAAATGAAGGATATGGCGAAAGCTGCCGCCCGTGTGCAGCTGGCGCTGCAGCGGGGAGAGCACATCGCCGTGTTTGGCGACTATGATGTGGACGGCATCACTGCCACCTGCCTGCTGACGGAGTTCCTGCGGGGACAGGGCGGCAGGGTGACCAGCTACATCCCCGGCAGAATCGAAGAGGGATACGGCCTCAACGAACAGGCCATCACGCAGCTGCAAAAGCAGGGCGTCAGCCTGATCGTCACGGTGGACTGCGGCATCACCGCCAACGAGGAAGCCCGATTCTGCCGCCGGACCGGCGTGGATCTGATCATCACCGACCACCATGAGTGCAAGGATGACCTGCCCGATGCGGTGGCTGTGGTGGATCCCCACCGGAAGGACCATACCTATCCCCATCAGAATTTAGCCGGTGTGGGCGTGGCATTCAAGCTGGCTGCCGCCATCATCGGCAGTCAGGAGATCATTCTGGAGCGGTTCAGCGATCTGCTGTGTCTGGGCACGGTGGCGGACGTGATGCCCCTTACCGGGGAAAACCGCACCTTTGTGGTGCACGGCCTGCAGGCCCTGAAGGAGGATCCGCGGCCCGGTATTACCGCCCTGATGAACGAATGCGGCTGCGATAGAAAGCAACTGTCCGCCTCCTCCATCGGCTATACGCTGGCGCCCCGGATCAATGCCGCGGGACGGATGGGTCAGGTGGAACTGGCTACGGAGCTGATGTTGACCCGCAATCCGGTTCGGGCGCAGGAGCTGGCAAAGCTGCTGTGCAATCTGAACCGGCAGCGGCAGGAGGTCGAAGCGGAGATCTATCAGGAAGCCGCGGAGATGCTGGCGGGGGAACCGCACCATAACGCCATCGTGCTGGCAGGGGAAAGCTGGAATCAGGGCGTGGTGGGCATTGTGGCCTCCCGTCTGGCGGAGGAATACAACTGTCCCGCCTATCTGATCTGTCTGGACGGTGATCGGGGCAAGGCTTCCTCCCGTTCCTACGGCGGGTTCAATCTGTTTGCTTCGCTGGAAAATCTGTCGCATCTGCTGGAGAGCTACGGCGGCCATGAACTGGCGGCGGGTTTCACCATCGGCCGCGGAAAAATCGACGATTTCCGCCGGGAGATCCGGCAGATGGCGGACGAGTTTATTGCCAGCGGGCAGCAGCGTGCGGCGCTGGAGATCGACTGCGCCGTGGAGCCCCAGCTTCTGACCGAAGAAAATATCATGGCGCTGGATCAGCTGGAGCCCTGTGGGGCAGGCTGTCCCAAGCCCGTGTTTTACATGGAAGATATGACCGTGGATCAGCTGTCCGAGGTGGGCGGCGGCAAGCATCTGCGCCTGCGGCTGAGCCGCGGGGGATGCAGTTTCGGCGCCATCTTCTTTTCCACCACAGCCCTGCGCTCCGGCATTGCCGTGGGTGACCGGGTGGAGGTGGCCTTTACGCCCCAGATCAATGAATTCCGGGGCAACCGCTCTGTGCAGCTCAATCTGGTGGACATCCGTCCCGATTGGGAAAGCCGAGAAGCATCGGCTTTGGACCGGAAGCTGGCAGAACGGTTCGAAGCGGGGCAGGCGCTGTCTGAGCGGGAAGTATCCCTGCTGCTGCCGGTGCGGAGCGAGTTTGCGCTGGTCTGGCGGTATCTGACTGCCAATGTGCAGGAGGGACTGCTGCAGGAAGATCTGAGCTGCCTGAGCCGCAAGATCTCCCGGTCTGCCAACTGCCGCCTGCGCCCGGGAAAGCTCTGGATGTGTCTGCAGGTGTTCCGGGAACGGGGTCTGCTGACCTGCAGCACCGACCGGGACTGCGTGCAGATCTTGCTTGCCGACTGCACTGGAAAGGTCGATCTGGAGCAGAGCCCCCTGATGCAGAAATTAAAACAACAGAAAGCCGGTGAATGAATGGAAACCGCAGAAGCCAGATATCAATCTTTGATTCGTGCTATTGCCCGCCATGCGCCTTCCACGGATATCGCGCAGGTGAAAAAAGCCTACGAATTTGCTGACCTGAAGCACAAAAAACAGCTGCGAAAGAGTGGCGAGCCCTATATCATTCATCCGCTGGCTGTGGCGGAGATCGTAGTGGAGATCGGCCTGGATCTGGACGCCATTCTGGCAGCGCTGCTCCATGACTGTCTGGAGGACACGGACGCCAGCTTTGACGAGATCACCAAGCTGTTCGGCAGAACTGTGGCCGAGCTGGTGGAGGGCGTCACCAAGCTGACCCGCGTGAACTATTCCACCACGGAAGAACAGCAGATGGAGAACCTGCGGAAGATGTTCATGGCCATGAGCAAGGACATCCGGGTCATCCTCATCAAAATTGCCGACCGCCTGCATAATATGCGGACGCTGGAATACCAGTCCGGCCCCAAGCAGGTCTCCAAGTCCACGGAGACCATGGAGATCTATGCGCCGCTGGCCCACCGCCTTGGTATGCAGAAGCTTAAGTGGGAGCTGGAGGACATCTCCCTGCAGTATCTGGATCCCGAGGGCTATCAGGAGATCGTGGATCACCTGCAGAGCCACAAGGAAACCGACGAGCGGTTTATGGAGGCCATTCAGGACAAGATTACCCAGCGTATGGACTCTGTGGGCATCCACGGCAAAGTTTACGGGCGGATCAAGCACGTCAACTCCATCTACCGGAAGATGCGGGACAACGGCAAGACCATCGAGGAACTGTTCGACCTCTATGCCTTCCGGGTCATCGTGGAGGATATTGCCGACTGCTACAACGTGCTGGGCCATGTCCACGATTTGTTCAATCTGGTGCCCGGCCGGTTCAAGGACTATATCTCCACTCCCAAGCCCAATATGTACCAGTCTCTGCATACCACGGTCATCGGTGATCAGGGTATCCCCTTTGAGGTGCAGATCCGAACGTGGAAGATGCATGAGACTGCGGAATACGGCGTTGCCGCCCACTGGAAGTATAAGCAGGGTGGCGCCGGCGCCGGAGAAGAGAAGGAATTTGAATGGGTGCGCCGCCTGCTGGAGAACCAGCAGGATACGGAAGCCGAGGACTATATCCACTCTCTGAAGGTGGATATGTTCGATGACGAGGTCTTTGTGTTTACCCCCAAGGGCCGTGTGATCTCCCTGCCTGCCGGCTCCACGCCCATTGACTTTGCCTATGCCATCCACTCCGCCGTGGGCAACTCCATGGTGGGCGCCAAGATCAACAACCGCATTGCCGGCTATGATGCCCAGCTGAAAAACGGCGATATCGTGGAGGTTTTGACCTCCAAATCCGCCAAGGGTCCCAGCCGTGACTGGCTCAAGACCTGCAAGAGCAATCAGGCGCGGAACAAGATCAAGCAATGGTTCAAGAAGGAAAAGCGGGAGGAGAACATCCTCCACGGCAGAGCCAGCTTTGAAGGCGAGCTGCGCCGGATGAATATTGATCCTTCCGTGATCCAGAGCGAGGAGATTCTGCCTGTTGTGCTGCGGAAAACGGGCTTTGACGAGCTGGATGATATGTACGCCGCCATCGGTTACGGCGGTATGACGGCGGTCAAATGCGTCAACCGCTTCCGTGATGAGCTGATGAAGGCCGTCAAGACGACACCTAAGGAACCGATGACGCCCAAGCCGCTGCAGAATGTGGGAAAGAAACCGGCAGGCTTCTCCAATTCCGGCGTGACCGTGGAGGATATCGGCAGTTGTCTGCTGAAGTTTGCCCGCTGCTGCACCCCTGTGCCGGGGGATGAGATCGTGGGCTTTGTGACCAAGGGCTACGGCGTGTCCATCCACCGCTGCGACTGCTGCAATGCGTCGCGGGAGGTGCGGGAAAAGCAACCGGAGCGCTGGGTCAACGCATCGTGGGCGATCAGCACGCCGGATGAGCCCTATGATACTTCCCTGGAAGTGGAATGCCGCGACCGGGACAACCTGCTGCTGGATCTGGCCATGGTTATGAGCGGCATGAAGATTCCCCTCAGCGAGATCAACTGCCGCACCACCGGCTCCGGACGGGTGCTGGCCAGCCTGACCTTCCGGGTGCGGGATGTGGCAGAGCTGAACAATGTCTGCGGGAAGCTCCGCAGCGTTTCCGATGTGCTGGATGTCCGCAGAGGAAAAACGTAAATCAATAAGTATTGAAAACGTACTGGTTCGGGGTATCTTGGCCCCTCTGATGAGGGAGGCTTTAGTGCTGTTGCCCGGTGCCTGTATACGAAGAGAATGGAGATACCATGAGAGCTGTTGTGACCCGTGTCCATGAAGCTTCCGTCACCATTGACGGAGAAGTGACCGGCAAAATCGGAAAGGGATTTCTGATTCTGCTGGGCATTACTCATGACGATACCCCCGCCAGCTGCAAAAAACTGGCGGAGAAAGTGCTGGGACTGCGCATTTTTACCGATGAAAACGATAAAATGAATAAGGGACTGGCCGATGTGGGCGGCAGTGTGCTGGTGGTGAGCCAGTTTACCCTCTATGGTGACTGCAGTCACGGGCGGCGGCCCAGTTTTACCAATGCGGCACCACCGGATCAGGCGATCCCCCTGTACGAGCAGTTTCTGGCAGAGTGCGAACGGCTGGGCTTTCCGCCCCAGCACGGCACCTTTGGGGCGCATATGGAAGTGGCGTCCGTCAATGACGGCCCCGTGACCATGATCGTGGACACGAAAGATTTGAAATAAGGCTCCCCTTGAGGGGAGCTGTCAGCCGTAGGCTGACTGAGGGGTGAAAAGGAAATTGCTGTCACCTCTCCGTCACGCTTCGCGTGCCACCTCCCCTCAAGGGGAGGCTTTGGAAAGGAGCGTATCATGAAAATTTCCGTATTCCAGCTCGGTGCCCTCGGCACCAACTGCTATATCGTCATCGACGAGCAGACCAAGGTCTGCGCCGTTGTGGATCCCGGTGCATCGGGGGAAGCCGTGGCGGACTGGCTGAAAAACGAGGGCCTGCAGCCGCAGTATGTGCTTTTGACCCACGGTCACTATGACCATGTGGGCGGCGTGGCGGCTCTGCGGGCGCGCTATGCGGACATTCCGGTCTATGTCCATGAGGCCGATACCCATCTGACGCCCACAATGACCAAGGGTCTGGAATGGACCAACTTCTATGGGGAAGGCGATGTACTGTCCCTGGGCGGCATTACCCTGAAGGTGCTCCATACTCCCGGTCATACCCCCGGGTCCGTCTGCCTGCAGGCGGAGGATGTGCTGCTGACTGGCGATACCCTCTTTGCCGATTCCTGCGGCAGAACCGATTTCCCCGGCGGCAGCTGGAACCAGATGATGGACTCTCTGACCCGTCTGGCGAACCTCAGCGGTGATTTCCGCGTGCTTCCCGGCCACATGGAGGATTCCACCCTGGAGCGGGAGCGAAAACACAATCCCTATATGAAAGAGGCAACAAAGCGATGAAGCTGTACCTGAAGGGGCACACGGAGCTGTATGCCGTGGAACAGCTGCAGATGCAGCTGTTTCCCGACGAGCCCACCGAAACTGTCACCGCGCCGTTTGGCTGTGCCGACGGCGCTGTTTCTGCGCTGCATGAAGGGGAGAAGTGGCTGACCGCCACGGCGAAAATTACATGGCGCGGCAAGACGGCAAGGGCTGTGAAGCGGCTGGAGAAGAGTAAAGCGGAGGATGTGCGCCTGCGCCGCCGGATCCTGCAGCAGAGCTATTTTCTGGCGGCTGTGGAGGTTCGCGGCATTACCCCGCCGTGGGGGGCACTGGCAGGTGTCCGCCCCACCAAGCTGTCCACCCAGCATATCCAGGCAGGCGGCACGGAAGCGTCTGCCGACCGGATGCTGCGGGATGTGTATTATGTGACGGAGCAGCGCAGAAAGCTCTGTATCGACTGCTCCCGGCATACACTGGAAGCGGTGGGCAAGCTGCGGGAGAAGGATCTGTCGGTCTACATCGGCATCCCCTTCTGCCCCACCCGCTGCGCCTACTGCTCCTTTGTGAGCCAGTCCATTGAAAAATTCGGGCACTATCTGGAGCCTTATCTGGATGCCCTGATCAAAGAGATCGAGTACACCGGCAAGTTGCTGAAGGCTTCCGGATGGACGATTCGCAGCCTGTACATGGGCGGCGGCACGCCTACCACCCTGAACAGCGCGCAGATGCAGCGGCTGATGGATGCCATCAACGCCAATTTTGATCTCAGCGAATGCCTGGAATTCACCGTGGAGGGTGGCAGACCGGATACACTGGATCTGGAAAAGCTGCAGGTCATTCGGAGCGGCGGCGCCGACCGCATGAGCATTAACCCCCAGACCATGTCCGATGCCGTTCTGCGGCGCATTGGCCGCAGTCATACCACGGCGCAGCTGCTGCAGGCCTATGCCGACGCCAAAGCCGCCGGTTTTGATGGCATCAACATGGATCTGATCGCCGGACTGCCCGGTGACACGGTGGAGAGCTTCCTGAACTCTGTCCGGCAGATCATCGAGCTGGATCCCAGCAATATCACCGTCCACACGCTGGCGCTGAAAAAGGCGGCGGCCCTGTATCAGCAGCGGCCTGATCTGCCCAGCGGCGAGGAAGTGGCGGAAATGCTGGACAGGACGGAAGAGGCTCTGCGGCAGGCGGGCTATGAGCCCTACTATCTCTATCGGCAGAAATACATGTCCGGCAGCTTTGAAAACGTGGGCTGGTGCAAGCCCGGCTACACCGGACTGTATAATATTTACATGATGGAAGAACTCCACACCATTTTGTCTCTGGGCGGCGGCGGTATGAACAAGGTCAATACCGGCGTCAACCAGCTGGAGCGCTACCACAATCCCAAAATCCCGCAGGATTATATTGCGAGAATCGATACGATCCTGCAGCAAAAGGATGAAATCTTTGACATAATGGACAATGTACAATGTACAATGGACAATGGTGGTATCCGCTGACGCGGATGATTCAAATCCGTCGCCGAAGGCGACACCTTCATTGTCAACTGTCAATTGTCAATTGTCCATTGAACCGGAGGTTCTATGGATACCTTATTTTCTCATGTTTCCGTCATCACCATGGATGAACGGATGACCGTTCTGACCGACGCCTTTGTGGGTGTGGAGAACGGCAAGATCGTCTGGGTCAAAAAGAAAGCCCCGGAGGGGCAGCCCAAACAGATCGTGGATGCCACCGGTATGGTGCTGCTGCCCGGTCTGATCAACTGCCACACCAATCTGGAGCAGACCATGCTCCGCGGTGTGGGCGATGACTGCGACCTGCGGACATGGCTGCAGGAGCGGGTCTATCCCCGCATGGAGCAGATGGACGAACAGGCCGCCAAGGCCTCTGCGCTGCTGGGCATTGCGGAATGTCTGCGCTTTGGCGTGACCTCCGTCTCTGATCTGACTTCCCACATGGAAGCGGTGGCGGAAGCCGTGTCCGAAAGCGGCATCAAGGCCAATATCGCCCGGGAGACCACCATGCTTCTGGGCGAGGACTTCGATTTTGAGACCTATCCCGATTGCAAAGAGTGGGTGGCGGCCTGCGAAAACTGGCACGGTCATGACAATGGCAGAATCCTCATTGAAGCCGGTCTGCAGGGTGAGAGCACTTCCTCTCACGAGCTGTGGGACGCCATGGCGGAGTATGCCATCAACAACCATCTGGGCCTGCACCTGAACTTGGGCTGGCTGGCGGAGGAGCAGGAGAAATGCCTGGACCGTACCGGCCTGACGCAGGCCCAGCTGCTGGACTGCCATCATCTGTTCGACGTCCGTACGCAGGCAGCGTACTGTGCCCATCTGGAGCCGGAGGACATGGCATTGCTTCGCAAGCGGGGGGTTTCTGCCATTTGGTGCCCTGTCAGCAATCAGAAGCTGGCCACCGGTCAGGCCGATGTGCTTGCCATGGTGAAGACGGGCATGAATGTGGCGCTGGGCACGGATTCTGCAGCTGCCGTGGGCTCTCTGGATCTGCTGCAGCAGGTGCGTACGGCGGCCCTGCAGGCCAAGCAAAAAACCGGCAAGGCCGATACCATGCCCGCTGCTGCCGCTTTGTTGATGGCAACGGTCTGCGGCGCCAAAGCTCAGGGACGCGCCGGTCAGTGCGGCATGATCAAGGAGGGCATGGATGCCGATCTGGTGCTGCTGGATTTCACCCAGCCCCATCTGATTCCCTGCCACGATCTGGTGAATACGGTAGTCTACGAGGCTACCGGCCGGGATGTGGTGCTGACCATGGTGCGCGGTGAGATTCTCTATGCCGCCGGTCAGTATCCCACCATCGATCTGGCTGCCGTCATGAAAGAGCTGACGGAAGCCATGCCCCGGGTGTTCGCGGAACGGAAAGAATGATCTTTCTTCCTGTGACATTGCAGAGTGAATCACTGGCGCGGGAGCGCCCACGGCTCCCTTGTGCAAAGGGAGCTGGCAAATTGCGACAAAGGAGCAATTTGACTGAGGGATTGTGCATAAAAATTCTCACATTCGTTGAAACCAATGTAAGCTTCTACGACAACCCCTCCGGTACGGCTAGCGAACGCCGTGCCACCTCCCCTTGCACAGGGGAGGCTTTTATCCGTGCTTTCTTCGGAAAAATGCCAACCAAGTAAAGGAGGCGTTTGCCTGCATGGCAGATAAAGCATTCAAAAAACAATCCTTTTTGCAGGGCGCTGCCGTTCTGGCTGCCGCCACTGCCATTGTCAAGATCATTGGCGCCATCTACAAGATCCCGCTGGGCATCATCATCGGCGACGAGGGCTTCAGCTACTTCGGCAAGGCCTATCAGATCTATGAAGTGCTGCTGATGATCTCCACCACCGGTCTGCCGGTGGCCATGAGCCGCATGGTCTCCGAGGCTCAGACACTGGAGAATCACGATCAGATCCGCAAGATCTTCTCCACGGCTCTGCGGGTGTTCCTGACGCTGGGTATTTTGGGCTCGGCGCTGATGGTGTTCTTTGCCAAGCCCCTTTCCAACATGGTGGCAACGGACGAAAGCGCCTGGTTTGCCATTGCCATGCTGGGCCCTGCGGTGCTGTTCATCTGCCTGATCTCCGCCTTCCGCGGGTTCTTCCAGGGGCAGAGCAACATGACGCCCACCTCCGTCAGCCAGGTCATGGAAGCGGTGTGCAAGCTGGTCATCGGCCTTGGCGCCGCGTGGCTCATCATGGAGCTGTCCGGCGATGTGACCTACGGCTCCGGCGGCGCCATTCTGGGCGTCACCGTGGGCTGCGTGGTGTCGGCAGCCTATCTGTTCCGCTGCTACCGGAAGGCCTCCCGGAATCTGCCCCGGGGCGGAACGGTCAAATCCACCGGCGAGACCATGAAGCAGCTGCTGGCCATTGCCATTCCCATCACCCTCGGCTCTGCCGGCTTGCAGATCATTAATTTGGTGGATACGGTGGTTTACATGAACCGTCTGGTGGGTGCGCTGGGGCTCACCGCCGCCCGCGCCAACGAGCTCAGCGGCATTTATGAGTTCTGCCGTACCATTTTCAATCTGCCCTGCGCCTTTATCACCCCCATCACCATTGCCATTATCCCCGCCATCACCAGCCATCTGACCATGAAAAACGGCAGAGGCGTCCGGGTGGTGGAAGGCTCCGCCATGCGGATCACCGGTCTGATCGCAGCCCCCTGCGCTTTCGGCCTGCTGAGCCTTGCAGGTCCTATTATGGCCCTGCTGCGGGGCTACACCGGGGAAAAGCTGGAAATTGCAGGCGTTCTGATGGGCATTCTGGGCATCACCGTGGTGTTCAACTCCCTGATTCTCGTGACCAATGCCATCATGCAGGCCCATGGCGATGTGACCACGCCGGTCATCCATATGATCGTAGGCGGCTGCGTCAAGGTGGTCATCAACTTCCTGCTGGTGGCGGTGCCGTCCCTGCACATCATGGGCGTGGCCATCGGCACGTTGTTCTGCTATCTCATCATCATTGCCCTGAATGTCATTGCCATGATCCGGAAAAAGACCATTGATCCCCACTCCTTTACCGGAATCGGCAAGCCTCTGCTGGCGGGTCTGCTCATGGGCGCTGTGGCCTTCATGGTAAACGGCTTCCTGACCTCCCTTGTGGGCGGCAAACTGGCCTGTCTGGCAGCCATCTGTGTGGCGGCGGCGGTATACTTCATTCTGGTCTATGCCTTACGGATCATCACCTATGATGACTGTATGCTCCTGCCCGGCGGCGAAAAAATTGCGAAAATTCTGCGGGTAAACCGCTAAAACCCTTGCGAAAGTGTGACACATATGATAAATTTTACAAGGAAAGAACGCTATACCTTTGAAGACTTCGTGGAAGTGGTGCGCCTGCTCCGCAGTCCCGACGGCTGTCCGTGGGATCGGGTGCAGACCCATGCCTCCATCCGCCGGAATTTTCTGGAGGAGACCTACGAATGCTGTGAGGCCATCGACAACGATGATCTGGAGCTGATGAAGGAAGAGCTGGGCGATGTAATGATGCAGGTCATCTTCCATGCCGGAATCGAGCAGGATCGGGGACGGTTTGATCTCACCGATGTCTGTGACAATGCGGTGAAGAAGCTGGTGTTCCGCCACCCCAATGTGTTTGGACCCAAAACTGCCCAGACCTGGGACGATATGAAGGCGCTGGAAAAGGGCCAGAAGACCTATGCTTCCACACTGGATGCGGTCTCCCGCAGCCTGCCTGCCTTGTGGCGGGCGGAAAAGATCATCAAAAAGGCGGATAAGGCCGGTTTTGCGTGGCCGGATCTGGAAAGCCGCCTTGCCAAGCTGGACGAAGAAGTGGCAGAGCTCCACGAAGCGGTGCGGGATAATTCCAACATCGGCGAGGAGCTGGGCGATGTGCTCTTCAGTGCGGTCTGCGCTGCCGCCATGGCGGAGCAGGATCCCGAAATGGTGCTGCACAGCGCCTGTGAAAAGTTCATTCAGCGGTTTACCGCTATGGAGCAGGCAGCGGATGCCCAAGGCCGCCGTCTGGAAGATTGTGAACCGGAAGAACAGCTATCTCTGTGGAAGCTGGCAAAGAACGGGGAAGCATAAGCAAATATCCAATTGGGAAAACTGAAAATAGATTTTAGATCGGAAAGAGGAACAAGTATGAACAAAACTGAACTGATCGCTGAGATCGCCGTCAAGGCCGGTCTGGCAAAGAAGGACGCAGAAAAGGCAGTCAACACCATGATGGACGTCATCTCCGACGCCATGGCAGCCGGTGAAAAGGTGCAGCTGGTGGGCTTCGGCAGCTTCGAAACCAAGAACCGGGAAGCCCGCGTGGGCCGCAATCCCAAGACCAGGGAAGCCATCGAGATCCCTGCTTCCTGTGTGCCTGTGTTCAAGGCCGGCAAGGCTCTGAAGGACAAGGTCGCAAAGTAAATGCGGCTGGACAAATGGCTGAAGGTTTCCCGGCTGATCAAGCGCCGCACCGTGGCCAATGAGGCCTGTGACAACACCCGCGTCATGGTCAATGGCCGGACGGCAAAGGCCTCCTACGATGTCAAGGTGGGCGACCGCATTGAGGTGCAGTTCGGCTCCCGTCTGCTGGCGGTGGAAGTGCTGCAGGTGGCGGATAATGTCCGCAAGGACGATGCCGTGGGCATGTATCGGGAGATCGCGGCGGAATAAGGTACAAAAAATCCCTTCTTCGCATAGATTGGTGCGAAGGAGGGATTTTTTATGAACTGTAAACGGGAAGCGGAGGTGTGGCAGCGGGTCATGGCGGCCTCTGCGGAGTGTGATTTTCCAAAGGAGAAACCGGAAACCGGCCTGACAGCCCAGCAGGTCATGGAGCTGCTGCAGCATGAGCTGATGGACGCCTGTACATATCAGACCCTTGCCATGCGGGTGAAGAAGGATCTGCGGCGGTGCCTGATGCAGCTGGCGCAGGAGGAACGGCAGCATTACCGGAAGCTGGAGGCGGTGTACTATCTGATGACGGGACAGCGGCCCTGTCCGGACCGGCCCAAGGCGCCCTGTATTGCCTGTCTCAACGAAGAGCTGCGCAAGCGTTACCGGGAAGAGGTGGCGGGTGCGGAAAAGTATCACTGTCTGGCGGAAAAGGCCGGCAGCTTTGCCTCTGTGTTCCACTGCCTTGGACATGAAGAAGAGCGCCACAGCCGGATGATTCTGGAGCTGCTGCAGCACTGCTTATGAATTGATAATTGACAATGGAGGTATCGCCTTCGGCGATGATTGAAAAAACGGTGTGTCCCCACAGATGACGCCGTAGGGGCGACTATCATGTCAAGTGTAACATGGTATACACCAGTGTAGGGACATAGTATACAACTCACATTCTCGCAATGGAGCGGTGTATCAGTTGTCCATTCTCTGTATCGAACTCGGCAATTTTGAAATTTCGATAGCAGGCAACAAAGGTTT
>JAZSCX010000100.1:0-5195 GCA_045530865.1 Candidatus Avilachnospira sp.
GTGCCGTGATTTTGGGCATGGTCTATAACTATCTGCCCTATATGATCACGCCCCTGTACACCGTGATCATGAAGATCGACCACCGGCTCATTGAAGCCGCCCAGGATCTGGGTTGCGACCACAAGCAGGTGTTCACCAAGGTCATTCTGCCCCTGTCTGTGCCCGGCATCGTCTCCGGCATCACCATGGTCTTTGTGCCCGCGGTCTCCACCTTCTACATTTCCCAGAAGCTGGGCAGCACCGGAACCACCATGATCGGCGACGTCATCGAAAGCCAGTTCAAGACCGCCTACAACCCCAATCTGGGTGCGGCCCTGAGTCTTGTGATGATGATTCTGATCTTTGTCTGCATCGGATTCATGAACCGCTTCACCGATGACGATGAGGAAGGGGTGATGGCGCCGTGAAGAAATTCAGCCGCTGGTTCACCGTTCTGGTGTTCCTCTTCCTGTATATCCCCATGATCGTACTGGCAGTGGCCTCCTTCAGCTCCGGCAAGGATATTGCCAATTTTGAAGGCTTTACCTTCCACCAGTACACCGAGCTGTTCCGGGATGATTTCCTGCTGGCTCTGCTGGGCAATTCCCTGCTCATTGCAGTCCTTTCCAGTCTGGTTGCCACCGTTCTGGGCACTGCCGCAGCCGTTGGTCTGCATAATGCCAAGGGACGGCTGAGAAGCGCCGTTATGACCCTGACCAATATCCCCATGACCAATCCGGATATTGTCACCGGTGTGTCTCTGGCGTTGCTGTTCGCCTTTGTAGGCACCATGATGAAGAAAAATGATATTCTGGGCTTCGGCACTTTGCTGATCGCCCATATCACCTTCAATCTGCCCTATGTCATTCTGTCTGTGCTTCCCAAGCTGGCGCAGATGGATCCCGATCTGGAAGACGCCGCACTGGATCTGGGCTGCACACCCGCCAAGGCTTTCTTCAAGGTCATTCTCCACGACATCATGCCCGGCGTGATCTCCGGCTTCATGATGGCCTTCACCATGAGTCTGGATGATTTCGTCATCAGTTATTTTGTCACCGGCTCCAGCTTTATCACCCTGCCGGTGGAGATTTACAACTACACCAAAAAGCCCATTCATCCCAAGATTTACGCCCTGTTTACCCTGATGTTCCTTGCCATTCTGGTCATCATGGTGGTCATGACCCTGCTGCAGGCCAAGGATGCCGGCAGAAAGATCAGAAAGCGGGGTGCCAGAGCATGAAAAAACGTCTGTTTTCCCTGATTATGATGGCAGCCCTGCTGCTTCCCTGTCTGTGCTTCCCTGCCGCTGCCGCGGAAAGTGAGATCACCGTGTACAACTGGGGTCAGAATATTTCCGACGGTTCCGACGGCTGTCTGGACGTCATTGCGGAGTTTGAAAAGGCAACGGGCATCAAGGTCAATTACCTGACCTTCGACAGCAACGAAAGCCTGTACACCAAGCTGAAAACCGGTGGTTCCACCTTTGATGTGATCATCCCCTCCGATTATATGATCGGGCGGCTCATCAACGAAGGAATGCTGGAGGAGCTCAACTTCGACAACATCCCCAATTATTCCTATGTGGATGAAAGCTGCAAAAATCAGCCCTATGACCCTGAAAACAAATACTCTGTGCCCTATACCCGGGGTACCGTGGGTGTGATCTACAACACCAAGTATGTGGACGAGGCCGATCTGGGCAGCTGGGATCTGCTGTGGAACAGCAAATACACCGGAAAGATTCTGATGTTTGACAACTGCCGCGATGCCTTTGCCATTGCAGAGGCCATGCTGGGCTACAGTTTGAACACCACCGATGTGCAGGAGCTGCGGAACTGCGCCAACAAGCTTAGCGAGCAGAAGCCCATTCTGCAGGGCTATGTCATGGATCAAATCTATGACAAGATGATCCGTGAGGAAGCATGGATCGCCCCCTATTATGCAGGCGACTACCTGTATATGCTGGAGGAAAATGAGGATCTGGGCTTCTACTTCCCGGAGGAGGGCTTTAACGCCTTTATCGATGCCGCCTGTATTCCCAAAGGCTGTGCCAACAAAGAGGGCGCAGAGGCTTTCATCAACTTCCTCTGTGACCCCGAGATCTGCGCGGCCAATCTGGATTATATCTACTACACCGCTCCCATCTCCGCCGCAAAGGAGTTCATGAGCCCCGATCTTGCCGAAAGCGAGATTGCCTACCCTCCCGAAGAGGTTTTGGCCAACAGCGAGGGCTTCCTTGCCCTTCCCACTGAGGCCACCCAGCTGATGGACAGTCTTTGGCTCTCGGTCAAGACCTCCGGCAACGAAACCACTTCCTATTTGATCGCCGGAGCTGTCCTTGTCGCCGTTGCCCTGTTCCTGACCGTATTTGTAAAGCTGCGGCGCCGCCGCAGACTGGCAATGCGAGGCATCAGCCAACGCATGAGTGCCAACGACTAAACGCAAAACGGGTTGTCACACTTGTGGCAGCCCGTTTTATGAAACATGGAGTTTTGTCCCTATGGAGATTTTGCAAGTCACCGCCGACAATTTAATACAGGCTGCGGAAATCCACGCTGTCAGCTGGCAGGCATCGCACAAGGGCTTCTGTTCCCCTGCCTTTGTGGCAGAGCACACCCCAGAGCGGCAGATGCAATTCCTGCAGAAGGAGATGGATGCCGGAAAGAAGCTCTTTATACTGGTGGACGAAAAACCGGTGGGAATCGTTTCTGTGGATGGCAGCCGTATTGCCAACCTGTACGTTCTGCCAGAGGAACAGAAAAAAGGCTACGGCAGCATGCTGCTGGAGCACGCCATCAGCCAGTGCGCCGGAGTTCCCTGCCTTTGGGTGCTGAGCAACAACAAAGTCGCGGAGCAAATGTATTACAAGCGCGGTTTCCGTGCATCGGGCATTCGCAAATATATGTCCTCCGCTATTTTCCAGTTTGAAATGCGGCTGGTTTGATTGGATCGCATCCGTCACCAAAAACAGATATCTTATTGCTTTGCACCAGCTTCTATGCTAAAATAAACAGGATCTAATACAGGAGAAAGGTCGGTGCACATGAAGCCCCGGCTTGTCTCTGTTCTGCAGCATTTCTCTTTAATGGGCAATTCTGTTTCCTGCGAGCCCTATGGCAGCGGACATATCAACGCGATCTATCTTGTCGTTACCGATTGCGACAAACGCTACATTCTGCAGAAGCTGAATACCACCGCTTTTAAGAATGTAGATGGCCTGATGCGGAACGTTCAACCGGTCACCGCCTATCTGCAAATCAAAAAGCAGCCCGATCAGGAGATTCTGACTCTGGTACCCACGGTGGACGGCAAGACTTATGCAAAAGAAGCCGACGGCTGCTGGCGGCTGTACGATTTTGGAGAAAACTCCCTGTGCCTGCAGACGCCCGAAAATGACAACGATTTCTATGAAAGCGCACTGGCTTTCAGAAGCTTTTCCCAGATGTTGAACGGCTTCCCTGTGGAAGATCTGCATAAGACCATCGTCAAATTCCACAACACCCCTGACCGCTATCGGATTTTCCACGAGGTTCTGGAAAAAGATCCCATGGGACGGACAAAGGATGTGCAGGACGAAATTGCATTTGTTCTGGCAAGAGAAGCCGAAATGGGCAGCCTGCAGCGGATGCGGAACAGCGGTGACCTCCCCTCCCGCGTGACCCACAATGACACCAAGCTCAACAACGTCTAGTTCAACGCCCAGAACCGCAAGGCGCTGTGCGTCATCGACTTGGACACGGTTATGCCCGGTCTGAGCTTGTACGACTACGGCGACAGCATTCGCATCGGCGCCGCCACTGCCACTGAGGACGAAAAGGATCTGGACAAGGTCACCATGAGCCTTGACCGGTTCCGCGTCTACACCCGCAGCTATCTGGAAGCCTTCCCCGATCTGACGGAACAGGAGATCGCCATGATGCCCACGGGCGCCAGGACCATGACGCTGGAGTGCGGTATGCGGTTCCTGACCGACTATCTGGATGGCGACCACTACTTTGCCGTGCACAAAGAAGGTCACAATCTGGATCGTGCCAGAACCCAGCTGAAGCTGGTGGCTGATATGGAGGCCAAGCGGGAGCAGATGCAGGCCATTATACAGGAGGAACGCAAATGAAGGTATTAGTAACCGGCGGCGCCGGCTATATCGGAAGCCACACCTGTGTGGAGCTGATTGAAGCCGGCTATACGCCCATTGTGATCGATAATCTGAGCAACTCCAACCCCGAAAGTCTGAACCGCGTGAAGCTGATCACCGGCAAGGAAGTCCGCTTCTATGAGGGCGATGTACGGGACGAGCCCATTCTGGAACAGATCTTCGCGGAGCATGAGATCGGGTGTGCCATTCACTTTGCCGGACTGAAGGCTGTTGGCGAATCTGTTGCCATGCCTCTGGAATATTACGAAAACAATCTTTACTCCACCATGACCCTCTGCCGTGTGATGCGCAAGCACAATGTAAAGAATATCGTCTTCTCTTCCTCCGCAACGGTTTATTCCGGCGACAACGAAATGCCCCTGCGGGAGACCTCCAGGACCGGCAACTGCACCAACCCCTATGGCTGGACCAAGTATATGTGCGAACAGATTCTCCGGGATCTGGCCTTTGCCGACAAAGAATGGTCCATAGTGCTGCTGCGGTACTTCAACCCTGTCGGCGCCCACAAATCCGGCCTGATCGGTGAGCATCCCAACGGCATTCCCAACAACCTGATGCCCTACATTTCCCAAACTGCCATCGGCAAGCGCCATCACCTGAATGTGTTCGGCAATGACTATCCCACTCACGACGGCACAGGTGTCCGGGATTACATCCATGTGGTGGATCTGGCCAAAGGTCATGTAGCTGCTATCCGCTATATGGCCGAACATAAGGGTGAGACTGTGTTCAACCTGGGTACCGGTACCGGCTACAGTGTGCTGGATATGGTTCAGGGCTTTGAGCAGGCCAACAATCTGAAAGTCCCCTACGAAATCGCGCCCCGCCGCCCCGGTGATCTGGCAACCTGCTATGCCGATCCTGCCAAGAGCGAAGCGCAGCTCGGCTGGAAAGCGCAGTACAATCAGGTAGATATGTGCCGCGACGCCTGGAACTGGCAGAAGCAAAACCCCAACGGCTACGACGCTGAATAAGCTTAAAACCCCCGGGAAACGTCCGATTTCCCGGGGGTTTCTTCCCCTATCAGGAAACAACCCCAACAACAAGAGCAGACAGCAGG
>JAZSCX010000020.1:0-12502 GCA_045530865.1 Candidatus Avilachnospira sp.
TTCTTGCCGGTAGGAAGCCAGCTATTGACTAGATTGACAAGGAAAGCAAGAATGATCATGTCCAATACTTGTCCACAGATATGCACATAGTCCGCGGCAACGATGTTGAAAATGGTCAGATAGCTTCCGGAAATGGACACAAAGGGCAGGGGAGATACAAGAAAATCAAGACGGACACCGTAGCTGTGGATCAGTATCGTCACGGCATAAATAAACAATATACCGATGCCTGCGGAAATGCTCTGATTGAGCGCAGATTTTTTGCCGAAGAAAACACGACCGATGATGCTTAGAAGCAGAAAGCCTCCGATCAATATCCCGAGCATTTTCAAAAATGCAAGATAGTTGAAGTTTTCAGGCACTAAGGATTGCAGTTGATTGAGAAGTTCGTCCATAGAGTAACCTCCGTATAAAGAAAACAGCCGCCAGTAATTCCGGCGGCTGTCTATTTCTTGGAAAAACTGAATTACTTCAGCTCAGCCTCAGCGCCAGCTTCCTTCAGCTCGGCGACCAGCTTCTCAGCGTCTTCCTTGGAGATAGCTTCTTTCAGGGTCTTGGGAGCATTGTCAACGATCTCCTTAGCTTCCTTCAGGCCCAGGCCGGTAGCGGCACGGACAACCTTGATGACGTTCAGCTTGGAAGCGCCAGCGGACTTCAGGATGACGTCGAACTCGGTCTTCTCTTCAACAACAGCAGCAGCGCCGCCAGCGGGAGCAGCGACAGCAGCGGCAGCGGCGGAAACGCCGAAAACTTCTTCCAGAGTGTGGACCAGCTCAGCCAGTTCCAGAACGGACAGAGTCTTAACTTCTTCAACGAGAGCAGTAATCTTTTCGGATGCCATTTTAAATTACCTCCAAATTAATAGTAATGATTGTGTGTGCAGATTAGGCTTCTGCGGGAGCTTCTTCGGCAGCGGGAGCGCCGCCCTTTGCCTGGCAGATCTGATCCAGAACGAATGCCAGAGCGGTGATAGGAGCCAGGAAAGTGCCCAGAACCTGAGCAACCAGAGCATCCTTGGAAGGCAGTTCGCCGAAAGCCTTCAGTTCGTCAACAGACAGAACCTTGCCTTCAACCATGCCGCCCTTGATCTTGATGATGTCCTTGTTCTTCTTGGCGAATTCGCTGACGATACGAGCGGGAGCGATGGGATCGCCGGTGGTACATGCCATGGAAGTAGTGCCGTTGAGCAGTTCATCGAACTCGTTGTAGCCGATCTTGTTGGCGGCGAAGCGAGTCAGAGTGTTCTTCACGACGGTGTACTCAACATTGGCGGCACGGAACTGCTTACGGAGCTCGGTATCGAGAGCTACGTTGATACCCTTGTAGTCTACGAAGACGGCGGCAGTAGAGTTCTGCAGCTTTTCGGCAAGGGCGTCCACAGTTGCCTTCTTGCTTTCCAGTACCTTTGCGTTGGGCATATTGTGTCACCTCCGAGTAAAATAAATGTCCTCACGCCATAGACGTGAGGACACAAAATGCTTGTCATTTCGCGGAACCTCGGCAGGAAGGGAAGAACCCTTTATGGCGCAATGCCTCCTGCTGTCTTTGGCAGCCCAAATATAATATCAAGTTCCGCGACAATTGTCAAGAACTTTTTTATGAAAATCAGAACTTAGCGGTGCTGACCTTGATGCCGGGGCCCATGGTGGAAGCGACCACGCAGCTTCTGATATACTGACCCTTGGCAGCAGCGGGCTTAGCCTTGATAACGGCGCCCAGCAGAGCCTCGAAGTTCTCCTGCAGCTTTTCGGGACCGAAGGAAACCTTGCCGATGGGGCAGTGGATGATGTTGGTCTTGTCGAGACGGTACTCGATCTTACCAGCCTTGATCTCCTTGACAGCGGCAGTGACGTTGGGGGTCACAGTGCCGGCTTTGGGGGAGGGCATCAGGCCCTTGGGGCCCAGGATCTTACCCAGACGGCCAACAACGCCCATCATGTCGGGAGTTGCAACGACGACGTCGAAGTCGAACCAGTTTTCCTTGGTGATCTTCTCAACCAGCTCCATGCCGCCGGCATAGTCAGCGCCAGCTGCCAGAGCCTCTTCCACCTTAGCGTCCTTGGCGAAAACCAGAACCTTGCGGGTCTTGCCGGTGCCGTTGGGCAGAACGATGGCACCACGAACCTGCTGATCAGCGTGACGGGAGTCAACGCCCAGCTTGATGTGCATTTCGACGGTCTCGTCGAACTTTGCGGGGGCAGTCTTGATAACCAGAGCCATGGCGTCAGTCACATCGTACTGAATGCTGCGGTCAACCAGCTTAGTGCTGTCTTTATACTTTTTACCTCTAAACAATGTAATATCCTCCTTAGTGGTGATTCGGAATAATCCTCCCACGTATTTATGAGGACCGGTCTAGAACCGGAAATCCTCGGTCAAGCGTAAATTAGTCTTCGGCGACAAGGACGCCCATGCTGCGGCAAGTACCGGCGATCTGGCTCATGGCTGCCTCGATGGTAGCAGCGGTCAGGTCGGGCATCTTGCGCTCGGCGATTTCGCGGAGCTGAGCCTGGCTGATGGTAGCAACCTTCGTCTTATTGGGGACGCCGGATCCGCTCTCAATACCCAGGGTCTTCAGAATCAGGGTGGCGGTGGGGGGAGTCTTGGTTACGAAGGAGAAGCTGCGGTCGGCATAAACCGTGATAACAACGGGGATCTTAAAACCGGCCTGATCCTTGGTGCGCTCGTTGAATTCCTTAATAAACTGCGCGATGTTCACGCCGTGCTGACCGAGAGCGGGGCCGACAGGGGGGGAAGCGGTAGCCTTGGCTGCGGGGATCTGCAGTTTGATATAACCTGTTACTTTCTGTGCCATGATAAGCACCTCCTGAAATAATGTGGTGATACGCAGAGCGTATTTTTGGCGGGACAAATGCCCCTCCCACGTTCTGACCGCAAGCGGTCATTCGTTTAGTCTTCGATGGGTTCCACCTGATCGAGCTCCAGCTCGACAGGAGTCTCGCGTCCGAACATGGATACGATGACGCGAACTTTGTTTTTGTCGACATCCAACTCATCCACAACGCCGATAAAGGACGTCAGAGGGCCGTCGTTGATCCGTACACGATCGCCGACGCCGTAGCTGATGACGATCTCGTGCTTTTCCACGCCCAGCTGTGCGACCTCTTCTTCGGTCAGGGGGGTGGGCTTGGTACCGGAACCGACAAAACCGGTAACACCGCGTACATTCTTGATAATGTACCATGCCTCATCGGTCATGATCATCTTCACCAGCACATAGCCGGGGAAAACCTTGCGGTCATACGTCTTGGGGCCATTGTCGGTCAGTTCGGTGACAGTTTCCATGGGGATGGAAACGACGTGGATCAGGTCCTCCAGATGGCGAGTCTCAACAGTTTTTTCGATGGTAGCTTTTACCGTGTTTTCATAGCCGGAGTATGTGTGTACCACATACCATTTTGCTGCTTCTGCCATGGCGATCCCTTAGCCTTTGATCAGAGTGATGATACCATTGACGACCAGGCCAGCAACGGCGTCAAAAACCCAGATAAAAATGCCAACCACGATCACGCATGCGATAACGATCAGCGTGTTGTTGATCATCTGGCTCTTGCTGGGCCAAACGACTTTCTTCAGTTCGCTGCGCATTTCACGGAACCAACGGGCGATCCGCTTGCCGGTGCGAACGAAAAAGTTTTCCTTCTTGTTGGCTTCTGCCATGTTGTTCACCCTTTCTGCATTTATGGACAATGCATTACTTCGTCTCGTTGTGGACAGTGTGCTTCTTGCAGAATCTGCAATACTTCTTCATTTCGAGACGGTCAGGGTCGTTCTTCTTGTTTTTCATGCTGTTGTAGTTTCTCTGCTTGCACTCGGAGCATCTCAGTGTGATTTTCACGCGCATTATCGGCACCTCCTTAAAATTGCCTCCCTGTATGTCCTGTGGCCTGATTGAGATTTAGGCGAACCCTGAAACTACCTGGGGTTCATCCACAGTAGAAAAATGAGCGCAAAAAAATAGCCCTTTTTCACAGGTACTGACATTGTACCACAGGGACTTTGGAAGGTCAACAGTTTTTTTCAAAATATTGAAAATATTTTCCCTTTTTCTGCAAGATGTGGTAGAATGAGAAAAACAGAGAAAAAGGAGAATAACCATGAAAACCATGGCGATTGATTATGGAGATGCCAGAACCGGAATTGCGATTTCCGATTCCCTTGGTATGCTGACCGGTTTTACCACGGTCATTCAGGCCTATACGCCGGATAAGGTGGCAACATCGATCAAAGAACTGATCGCACAGCATCAGGTGCAGGAGCTGGTGATGGGCTTTCCCAGAAACATGGACGGCTCCGAAGGACCTCGGGCGGAGCTTTACCGGAATTTTGCAGCCTTGTTGGAGGAAACCACCGGTATGAAGCCGATCCTGTGGGATGAGCGGAGAACCACGGTGGATGCTCACCGTATTTTAACACAAAATAACGTTCGCGGCAAGAAGAGAAAAAACACTGTGGATGCTGTAGCTGCATCTCTGATTTTGGAAGGCTATCTATCCTTTAAGAAGAGATAAGGGGCTTCCGATGAGATATAGAAACAGGACAAAACTGCTTGCGTTTTTAATTGTATGTGTTGTTGTGTCGCTGCTTCCGGCGGTTTCTGCCGCCCAGCCTAAACTGGTGGCGCTGACCTTTGATGACGGACCGGGGCCTTATACGGAGCGTCTGCTGAATGGTCTGGAAGAGCGCGGAGTTCATGCGACGTTTTTTTGCCCCGGAAACCGGGCAGAGTTGTACCCGGAGCTGATCAAAAGAATGGTTCAGGAAGGCCATCAGGTGGCGAACCACAGCTACAGCCATCCCAACCTCAACGAGCTGTCCACAGAAAAGGCCGTGCAGGAGATCGAGGTAACGGATCAGATTCTGAATGGAATTCTTGGCGGTTCCGAATCCTACTATCTGCGTCCTCCCTACGGAAACATCAAAAGGGAGGTTCTGGCAGAGATGAACGCGCCTGTTCTGATCTGGTCCGTGGATACCATCGACTGGCAACTGCTAAATACTCAAAAGGTAAAAGACCGTATTCTGGAGCAGACCTTTGACGGTTCCGTTGTTCTCATGCACGATATTCATTATACTACCGTGGATGCCATTCTGGCTGCACTGGATACACTGGAAGGCCGTGGCTATGAATTTGTAACCGTTAAGGAGCTGTACCGCCGCCGCGGGGTTGCTGCGTGTTCCGGCGGTGTGTATCATGACTGCAGAGCCAACAGTACGGACTATGGCTTCGCGCAGCCGCCGGTTCTGGATGTTGTGAGAGCAGGGGAATCCATTGAAGTAACGATGTATTCTCCCGATGGCGCACCCATTTACTATACACTGGATGGCTCCGATATTACATATACTGCCGATTCTTATACAGGAACCTTCACAACAACACTTCCGTGTACCATCCGGGCGGTTTCTGCGTGGGATCTCAACGGTGACAGAAGTAAAGAGGCTGTGCAGGCGTACACGCTTCCGCCTGCATCAAAGCCGGTCATCCGTACGGAAAAGGGCAGATTGATTCTGGAACCGGCTTCGGTTGGAGAAGCTGTATATGTCATGACCGATGATTCCACAGAAGCAACACCGTGGGATCAGATGAGCGTGGATCGGGGCAGCTGGTTCTCCTGCTATGCAGATGGAGAAGGGCTGCAGGCGTCGGATGTCACAACATTATTCTATACAGATCAGGGCAATCTGGCGGCAGATCTGGATCCGGAACAATGGTATTATGGAGCCATGGATTATTGTATAACCCAAGGCTATATGAAAGGCTCCGGAAACTGGTGCTATCAGCCGGGGTTCGATATGACCCGCGCCATGCTGGCGGAACTGCTCTACCGATATGATGGAGCCCGTCCTGCTGCGGAATTCCATGGATTTACAGATGTTCCGGAGGATGCGTATTACAACGATGCCCTTTCCTGGGGCGTCAGCAGCGGAATTCTAAACGGCGTCGGAAATAGAATGTATGCACCTGATAAACCGGTGACCAGACAGGAACTGGCAAAGGTATTGATGCGCTATCTGGACCTGCAGCATCATCCGTTGACGGTTGCGTTTTCTGACAACAGAGAAATTGCCCGATGGGCGCAGGAAGCTGTACAGGCTGTCTCTGCGGCCGGACTGATGAAGGGTTCCGATGGGAAATTCCGTCCCGGAGATCCGGTCACCCGTGCAGAGATCGCAACACTGCTTCAGCGAATGGACGAAATGAAATAAGCGTAAACCCGACATGGAGCACCATGCCGGGTTTTGTGTTATTCTTCTGTGCGATTTTCAATCAGAGGTCGCAGAATTCCATATCCTTCAAAGCGGGTATCGCGGGATGCGGTCTGGAAAACGATTTGAGAATGAGGATCTGTCAGATGCTCGGAAACGGCTGCAACCATTTCAGCGGCAGAAGCACCGTCATCGGTTGTCAGATAGACACGATCGGTGTATTCGGCAACCAATGCGCTGTCTGAGCCAAAGCTGATTCGGATGGAAAGAGGATCCAGCGCTTCCCGCAGGATTCTGGCAGCTTCGGCGGCAGCTTCTTCTCTGGTCAGTTCACCGCTGTCGTAGACGATGTTCTGACTGTCGGGAATGCGGAAACCGTCAAACAGGATCTCGTCAAAGCCCAGTTCCGCCAGTTCGTAGGCCATGGAAATCAGATAATCCTGCACATCTTCATCCAGCGGATCCAGCCAGTAGCAGTTGTTCTCATCCATCCAAAGCGCACCGGATCGCAGCGGCAGACCGCTGGACTGATTATCCAGCGCGAAGTTGTTGTCGGTGAAGGAGGGGATTCTGGCGGCGAGATAGGTGGTACCGGCTTCCTGATACTGCATGATCAGGTTGGAGATACCATCCGTATCGGCATTGGCGGTGATTGCGCCGGGCAGATCGGAGGAATAATAGAAGTTGCCGTAAATGCTCTTCATCTCAAAGAACAGCGCTTGCGGCGGTTCTTCCAGGGAATCCAACGCGGCGGCGACAGAGGACAGATCCAGCAGCATATTGGTGGTTATGTAGTACCCGGAAAGGGGCTTCATAGGATCGTCTGCAGTCATGCCAACCTGCTGAACTTCTTCCTGCTCCACAATGGTCGCCGGGAACTGGGAAGTGTCTATGGGCTCCCGAAGCTGGGCATTGGCCTGCAGATTCTGATCGTAATCCAGGGTGACTTCCTGATCGGTGTAGACCAGAAAGCGCTTCAGATAGACAAATCTGCAAATAATAAACACCAGCAGCGCTGCCAGAAGTGCAGCCAGTATTATAAGAAAGATCCTGGCGCGTTTCTTATTACGGTAGGAAAAAATACGCAACGTTATCGGCCCCCTTGTCCGGGAAGGGCAGTGATCTGGCACCAGTCCTCGATTTTTCGGACAGACTGGATGCTCAATCCGGCATTGGTGATGGCCTGCTCCACCTCGGGCAGACGCTGCTCCAGAATACCGGAGCAGATGAACAATCCACCGGACTTCACAAAATGAGGCACGACAGCCGAGAGGGGAATGATCACGTCTGCCACAATATTGGCAAGAACGATGTCGTAACCGTCACCGGCCAACCGTTCCATCATAGCACGGTCACAGATCACATCACCGGTAACGGCAGTAAAACGGTCGGAAAGAAGACCATTGATGGCGGCGTTTTCCCGGGCAATGTCCTCCGCCTTGGGATCAATATCCACGCCCAAAGCGGTCTTTGCACCCAAAAGCAGTGCGGTGATGGAGAGAATACCGCTTCCGCTGCCCAGATCGATGACAGTCTCACCGCCGGAAATGGCGTCCTCCAGAGCCATCATACACATCTGTGTGGACGCATGGGCGCCGGTGCCGAAGATCATGCCGGGATCCAGTAATACGGGAAGCCGGCCTTCTTCATTTTCGGGGTTCAGCCACTGAGGAACCACCAGCAGCTTTTTGCCGATGGGCAGGGGCTGGTAGTATTGCTTCCAGTTGTTTTCCCAGTCCTCATCCTTCAGGTTGGCAAGGCCAATCTCCAGTGAACCGAGATCGAGATTGGAATACTGCGCTTTCAGGGCGCGCATCTGATCTCTGAGATCACCCACAGCCTCCATGGCAGAAGGGCCGTCCTCAATGAACAGACGAATCTGGGACAGGCCTTCCATCTGCTTGGCAAGTTCCTCGTCCACATAGTCCCAGTACTGATGATTTTGTTCCAAAAATGTCTGGAAATCTTCCTGATCGTCGATGATAAAGCTGTCATAGCCCAGAACGGTCAGCCGTTCTGTCACCAGATCGATACCAAGGGAAGATGTCTGAATGGTCAATTCAAGCCACTGCATAAGTGCCTCCATGTTTTCAGGTAAGATATCTATAGTTTACATGATGAACGGAGAAATCACAAGAGTATTTGTTTTACAATTATAGATTTGTGTTGTATAATGAATATTCATGAAAGGATTGTTGCTATGAAATCGGATCGTTTCGAACTGCTGCCGGGTGTCTGGCTGAATATGGTCCAGACTGATCGTTTTAAGACAGGCTGCTTCAGTATCAATTTTATGCGTCCTCTTAGACGGGAAACCGCTGCGCCCAATGCCCTGATTCCCAGCGTGCTGCTGCGGGGCTGCGGAACCTGCCCGGATATGCAGGCCATTTCCAATCATCTGGATACGCTCTATGGCGCCAGTGTGGGAACCCTTGTCCGGAAAAAAGGCGAAGTGCAGTCTGTTGGCCTCTATGCGGATTTCCTGGAAGACCGCTACGCTGGCTCTGAACCTGTTTATGGACAGATGATGGATTTTATCCGGGAACTGTTGTTTGCGTCCTGTGTGGCCGATGGTGGTTTTCTGGCTGATTATTTGGATGGTGAGCGCTGCAATCTGATCAATACCATCGATTCCCGGATCAACGATAAGCGCTCCTATGCGGTTTCCGGCCTGGTTAGGAACATGTGCGCCGGAGAAGCCTATGCGGTGCCCCGTCTCGGTGAAAAGGATACATTGGTTGATCTTTCCGGACAATCTCTCTATGCATTGTGGCGGGATATGCTTCGAACCTCCAGCGTGGAGCTATTCTATCTGGGACAGAAAACCAGAGAAGAGGTCACGCAATCTCTGCATTATATGCTGTCTGACCTGCCGCGCACAGACGAATTGGCAGCAGTGCAGACGGTTCCGGTGATCCCGGATCGTCCGGTTCAGTATGTGGAAGAAGCTATGGATGTGACACAGGGAAAGCTTTCTCTCGGCCTTCGCTCCGAGATCACGGTGAACGATCCCCGATATCCTGCGTTGCTGCTGCTCAATGCCGTCTACGGCGCAGGAATGACCAGTAAGCTGTTTTTGCAGATACGGGAAGAGCAATCTCTTTGCTACTACGCCAATTCCTCGCTGGACAAATTTAAGGGTGTGATGATCGTCAGCTCCGGCATTGAATTTGACCATTATGAAATCGCCAGAGATGGTATTCTGCAGCAGTTGGAACTGTGTAAACGTGGTGATATCACAGCGCAGGAAATGGAAAGTGCCAGAAATTATCTGATTTCTGCCCTTCGTACCGGCAATGACAGCCCCGGACGTCTGGATGATTATGCCATCGGACAGTCCATTGCCGGATTGAACAGTTCCATGGAAGATCTGGCGGAGCAGCTGCGTCATGTCACCGTGGATCAGGTGGTGGAGGCTGCCAATACCCTCCGTCTCGATACGGTATATTTCCTGAAGGGGGTGGAGAGATGATCTGCAGACCCTATCCCGCTCTGGGAGAGATGATATACGAAACCTGTCTTTCCAATGGCCTTTTGGTTCGTGTGGTGCCGAAAAAGGGCTTCAGCAAGATCCACTGCTTTCTGGCTGTGAACTATGGCTCCATCGATCAGAATTTTACTGTCGGCGGTATCCGGTATAATACGCCCATGGGCGTTGCCCACTATCTGGAGCATAAAATGTTTGATATGCCCCATGGCAATGCCATGCAGCTCTTTGCCGATTACGGCGGTAGCCCCAATGCCTTTACCAGCTACGACATGACGGCCTACTATGTGGAATGCACCGATCATGTGAAAGAAAACCTGCGGACCCTGCTGGATTTTGTTTCTACGCCGTGGTTTACTGCCGAAAGCGTGGAAAAGGAGCGGGGCATCATTGCGCAGGAGATCCGGATGTATGAGGACAGTGCTGACAGCTGCCTGTTTGAAGATCTCTATGCCGCCATGTTTGCTGCGCATCCCATTCGCAATCCCATTGCGGGAACGGTGGAAAGCATTCAGGCCATCACAGAACAGACACTCTATGACTGTTACCATGCGTTTTATACGGAATCCAACATGATGCTCTGCGTGGTGGGTGATGTGGATGCACAGATGATCGTGGATCTGGCCGGTGAAACAAGCTTTGCTGCCGGGATGCATCCCGAGCGGGACTATGGTGCGGCAGAAACCATGCTACCGCTTCAAAATCGGACGGAGCGTACCATGGAAGTATCTATGCCGGCCTTTGCGCTGGGCTTCAAGACAGAACCCGCTCCGCTGGGCGCAGATTCCATGCGGCAGGAGATTGTTGGCGATCTGGCTGCGGAAATTCTCGTTGGTGAATCTTCGCCGTTGTACAGAACGCTATATGAAAAGAACCTGATCGATTCCGGTTTTTCTGTAGGCTATGAGAGTCTCAAGGGTATCAGCATGGTGACGGTCAGCGGTGACAGCATGGATCCCGATTCAGTTGTGGAAGCCATTGTGAAGGAAGCAGACAGAATCGGTCGCGAAGGTATGGATGAAAAGCTGTTTGAACGTCTGAAACGCTCTGCGCTTGGACGCCGCATCCGGAATCTTGACAGTTTTTCCAGTATTTGTTATCGTATGTGTGCGGATTATTTTGAAAAAACAGAGTGTTTTGATTTTCCGCACCGCTTCCGGGAAGCGGATTTGGAACAAACAGCGGCATTGCTGCGCCGCACTGTCTGTGAAGACCGTCTGTCCATGGCCGTGATCCGGCCGAATAACAATCAGGAGGGATAAAAATGGGCACCATATCTTTCCCTAATCTGGGTATCGAAATCAACCCCAGCCGTGTCGCATTTTCTGTATTCGGAAAGGACATTTATTGGTACGGCCTGATCATTGCCATTGGCTTTTCTTTGGCAGTGATCTATGCCATGCGCCGTGCAAAGCAGTTTGGTCTGACAGATGATCATATTCTGGATATGCTTTTTGCGGCGGTTCCTGCAGCCATTATCTGCGCCAGAGCGTACTATTGTATTTTTTATTGGGAGCTGTATGCCGATGATCCTATTACTGCGCTGTATATCTGGGAGGGCGGTCTTGCCATTTACGGCGGCGTGATTGGTGCGGTGATCGCGGTTCTCATTTACAGCAAAGTCAAAAAAGTTCCACTCGGACCGCTGCTGGATATTGGCGGCCTTGGCCTGTTGATTGGACAGATGATCGGCAGGTGGGGCAACTTCATGAACCGGGAGGCCTATGGCGGTCTGACGGATTCCTTCCTGAAAATGGGCCTGACCAATTTTGCCGGGGAAGTATTTTATGTTCATCCCACCTTCCTGTATGAATCCCTGTGGAATCTTGCGGGCTTCGTGCTGCTGCATTTTTACAGCAAAAAACGCCAGTTTGACGGCGAGGTGTTTGCCGGATATTTGGCATGGTATGGTCTCGGCCGGGCATGGATCGAAGGTCTCCGCACCGACAGCCTGTATCTTTTCGGCACAGGTATTCGTGTCAGTCAACTGGTCGCCATTCTTTCCTTCGTTTTGGCAGGAGGCTATATTCTCTATGTGCGGCTGAAGAAAAAGCCGGATCCTTCCATGCTGCTGGTGAATAGATTAAAGGAAGATGAAACGGAAGAACAGGAATTATAATGAAAACACTCGTGATATTGTAGGTTTGTCAATGATGTGTTACACAGAAGCGAACTGAGATAAGACTTGTTTCGGAGAGTTCCAGTTAAGAGGGCGCATAGGGAAATGATTGTAAGCTCGTTCACGAACAGATAGTTGATTTTGGAAATCTTGGAACGAGTAGAAACGGTGTGAAGCATAGAACTCTTCGTTGTCCTTTCGGTGGCTGCGCTCTACTTTCCCGTTGTGCCTTGGTGTGTATGGCTTAATCAGCTTATGACGAATACCAAGCTCTGCCAGAGTCTTCTCGAAGAGAGTAGGTTTAGGGTCTTTGGTATTTGCCAGACGGTTTGTAAATTCAAGACCGTTATCCGTTTGGACACATTCAATGGCATAAGGAAAGCGTTGTACACAGTGCTTAACGAACAAAGTCGATGAATAGGTGCTGTGTTCGGGAAATGCCTCCAAATAACGAAAACGACTGTATTCATCTATGAAAGTGTACTGATACCACTGCGTTGGTTCCTCTTGTCCAACAATACAAACTTGAGGAACAAATTTGACATCAATCTGAACTCTTTGACCAGGAAAATACATCTTTTCGTATGGTTTCGGTATATACTTCGGATTCGGAGGCTTTACGGAAGTTTGCTTTGTTTTTTGCAGAATACGATACAGTCCTGTGATGG
>JAZSCX010000051.1:0-7288 GCA_045530865.1 Candidatus Avilachnospira sp.
TCGATCACTTCGCCGCACGCACAACGAATAGTGGTCTGCTTGTAGTTGGGATGGATGCCTTCCTTCATGTTGTTCACCTCTTTCTTATGTGGTAAAAGGGCAATTACCCTCATTCATTCGCCAAGGTATGATATCACATCCCGAACTGTTTTGCAAGTGTTTTTTTCGAAAAAAGGAAAAAACCTCGAAACTTCTTTTTGTTGCGCAAAACAGGAGCGCCGCAGCCGATCTGCAGCGCTCCGATGAATTCAAATTACGGATGTTTTAGATGTTATGTAAACGGTTCCTGCCGGGGAACCGAGCCGACGATCAGTTTCATCTATGATCAACGGATCCACCATCCGGTTTTGGGGTTCAGCTCAGCCCTATAGGCTCATATCAGTACATGGGACTCATTCCTTTCATTTGTTGTGTTCATGGCGGGGGTGTTCAAGGGAATCAGTCCTTTCTGTGTGGTGTTGTATGTATTTTACTATCTGAAAACCCGTTTGTATATTCGCAGAATGTCCAAATTCCTGAAAAAATGTTCTACTACCATATTTCGCCATTCTGTGTTATCATAATCATGTTAGGCTTTTGTCCATGGAAGGGAGTGGCGGGCAGTGTTTGAACAGAAAGGAACGCCCTATCGCCGGTCGTTCGGCGGAACGATGCTGATTGTGGCGGTGGTGGGGTTCTTACTGGCGGGACTGTTTGTTTTTGGCAGAACGATCCATGTCCAGCTGCAGTGGAAGGATTTCCAGATCCAGTTTGCTGCCAGCATCTACGATGCCGGTGCGGAGGATGGCTATCTGAAGGCCGACGATACCCATGAGGCGGTGCGCGTTTGCCAGGACAATGCGATTCTGGTGCTTCGCATGATGCAGACCGGCAAAGCTGCCAAGCTGGGCGATCTTCGGAACCCCCGGCGCCGGATCTGGCTGCAGTTCAGCAACGGCACCCACGGGATTTTGTCGGAGTACGGCGAGGGACAGACCCATGTGGAATTTACCGGTCTGGATGGAGAAAAATATCAGGTCTATCTGGGAAGATGTAAATTTTCCAATATGGTAACGCTCCTGTCTGTGGAGGGCGCCAATTTTGAAAATGCAGTCTGGTCTGATTGACTTTCGGCATATGATGTGATAAAGTGAAGTGGTTGTTTTACAGCCACTTCACTTTTTTGAGGAATGATTGTTATGCTTGCTGCTGTTGTCAATGCGGTTGTTGTTGTCCTGGGCGGATTGCTGGGCTTGCTGCTGGGCGGAAGGCTCAGGGAAGTGCATACGGAGACCATTGTAAAGGCATTGGGAATTTGTACCATGGTGATTGGAATCACCTCTGCCATTGTCACGTCCAATATTCTGATCGTCATTATCTGTCTGGTGATCGGTACCATACTGGGCGAGCTGCTGAAGATCGAGCACCGTCTGGACAATTTGGGCGACTGGCTGAAGGCGAAAGTGGCAAAAAAGGGCGGCGGACGGTTTACGGAAGGTTTTGTGACGGCCAGCCTGCTGTTCTGCGTGGGCTCCATGGCAATCATGGGCAGCTTTGATGCGGGCCTGCGTGGGGACTACAATACGATTTTTGCAAAATCCGCATTGGACTGTGTGATGGCGGTGACCTTTGCAGCCACCATGGGCGTGGGTGTACTGTTCTCCGGCGCTACGGTTCTGATCTATCAGGGGGCGCTGACGCTCCTTGCCGGTGTGGTGGAACCGTTTTTGTCTGCGGCCGTTGTGACGGAAATGAGCGCCGTGGGCGGCATTATGCTCATCGGCACCGGAATGAATATTCTCGGGCTGACCCAGAAGCGAATCCGTGTGGGCAATATGCTGCCTGCCATGATCCTGCCGATACTTTGGTTTGCCATTGTGTCCCGCTTGTGATTTTATAAAAAAGCAGTTGCTTTTCTGTCGAAAATCCTGCATAATAAATCTAATCTATTTTTTGGGAGAGGCGGAGAGGTTATGCAGCTGCTGAAAGACAGAATTCGGAAAGAAGGCAAAATTCTGCCCGGTCATATTGTAAAAGTGGACGGTTTCCTGAATCACCGTGTGGATACGGAGCTGATGGAGGCCATTGCAAAGGAATTCAAAAATAGGTTTGCCGGCCGGGAAGTCACCCTGATTCTGACGGCAGAGGCCAGCGGCATTGCTCTGGCAACGGTCTGTGCCAAGGAGTTTGGTGTTCCTATGGTCTTTGCCAAGAAGGCCAAAAGCGATAACATCGAGGGCGGTCTGTATGCCAGCGATATTTTCTCCTATACATATAAAAAGAAAGTTACCCTTCTTGTGAGCAAAGATTGGATTTCTTCCGACGATAAGGTTCTGATCGTGGACGACTTCATGGCCAATGGTGAAGCCATGCGCGGCCTGTGCGATATCGTCCGGGAAGCCGATGCAGAACTGGTGGGTATCGGCATTGCGGTGGAAAAGGGCTTCCAGCACGGCGGTGACCGGATCCGGGAAGCCGGAATCAATATCCAGTCCCTTGCCATTATTGATGAGGCCGATGAAAACGGCTTTGTGTTCCGCGGCGAATAAACGCGCGGTTTTGGTTGACTTTGCTTCATAATTGTGGTAGCATATTTGAAGAAGAATTTTGTGGAGGTATTATCATGGAACATATTGTGACCATTGAGACCCGTAACCTGTGCGAGAGCGCAAAGAACGGCGGCTGCGGCGAGTGCCAGACTTCCTGCCAGTCTGCCTGCAAGACCAGCTGCGGTATTGCCAATCAGCAGTGCGAGAGCAAGTAATTGCAGTATCAAAAATGCCGCCGATCTCGGCGGCATTTTTTCTTAGAAGGAGAGAATACCCATGATTCATCAATATAAACTGGGCGGCTATAACATCGTTCTGGATGTCTGCTCCGGTTCTGTCCATGTGGTGGATGAGATCGCCTATGAGATCATCGACCTGTTTGAAAGCCATGACCGGGAGACTGTTCTGCAGCGCGTGGCAGAGCAGTTTGCGGACCGCACCGATGTGACATGGCAGGATCTGGAGGAGTGCTATGCCCAGGTGGAGCAGCTGCGGGATGCCGGAAAGCTGTTTCTGGAAGATACCTTTGAACCCATGGCGGGCAAGTTGAAGGAAAAGACTGCCGGTGTGGTCAAGGCCCTCTGCCTGCACATTGCCCATACCTGCAACCTCAATTGCTCCTATTGCTTTGCCAGTCAAGGAAAATACCACGGAGAGCGGGCAGTCATGTCCTTCGAGGTGGGCAAGCGGGCGCTGGATTTCCTCATTGAGAACTCCGGAAAGCGCCGCAATCTGGAAGTGGACTTCTTCGGCGGCGAACCGCTGATGAACTTTCAGGTGGTCAAGGATCTGGTGGCTTATGCCCGCAGTGTGGAGAAAGAACATAACAAGAATTTCCGCTTTACCCTGACCACCAACGGTGTGCTGGTGGATGACGATGTGATCGACTTCGCGAACCGGGAGTGCAGCAATGTGGTGCTGAGCCTCGATGGCCGCAAGGAGATTCATGACCGCTTCCGTGTGGATTATGCCGGCAACGGCAGCTGGGAAAAGATCGTGCCCAAGTTCCAGAAGTTTGTGGAAGCCAGAAACGGCAAAAGCTATTATATGCGCGGCACTTTCACCCACGCAAACCCCGATTTCCTCAAGGATATCCGGCAGATGCTGGATCTGGGCTTCACGGAGCTGAGCATGGAGCCGGTGGTCTGTGCTCCCGGTGATCCCTCCGAGCTGACACAGGAGGATCTGCCCATTGTTTTGGAGCAATACGAGAAGCTGGCGGAGCTGATGCTGGAGAAGGACCGGGAAGGCAAGCCCTTTACCTTCTATCACTATATGATCGATCTCACCGGCGGCCCCTGCATCTATAAGCGGATCTCCGGCTGCGGCTCCGGTACGGAGTATATGGCAGTCACGCCGTGGGGCGATCTGTACCCCTGCCACCAGTTCGTGGGCGAGGAGAAGTTCAAGCTGGGCAACCTGTGGGACGGCGTGACCAATCACGAGATCCAGCAGGAATTTGCCAATGTCAATGTCTATGCCCATCCGGAGTGCCGGGATTGCTGGGCAAGACTCTATTGCTCCGGTGGCTGTGCCGCCAATGCCTATCACTCCACCGGTTCTGTGACCGGCGTGTACGAGTACGGCTGCACCCTGTTCCGCAAGCGCATGGAATGCGCCATCATGGTTGCGGTGGACAGAGCCGTCAAGGGCAGCCGATGAATACGCCCATTTGTGATTTTGTGCGGCAGTATGCCGCGGGAAATATTCTGCGCCTGCACATGCCCGGGCACAAGGGGCAGGTGTTTCTGGGGCCGGAACCGCTGGATCTGACGGAGATATACGGTGCCGACAGCCTCTATGAAGCCGATGGGATCATTGCCCGCAGCGAGGAGAATGCGTCTGCGCTCTTTGGCTGTGACACCCTGTATTCCACGGAGGGAGCTTCCCAATGTATTCGTGCCATGGTGCGTCTTGCGCTGCTCTATGCCTCCTTGCGGGGGAAAAAGCCTGTGATCGCTGCCGGACGCAATGCCCATAAGACCTTCCTCAGTGCCGCAGCTCTGCTGGATGCGAAGGTGGTCTGGCTGTATCCGGAGGGGCAGGAATCCTATCTCTCCTGCAGACTGTCAGCCGAAGCTGTGGAGCGGGTGCTGCGGGAAACGCAGGCAGCGGCGGTCTATATGACCAGTCCCGATTATCTGGGAAAGCTGTGTGACATTGCCGCTCTGGCAGAGGTTTGTCATCGCCATGGCGCGCTGCTGCTGGTGGATAATGCCCATGGCGCCTATCTGCGGTTTTTGCCGCAGAGCCTGCATCCCATGGATCTGGGCGCGGATCTTTGCTGTGACAGCGCCCATAAGACCTTCCCGGCGCTCACCGGCGGCGCCTATCTCCATCTGGGAGCGCAGCTGCCGCAGGAAGTGAAAGAGCAGGCCAGAAATGCTATGGCACTGTTCGGTTCCACCAGTCCGTCCTATCTGATTTTGCAGTCGCTGGATCTGGCAAACGACTATCTTTCCGCCTATAAAGAGCGGCTGGCGCAGTTCCTGCGGCCTGTGGAGGAACTGAAGGAAAAACTGCGGGTGCTGGGCTATACCCTCTGGGAGGAGGAACCCTTGAAGCTGACGGTTTCTGCCCGTGCCTACGGCTATACGGGACAGGCCTTTGCAGACCTGCTTCGCAAACAGGATATCGAATGTGAATTTGCAGACCCGGATTTTGCGGTCATGATGCTGACCCCAGAAACAGGAGAGGACGGCCTGTACCGGCTGTTTATCGCCATGAAAGCGGTTGAACAAAAGCCGCCCCTGCGGGAGCAGCCGCCGGTGTATGCGCATCCACGCAGAGCCATGTCCATCAGACAGGCTACCATGGCACTTTGTGAGAATATTCCGGTGGAGAAAAGCGTGGGCCGTGTGCTGGCGGCAGCTTCTGTGGGCTGCCCGCCTGCGGTGCCCATCGTGGTCTGCGGCGAAGTGATCGATGAAGCGGCGGTAGCGTGCTTCCGCTATTATGGAATTGCGGAATGTACGGTTGTGAAAAAAGTGGAGGACTAAGCATGGAAAAAGGATATTTTTTTGCCTTTGAGGGAATCGACGGTTCCGGCAAGAGCACCCAGATCCGGCTGCTGGTGGAAAAGCTCCGGCAGAAGGGGTTACCCTGCTATGAGACCCGGGAGCCTACTGATGGCCCCGTGGGCTCCATTGTCCATCAGATCATGACCGGACGCATCCAGGCAGATGGCCGTGTGATCTCCAGTCTGTTTGCAGCGGATCGTCTGGATCATCTGACCAATCCGGTCAACGGTCTCTGCAAAGAGATCGATCGTGGCATCACCGTGGTCACGGACCGGTACTACTTCTCGTCCTATGCCTATAACGGCGTGGATATGCCCATGGACTGGGTCATGGAGTGCAACCGCCTCAGTGCGGAGCTGCTCCGTCCCACCCTGCATATTTTCCTCGATATTCCCGTGTCCACCGCCATGGGGCGGATCGCGAAGAACCGCCTGCACACGGAGCTGTATGAAAAGGAAGAGCGGCTGACAGCAGTCCGCGTCAATTACTTCAAGGTGTTTGATCAATTGAAGGAACAGGAGCAGGTAGCGGTCATCGATGCTGATGCCGATGTGGAGACCGTTGCCCGGCGTGTCTGGGAAGCGGTACAGAAGGTATTGTGAAAATAATCCGGCCTCATTGAGGCCGGATCGCTGTTTGCTGAAGCCTGACGCCGGTATGGCGGATGGGCTTCCATTTTTTATTGGGGAAAAAGAGAGAGAGGGTCTGCAGCGGCAGAAAAGAGACAATGAACAGGGGATACAGCAGCAGACACAGGGCTTTATACCGGGTCATGCGTCGTTCCCAGAGAAGGGAAACCGCGCCGATCAGAAGGGTGGAAGCATAATAGGAGAGCGCGGAGAGAGGAAGCGCCTGCAGGGTGCCCAGAGGATCTACCGCCAGCTGCAGCACAAACATGGGCAGCAGCCACGCCTGAATGTGGGCAAAGGTGAGCTGCAGCAGCGCATCGGCAGATCTGAACCCACCGGATTTGGAGAGAATACCGCGAACAAGCTGTCCGGCACGGTTTCGGCAGACCTCCATGATGCCGCTCATCCACCGCCTGCGCTGGATGATGGATTCCCGGAAGGTCAGGGGCTCCTCATCGTATGTAATGGCCTGCGGCACAAAAGCGATCCGCTCGCCCCGGGCAGAAAGCATGGCGTAAAAGTCGGCGTCCTCCGTGAGGGTGTTTGTGTGCCAGCCGCCCAGTTCTTCCATCAGATCCCGGCGCACCGCAAAGCCGGTGCCGATCAGGCGGGCGGACAGTCCCAGCCGATGCCGGGGACGGTTCAAAAGCAGATTTGCGTTGCAAAAATAGGTTTCATAGCAGGCGCAAACCCAGCTTTCATGGGAATTTTTCGCGAAAATACGGCCTTTTGCCGCCCGAAAACGGCTTAAATACCGGTTCATTTCCGCGAAAAAAGCGGGATTTACCTCGTTATCGGCATCAAAAACGCAGTAAGCACCATGATTTTTTGCCCTTAAAAGACGGGAAAACGCCTCATTTAGCGCCATTCCTTTATTGTTTACCCGGGCAGAAACGGTCATAATGTTGGCGCCTGCCTGCAATGCTACAGCGGCAGTACTGTCGGTACAGTTGTTTGGAATCACATAAATATCAATCAAATCCTGCGGATAATCCTGTTTTTGAATGCTTTCAATAATGCCTGCGATGCAGGCTTCTTCGTTTCTTGCGGGGATCAGCACGGCAAACCGCAGCAGCTTGTCCGATTTCGGCAATGGCTTTTCCCGCAGAAG
>JAZSCX010000043.1:0-3142 GCA_045530865.1 Candidatus Avilachnospira sp.
AGTAAAAGGTGAGAGAGAAATGAAATACGATTTTTCCGCAATTGAACAAAAATGGCACAAGTATTGGGAAGAGAACAATACCTTCGCGACCGATCTGTGGGATTTCTCCAAGCCCAAGTACTATGTGCTGGATATGTTCCCCTATCCCTCCGGTGTGGGTCTTCACGCAGGCCATCCCGAGGGCTACACTGCCACCGATATTATGTCCCGCATGAAGCGCATGCAGGGCTATAACGTGCTGCATCCCATGGGTTACGATTCCTTCGGTCTGCCTGCGGAGCAGTATGCGGTGGATACCGGCAACCATCCCAACGGCTTTACTCAGAAGAACATCGAGACCTTCTCCAAGCAGCTGAAGGAGCTGGGCTTCGACTATGACTGGTCCAAGGTCATTGCCACTTCTGATCCCGATTTCTACAAGTGGACCCAGTGGATCTTCAAGAAGCTCTATGAGGCCGGTTACGCCAAGCGGATCGAAATGCCCGTCAACTGGTGCGAAGCACTGGGCACCGTGCTGGCCAATGACGAAGTCATCGATGGCAAGTCCGAGCGCGGTGGCTATCCCGTTGAGAAGAGAATGATGCTGCAGTGGGTCATCGACCAGCCTGCCTTTGCCGAAAAACTGCTGGAAGGTCTGGACGAGATCGACTGGCCCGAATCCACCAAGGAGATCCAGCGTAACTGGATCGGCAAGTCCACCGGTGTGGAAGTGGACTTCCAGCTGGTGGGCGGCGGCGAATTCTCCATCTATACCACCTGTATCGAAACCATCTACGGCATCACCTTCATGGTGCTGGCTCCCGACGGCAAGATCACCGCATCCCTGCTGGACCGTGTGGAAAACCGGGAGGAAGTGAAAGCTTACATTGCCGAGGCTGCCAAGAAGAGCGAAATCGACCGCACCGACGCCAGCAAGACCAAGACCGGCTGCCCCCTGAAGGGTGTGTACGCCATCAACCCGGTCAACGGCAGAGAAGTGCCCGTCTTTATCGGCGATTTCGTTCTGGGCAACTACGGCACCGGCGCCGTCATGGCCGTTCCCAGCCATGACCAGCGCGACTTTGAGTATGCCGTTGTCCATAACATCCCCATGCTGCAGGTCATCGAGGGCCGCGATGTGACCGAGTGCGCTTTCGAGAAGCAGGATTATCTGGGCAAGGGCTGCAAGCTGATCAACTCCGAGGAATTCACCGGCCCGACCGTGGAAGAGGCCAAGGAAGCCATCACCTGCAAGCTGGAAGAAATGGGCGTTGCCAGAAGAAAGGTCAACTACCACTTCCGCGAGTGGATCTTTGCCCGTCAGCGTTACTGGGGCGAGCCCGTTCCCTGTGTCTACACCGAGGACGGCGAGACTGTATTCCTGCCTGATGAAGAGCTGCCTCTGGTGCTGCCCGTTCTGGAGGACTACAAGGGCCGCGGCGGCAAGGCGCCTCTGGAAAATGCCGAGGAGTGGAAGCACTATGACAATAACGGCATTAAGGGTCTGCGGGAAACCTCCACCATGCCCGGTTCTGCCGGTTCCTCCTGGTACTTCCTGCGCTACATCGACCCCAAGAATGACAAGGCATTCTGCGATCCCGAGCTGCTGAAGCATTGGATGCCCGTCGACCTGTATGTGGGCGGCCCTGAGCACGCCGTGGGTCATCTGATCTATTCCCGTATCTGGAACCGCTTCCTGTACGATCAGGGCCTGAGCCCCGTCAAGGAGCCTTTCAAGAAGCTGGTGCATCAGGGCATGATTCTGGGCGAGAACGGCATCAAGATGGGCAAGCGATTCCCCGAATTCGTGGTCAATCCCAGTGATATCGTCCGGGATTATGGCGCGGATACCCTTCGCCTGTATGAGATGTTCATGGGCCCGCTGGAGGTCTCCAAGCCCTGGTCTTCCACCGGTGTTGCCGGCGCTAAGAAGTTCATCAACCGCGTCTGGACCTTCTTCACCGAGCCTGAAAACATCACCGAAACCGATGACGGCAAGCTGACCAAGATCTACCACCAGACCGTCAAGAAGGTCACCTCCGACTTTGAGGTGCTGGGCTTCAACACCGCCATTGCCCAGATGATGACCTTTGTCAACGAGGTCTACAAGAACGGCACCTGCCCCAGAGAGTATGCCGAAGGCCTGATCAAGATGATGTCCTGTATCACGCCTCATGTGGGCGAAGAGATCTGGCAGGTTCTGGGTCATGATAATACCATTGCCTATGAACCCTGGCCTACTTATTCCGAGGAAAAGTGCAAGGATGACGAAGTCACCGTGGCAGTGCAGATCAACGGCAAGATGCGCGGCACCGTGCAGATGGCTGCCGATCTGGATGAAGAAACCGTGGTGGCAAACGTGACTGCCGACGAGAAGATCGCCAAGGCGCTGGAGAAGCAGGGCGGTCAGATTCGCAAGACCATCGTGGTCAAGAACAAGCTGGTCAACCTGATCGTGAAATAATCGGACGGAAAATTTGACGGAATAAAAAAGTTCTTGACAAATGAGCTTGTCATGACTATAATAAATTCTGCTGTATCGAAACAGCCCTGAAAGTGCTCTGGATCGAACCGGGTACATTGGAGGGAGGGAAAACATCAATGTCTGAAATTCACGTGAAGGAAAATGAATCTCTGGAATCTGCTCTGAAGCGGTTTAAGCGTTCCTGCGCTAAGGCTGGCGTCATTCAGGAGGTCAAGAAGAGAGAGCATTACGTGAGCCCCAGCCTGAAGCGGAAGCAGAAGTCCGAGGCTGCCCGCAAGAACAAGAAGAAGTTCTATTGATGCCCCTCTGACAACAGAGACCAAAACCCGTGATCGCAAGATCACGGGTTTTTTGTATGGAAAAGAAAATGATGCGTAAGGGTGAATTGTGTTACCTGTGAAAGTGTGTGCCAATCAACACAATGCGCTCCTTCGTTCACAGTGCAGGCACTTCTTCCATGGCGATTTGTGTGTGATTGATCGGCACTGTGCTAACCAGAACGCACCTTTGCAGGCGTTTGCTGTGATCGGACATATGCCCATCTTAGGAGGAGGGGTACATAGGGCTTCGAGCGACCGCCGCCTGTGGCGGAGGCAAGGGAGCGAAGAAGCTGGGCAGGAACTTGGCCTTGTGCAAACAACGTGAAGCACAAAGCCTTAGTTCCAACCCGGCAAGGCG
>JAZSCX010000081.1:0-2638 GCA_045530865.1 Candidatus Avilachnospira sp.
GAGGGGCGGGCATCCACCCAGAGCTCCGTCACGCCCGGCTCCAGCGTGCCGCTGCAGGGAATCGTCACCGTGCCATCGGCTGCCGGCCTGGCTTTGCCATAGACCTTACCCACGCGGAACTTGGGCCCTATGGTGCCATCAACCGAGCGTTCCGGCTTCCCGGTGCGGATGGTTACCTCGTCAACAGCATTGGCCGGGCTCACCTTGAGCCTGACGCAATTTACCTCCAAGGGGTCGGCTGCGCCGGTTGTCTGCATCCGGTAGCTGAACACGGCATTGATAGGAGCGCGCTTGAGCAGGGGCTGGGGGCCGGGATTCACAAACTCGGCCGAGGTCAGCTTCATGGCTCCAGTGTAAAATTCAATATCATCTACCAGAACGCCTCCTTTTTCCACACTGGTGCAGACAAGGCGCACCGCCGCCGTGCCGGCAGGAAGAATCGCTTGCACCGAGGCATTGTAACCACCGGCGCGAAGTTTCTGTTCGCTGGCAAGCTCCACATCCCCCGCAGCAGTTTCGGCAATGATGCGGAAAACGAACCTTCCGTTATTTGTCCATCTCTGCAGCCACAAGGAAAGCTGTGCAGCATCCGTCGTGGGAGTTTTCAACTCAAGCCGGGCCGTGCGATTGTCTCCGCCTTGGATGTGCAGTGCTTTTTTGCCAGTGCGAGCAAGCTTCTGCAGCACCACGGCATGCCCGGGCTGGGCAGACAGCACACCGCACTCAATCGGCTGAGAACTTAACGGGCCAGTCGGCAGAGTTTCAAAACTTTCACTGGCGAAAGTAAGGCCACACGCCAGCAGTGGCAGGAAATATTTTATACGCATATTGGTTATTGTACAACATCCAGCATTTTTTACAAGTTTAAACAGCCACGCACACAACAATGCGCATTCGGACAAAAATATGCACACCGAAAGGCAAAAATTGGGGGCAGAAAAGAATAGCGCGGACAAAAATACACACTATAATGTGTGTATGGTCTTAAAAATAAAACAACAGGATGCCACAGTTCTGCTTCTTCAGGCAAGAAGAGAGTATCGATTACTGAGGGGGAAGAAGGCTCGCGGCCTCTTTTTAGACCGTTTGTCAGAAGAAACAGGGTATGATAGAAAACACCTCATCAAGCTATTGAACAGCAAGAAACGGAAAACTGTACAAAAGCGGGGAGCCCCCATCAAACTGACGGGCGAGGATGTAGATCTTGTCCGACACATATGGGCACTAAGCCATTACACAAACGCGGAATATCTGCAACAAAACATTCACCGATGGTTGACAGATTACAGTTCGACCTTGGAAGAGCCTTTAAGTGAAAAACAGATAAAGCGCATTTCGTCTGTAAGTTACAAGACGCTGGAGCGGGCGCTTAAGGCGTACAGATGCAAAGAGCAGCCAGTTAGGAACTGGTTAAGGAGTGCCACTATCCAGGAAGGCATAGAACTGGTGGAACCTATACGGAAAGTAGATGGTCCGGGGTATATATGCATGGATACAGTTGCACATGGAGGGCGCAGTACGGCAGGTAGTTTCGTCTGGACTCTTACATGGACTGATATATACACCGGTTTTACACTGAACCGAGCGGTCTGGAATAAAGGATTTGAGGGTATGAAAGAAGCTTTTGACTACTGCGTAATGCATACCCCCTTCAAGGTCATCAGCATCAATGTTGATAATGGGGGAGAGTTTTTGAATTATCATGCTATCAGATATTGGAGGGACAAGCGAGGAATCAAGCTGACACATTCCCGACCGCATATGAAGAATGATAACGCCCATGCAGAACAGAAGAACCGAACCCATGTACGCGAACTGTTTGCTCGTTTTCGATTAGACGAATATCGGTTCGTAGAAGAAATGAATAAAATCTACGAATTGAATAACATCCGACGGAATTACATGATTCCCTGCAAAGTTTTGAGAGGTAGAGTTTTAAATCCAACAACGGGGAGATACAAACGCGTATACGATAAAGTCAGAACACCAATCGAACGCATATTGGATTGTGCGAGCGTAGAAGAAGGAGAGAAAGAGGATATCAGGGCAAAGATGAAGCGTATCAACTTCACCCACATCTCCCAATTGTTGCAGAAAGCGCTTAATGTAATCTTTGAAAAGATTCGATACGATAATCCGCTGGATGATGAGTTACCGGTTGAATAGCTTGCCTCCCCCTCGGACCGGCGCTGCACATCAGCATGCCAGGCTTCGCTACGCTCCGCCTGGCATGCTGATGTGCTTATTAGCTCACGTTGGGCACCTTATTAAAATTACGGTGTCTTATTTATGTCCTAAGCACTAGATTCATTTCGGTGTGCGATTTTTGTCCGACAATGTCATGCAGGGGCAGGGGAAAGGAAAACCGGGAGAGGCCACACACTTGCCCCTCCCGGTCCCTTTCTCTCTATGGTTTGTGTCTTCTGTCTTGTTAGCCTTCGGGCTTATTCAGCCCATGTCCAGGAAATCTTCTTTTCAACCGTGGGGGCTAAGGCGGCTCCTACGGGGCAGTTTTTCACGGCTGCTTCCAGCACCGCGCGCTCGGCGGCAGTGGTGGGAGTCGGCACGGTGATGTGGAAGTTCAGCGCGGTGGTGCCGCTCTTGCCTTCTTCGTTACCGGCTTGGATGGGGATGCCGG